>JBJTQN010000316.1:0-6992 GCA_046075665.1 Armatimonadota bacterium | reverse complement strand
GCCATCGCGCCCCTGTCACTCGCACACGCAGCGGCGGCCTCCGCCTCCCAGCCGGCCGGAATTGCAAAGGGGAAGTCCACGCGTATCGTCCACCTGACGGACTCGCACGTTCAACCCGAGCTTGGCACACCAAAGGGGCTTGCACTCTGCCTCGACCACATCATGAAACAGAAACATAAGCCGGCTGCATTGCTATTTGGCGGTGACCTGATCATGGATGCCTACGCGCAGACGGAAGCGCGTACCAGAACGCAGTGGGACCTCTTCACAAAGACCTGTGCGGACCACACTAGCATCCAGAGCTTTCACGCAATCGGCAACCATGATCCATGGGGCTGGAGTAAGAAAGACAGCGCGACCACATGGTCTGAGCGCCTCTGGGGTCAAAAGTGGTTTCTCGACCTGTTTGGCTATGAACGTACGTATCATGCACATCACGTTGGAGGCTGGAACGTCATCGTCCTCGACAATATTTTCCTTACCCCGGATGGGTATAACGCCATCATCGATCCCGAGCAAATGGCTTGGCTGGACCAAACCCTTGGACAGGACACACGCCCGACCATCATCATGACGCATATCCCGATTCTGTCCGTGACCACGCTTGCCGGCGCATATGACGACAAGACAGGCGACTGGACGGTTGGCGGCAACTCGATGACAAAGAACTGGAACGCCCTCAAGGTGCTGTTTAGGAAACATCGCCATGTGAAAGTCTGCCTGAGCGGACATACGCATCAGCTCGATAGGGTCGACTACGATGGCGTGTCCTACCTCTGTGGCGGCGCGATCTGCGGCGCGTGGTGGAAGGGTGCGAACAACGGCGTGATGCCGGGGTATCGCATTTTGGATTTAAACGCGGATGGCACCTTCAAAGAGCAATACATCCCCTGGGGCTGGACAGAAGCCATCGCAGAAGGGAAGTAGGATTCCCAAATGGAGCAATAAGCGCCTCGATCCCACGTCGTAAGCAGGGGTCAATACCGCAAACGGCCGCTACATCATCCGAACGATGACCATTGATGACATCCGGACTGTTGCCATTGCGTGGATGACAGCTGCCGGATGGAATCCCGGCATCCATGATGCGGAGACATTTTTCACCGCTGACCCAAATGGCTTTCTTGTGGGCGAACTGGATGGAAGGCCGATCGCCTGCGTGAGCGCTGTCCGCTACGATGACCACTTTGGGTTTTTCGGCGGCTGTATTGTGGATGAGGCATTTTGGGGTAAAGGCTACGGGATGGCATTGCATGAGGCTGGCCGTCGCCACTTGGATGGCTGCACGCAGGGCGGGGATGGCGTTCTTGAGAACGTTGAGCTCTACAAGCAAATTGGGCGGTATGCCTATCGGAACGCCCGTTATCAGGGTGTTAAGCCAGCGGATTGGCAAGGCGCGGATGGCACGGTGGATGCGCGTGATGTTCCATTTTCAGCAATCCAAGCGCTTGATCGCGCTTGCGTTCCTGCATCACGGGATGCTTTCCTTAATGCGTGGATTCACCAGCCGGATGCGTCAGCATTGGCAATCCCAACTGACGCTACCGATACGCTTGCTGGGTATGGATGTGTCCGTAATTGCTTTGATGGCTGGAAGATTGGGCCATTGTTTGCGACCAGTCCTGAAGCCGCAGATACCTTGTTCCGGAGCTTGATTGCACGTATCCCTGCTGCCGATAATTTTGTGCTGGATGTTCCTGAGCCAAATGTCGAAGCCCTGGCATTGGTTCGGCGCTACGGCATGGCGGAAGTGTTTGCCTCTGCGCGGATGTACACGGGGCCTTTCCCGGACATCAACCTCAAATGGATTTACGGCGTGACGACATTCGAGCTAGGCTGACCGTTACCCTCCGGGCGTATACGCTTGCCCATCCGCATGAAGGGTAACTCGATGTACTTATAGCTCAGCCAGGAAATCCCAAGAACGATTGGTAACAGCGCAACAGATTGAATCGCCATTACTGTAAGCGGAGTAAATTTCCCGGCAAGCCACGCATTTGTTGTCTCGAGAATCGGGAAATGCAGTAAGTAGATGCTGTAGGACATTGCTCCAAGAGTAGCCAATGGTTTTGCCGACAAGACCCGTATGACTCTGTGCTCTGGCGTCTTGGTAAAGGTTCGCTGTAACCAGACGAGGATTCCACTGATGCCTATGCCGAGGGCGATATCGCTCACTACAATGAGCTTTGGCATCATGCAGGTTGCAAGGAAGACAAGCAGTGCCGGGAGTGCGCTGCGGAGTCCAGCGAGCTTCCAGAGCTTGCTAGGAAGACCAAGCCCTTCGACACCTGCAGGTGTCCGCGTTCCGTAGCAGGCCGCGATGTTCCCCATGAAGAAGAGCCCGACAAACCAGAGATATTTCTCGCTCAAGGATGGAATCGTGGCTGTCCACGCGGTGAGTACGACCAAGGCACTCAGCATCAGGTACGGATGAACGCGTTTCCATAGGGGAACGATGACTGCTCCGAACAGGAGGTAAATCTGCCATTCAAGTGCCACAGACCACATCGGAGTGTCAATAGTCCATTGGAAAGGAGTCAGATTGTGCATCAGCAGCAAATGAGAACCAATCGACTCGCCGGAAAAGTGGTACAGCCCTTTCGTCCAGATGCGCTGTGGATCTAAGCCGACACCGGTAGTCGCAATCAGAGCGAGACTAAAGATCATTGCTGCGATGTAAGCAGGGTAGATACGGAGCGCACGGCGCCTAATGAATGCCTTTAGCCAGCCAGTCTCCTGTTCAACATGCCCCTGGGCAGCAATCGGCAACATCAGACAGTAGCCGGACAAAACGATGAAAATTCCAACAGCGGCGTGGCCGAAGTTCAGCAGAGTAAAAACCTTTGGCAAATTCGCATACGGAGGTTGAAAAGCGATGAACTGCCAAATGTGACCTATCGCGACGTAGAGTGCGGCGACTCCCCGGATATTGTCGAGGTATGGCAGCTTGGTGGCGACACCTCTTCGCGGTAAGAACTGGATAGCAGTCATAGTAATTGCTGTCAGATGCAGAAACCATGCCGATTTCCCATGCCATTAGGTGGAGACTTCCACGGATGTCGCGACATGTGGTATTTGCTGAGCATGTCGTTCCAACTGATGTCTCTTCGTCTCTTCGCCATTACTTGCGCATCGATGCTGCTCGTTAGCATCGCCAGCGCGCAGAAAATCACTAAGCCGCCCAAGGCCATGAAGGTTGCACCCCGGCACACGAAGTTTATCTCTGCGGGTGGGTTTCCGATTGTTGCGGGACCGGATGTCAACGACTACGCGCTACGCGAGGCTGCGTATTGGGTGAATCAGCTGCTGGCTGCCCGTCCGGATGCGAAGGCCGCGATGATTAAGTCTGGGACACGCCTTTGCATCATTGGGGCAAACGAGTACACCTGTGACCTCCCAGAATTTGCCTGGCTCGGCAAGGGCAAAGACATTGATGGTGTGAATGCGCGTGATTGGTGGGATGCACGTGTGCGCGGCACCGGTGGCTCGGAAGAAGATCCATACTGCAGCGTTGGAGAGGAAAATCTGCTTGGATACACCGGAGATCCTTATGCCAAAGAGAGCATTCTGATCCATGAGTTTGCCCACAGCATCCACTTGCGGGGAATGAACGCTGTCGACTCAACATTTGATGCGCGGGTGAAGAAGGCGTATCGCAGTGCGCTCGCGGCAGGATTATGGAAAGGTAAGTACGCCGCCGTTTCCCATGCTGAATACTTTGCAGAGGGGGTTCAGTCCTGGTTTGACAACAACCGCGAAAATGACCATGACCACAACCATGTGAACACGCGCGCTGAGCTGCTGGCGTATGACCCAAGTCTTGCTGAGCTTTGCCGTGAAGTTTTCAAGGACACAGAAATTCGGTACACAAAGCCGGCTACCCGCCTGAATGGACACATGAAGGGTTACGATCCTGATAAAGCACCGACATTCGCATGGCCGGAGCGACTTCTGAATGCAAAGAAGATTATTCAGGACAATGCGCGAAAGCGTTCATCCGATGCCCTTACAGTAGCAAGTCCTGCCGCGGGCGCTGCAGAGCTTGTTTCTGGAGGGCTTACGTATCGCAGCCTGACCCTCGAGGGGTGGACAGTGAATCTCCGTACGGATGTCATCGAAACGATGCCGGCTGCTGTGGATGCGATGTTACCCCTCCTCGCAGAGCAGCTGCGCTTAGTGACGCAGCTTGTTCCAGCACGCCATATCCCGGCTCTGCGTAAAGTCACCCTGTGGGTTTCGCTTCCTTACAAAGGGTTTGGTCCAACGGCCGAGTACCATCCTGGAGCAGATTGGCTCAAAGACAATGGACGAAATCCAGCGATGGCCAAGGGTATCGAGATCACCGATACGGAGTCTTTCCCGTTTGAGGTCAAGCGGATGCCGGTGGTGATTTTGCATGAGCTCGCCCATGCGTTCCACGACCAGGTGCTTGGCTTTGACAATGCTGAACTCGTGGGGCTGTATCGGGATGCCAAAGTGGGTGGCGCGTACGACAAGGTCGAGCGATTCCGTGGTCCGGGGCGAGGTACATCGGTGGAGCGTGCATACGCGATGTCGACTCCTCAGGAGTATTTTGCCGAAGGAACGGAAGCGTATTTTTTGCGAAATGACTTTGCTCCGTTCGACCGAGCTGCACTACGCAAAGTCGATCCAAAATTGCTTACATATCTCGAGAAAGTCTGGGCACCATAGGTCGGCAGCAGTCCAATCATTGCGTTGCCTGCAAATGATTAGGTTTATCTAGATTCGAGATATCTTCAGTGGCTGGATGTTCGTAGCATCCAGTCAAGGAGCCGCCACACCGTTGAGCTGAAGGACAGAGTGATGATGCCTAACAAGGCGCCAGAGATTCTTGTCGTCGTGCGGGGGCTCCCGCCGTACATCGCCTTGGTACAAAACCATGTTCCGATAATTGATGCTATCCACGCAATCACCACACCAAGAATTTTTATCCAAATCTCGGTTGGAACCACATAGCCAAACGGACCCGGCTTGTCATCCGTCAGGTTCATCGCCAGCGACAGCAACATCCCGCTTCCAACATACGAAACAAGTGTGAGCGCCAGCGCTTTTGTCGCGCCAGCGTTGTTGGGGACGTATTTTCGCGTGGTGATGTGGACACTCAAAAAGCCCGCAAACGCCACCGCCAGAAACAACGCCAGTCCAATGACGAGTAGCCCGAAGTATGGATCCATGTATTGATTATCGTGCAGTTCGCACGTAGGTATGAATGCCCTTTTGAAGGATAGGATTTAACATTTTCTTCATCTGTTCATAACAGTTTCATAACAACCAATCGATTTACGTCACTTATAACCGGGAGGTTCGATTATTGAGTTTTTAAAATAGAAATGATAACCAATGATGCGTAAAATACCGCCTTCACGTTGATTGAGCTTCTTGTCGTGATTGCCATCATCGCAATTCTGGCAGCTATCCTCTTCCCTGTTTTCGCCCAAGCGCGTGAAAAGGCCCGCTCTGCGAGCTGCCTCTCGAACATGAAGCAGCTTGGTCTCGCGTTGAACATGTATCAACAGGACTACGATGGCACATTAATGCAGACGACCTACGAAGACCCTGCGCTCAAGATTCACTGGTCGTCTATCCTCCAGCCATATGTCAAGAACGTTCGCATTTTTGTCTGTCCATCGGATGCATTTCCGGTCACACCTGCAATCCCTTGTGCTGCCGGACAGGTTGCGGGTCTCAACTGTGATGCACAAGTGCCAAAGTTCTCCTACATCAACAACTACAATGCCATCCCTGCCCATGACTGGCTTTCACCGTCCGAATCCAGCTTTGAAGAACCTGCATCCCTAATCGTTCTTGCAGAGCGCCGTGCAACCATGAACGATGCCGCCAAGACTAAGATTGGTCAGTGGAAGGGGGCATCTGCGTTTATTGGAACCAGCGGTGTATCCGTTGGCAGTGGTCAGATCTGTCCTAGAGATGCATACCGATTTGCCACTCCTGCTGATGGGGCAGCTGGACTGCCAGGTAAAAAGGACAAGCCGGAAATCGTCCGTGTTCAGTTTGACCGCCACTTGGGTGGAGCAAACTAGACCTTCGCGGATGGCCATGCAAAATGGCATCGCTTCGAGCAAACCCTTGATCCAAACAACTTCCTCAGGGGCAAGACCTGGTATCCAGCACCGTTCCAGAACACTCCACTTGTAAAGCCCTGTCCATAACTGAGGAGCAAGGAATTTACAAATTGCAAAACACCTCCGAGTACCATCGGAGGTGTTTTACTTTGATCTGACCAGAGTGGGCCTGGAGGGATTCGAACCCCCAACCAAGGGATTATGAGTCCCCTGCTCTAACCGTTGAGCTACAAGCCCGCGCTCGATGACAACGGCATTATGATACCGTGACGCAAAGAGGCTTGACGGGAATGCTCGACTGGATTACCTTGGATAACGTCATCGGTGTCATCGATGTTCTTTGGCACTGGCGATTCTGGGCATGCATGGCCCCGGCAGGCGCACTCGCCTACATCGCTTATCTCGTCCTTGGATTGTCAACAGCTGGCCTTGCCTTTATCGTGGTGTTTCTTCTGGCCGGATTTATTCTGGGAATCGCGTGGGACTGGTTCCACAGCTCCGAGGAATCTTGGTTCTTCTCCCGCTAAGTCACTAACCAACACAGAGGTGCATAATATGCACCGCCGTCCCCTTGGATGATGCATGCTTTCGATGATCAATTGTCACGACCAGCTCATGCGTGCCAGGCTTCAGTTCATCCGCGAGGACATATACCCACGGGAGGTATAATCCGCCACTCCATGCAGTAAATGTATCGACAATCACTTCTTTGCCATCATCCACCCGGCAACGCAATATACCGGCATCCGGGCCCGCAGCAACCGCCAGCCCAACCGCCGTTCCTGTAAAGCGGAAGCGCAATGTGTCTCCCGGCTTGGATGCCGTCAAGGCAGGGACATTCACAAAGCCATCCCGGGTACCTGCAGGTATCTGTGGTTGCCATTTTTC
>JBJTQN010000315.1:0-4485 GCA_046075665.1 Armatimonadota bacterium | reverse complement strand
GTCTGACGGATGTTTACGGAAATGTGGTTCCAGGGCTGCTGGCGTAGAAAACTAAGTTTTGAGCCCAAAGTAATGGTAGTTTTTGTAGAGGAACGTAATGCCACCAAAATGTGGGCTTTGACCACAAGCGTCTGACCTATCGCTACGCAGGACGAGACTTCAGTCTGACGGATGTTTACGGAAATGTGGTTCTAGGGCTGCTGGCGTAGAAAACTAAGTTTTGAGCCCAAAGTAATGGTAGTTTTTGTG
Source organism: Armatimonadota bacterium (assembly GCA_046075665.1). Taxonomy (GTDB): domain Bacteria; phylum Armatimonadota; class Armatimonadia; order Armatimonadales; family Armatimonadaceae; genus CAIRTT01. The sequence continues at coordinate 4,236 of JBJTQN010000315.1, read as the reverse complement.
GATGAACGTAATGCCACCAAAATGTGGGCTTTGACCACAAGCGTCTGACCTACCGCTTCGCAGGACGAGACTTCCGTCTGACGGATGTTTACGGGAATGTTGTTGCTGGACGATTGGCGTAGAAAAGCACCACCGGTGTTCTACAGGCGAGGCTTTTATACTGACTTCTAAAACACTTTTTAGGCCTTTGGTAGCTTCCACTGCGGACGGCGCTCATAGTCAAGCCACGAATTGGCTTCCTTGTCCCCCGCGAATTCCAACTTTATCGGATCCCATTTAAGCTTACGCCCATGCCAATAGGCAAGGTTGCCGAGCTGGGTGTATTGGTTTGAGCGTGCTCCGATTTCGACATCACAAAGACAGCGCTCACGCGACTTAATGCAATCAAGCCAGTTTCGGTGATGCCCTGGCGACTTAAACAAGTGCACTTCATTATCCGCCAGAGGGTCTTGAATGAGCTCCTTTGGATTGCTGAAGAGAACGCCACGATCGACACGCAGCATCCCACGGGTTCCCGTAAATACAACACCACTCGCTCCGCCATGGGTGATTTCCACCCCGTTTGGCATGATAAAGCGGGCTCCCTGTCCCTCCGATGGGTCATCGGGTGGGAGAACCTCCACCGGCCCCGATGCATCGGTTCCGAGGCCCCACTGCATGATGTCATACATGTGGGCGCCAATATCCGCATGCCCTCCACCGGAAAACTCCCGGTAGTTGCGCCATGCCGGAAAGTGATTATGGCTTCCACGTGGGCTCAGCACCGATGAATACGGCCGATCAGGTGTAGGGCCAAGCCACAAATCCCAATCGAGGCCCGGCTCAAGCGGTTCACCCGCTAGGTCACACTTGACACTTGGACCGCCAACACCAACGGTCACCGATTTGACCGTGCCGATGCGACCTGAGCGGACAAATTCGCAAGCCTCTCGAAATGGTCCGAAAACATTGGAACGTTGCTGGGACCCGGTTTGCATCACGCGCTTGTGCTTACGCACCGCTTCAATACAACGCTTTGCCTCGAGCAATGTCAACGTCAAAGGCTTTTCACAATAAATGTCTTTACCGGCCTTTGCGGCTTCGATAATCGGAATGGCATGCCAGTGCTCTGGCGTCGCGATACACACTGCATCGATGTCTTTTCGCCCAATCACATCCCGAAAGTCGTTGTAGACATCCACATGTGCCCCGGCTCTCGCCTGCTTTTCGTAGCTCGAAACAACTCGATTCTGCGCTGCCAAACGCCGGGTAGTATCGACATCACAGACAGCAAGTATTTGGACATCCGGGAAGCCGATCAGCGTCGGTAGGTGAAAGTCATTGGCCATTTTGCCAGTGCCAATCATCCCGACCGTCACACGGTTACTCGGCGCGGTAAAGCCTCCTCGGCCAAGAACCGCTGCATGTACAACGGTTGGAAAGCCGGCGATTACACCGGCTGTTCCCGCGAGAAATCCCTTGCGAGTAATAGCTTGGTCGGTCCGTTGCATTAGCGGACTACGCTTCCGCGGACATCCGTCAGCCAGAATGCGCAGACATCGTCACCGATGGTCGCATCTGGGTACTTCGCCCAAACCACTTCCTTCTTACGGTTGACTTCGACAAGAATTGGTTGATCAGGACCAGCAAATGCGGTCGCAAAGACCATATTGCCATTCCTCAGAACATTGAGACTGGTGATCCAGCATAAATGAATCGCTTTGCCATCCGGAGCTTTCAACTCATCCCGCTCGATGCTCCACACGGTCTTTCCGCTGCGGTCAACTTCGTACACGCGGTTATTGTTTCCGCCACCGATCAAGACATTGCCATTCTTCAGGGAGAGGACATTAAAGATGGATACGCCATGCCCGTTGGCACCCGGAGCAGCAGGTTCCGCGCCCAGTTCGAGCTTGTGTTCCCAGAGGACCTTGCCAGACTTGTCGTATTCACGGACCAGACCCATACCTTCATGGGCAACTAAGAACGTGCCTTTTTCCGTACGGCGGACGCGACGAGTATCACGGTGCCAGTCTGGCTTTTCGACGGTGAGCGCAATGGAGTGAACAATCGTACCTGACGGATCGACCTCAATAATGCGCTTGTTACCCGACTCGCTGATAATGGTGTTGCCATTCTCCAGACGCTCAAAGCTATGGATCTCGATTGGTCCATCATGTGGGGCAACCGCTTTCCCCTTCCAGGACCATACAACCTTCTTTTCCGGGGTGATTTCTTCGATCACACTTGGCTGAGTGGTTACGAGCACATTGCCATTTGGAAGAAGGCGGATGTCATGGGAGTTGTACGCACAGTCATATTGCCAGAGGATGTTTCCGGCTTTGTCGATTCGGGTGACTTTACCCTTGCTCTGAACGACCATCCCGTAGCGGGCATTGGTCGATGTTTGCGCCATCGATGCCAGTGCAGCTGGGGCAAACAACGCGGCAGAAAAGAGGGAAGCAATCGCCTGTTGGCGGGAGAGTTTCATCATCGGGTCTCCTTCGACCGGTCGATGTGACCGATGATGCAGTATAGCCCGGGATTCATCTCATCGACTTGAACCATTCCGGGCGTTCGATGAGGTTATACTGACATATGCGAAACACCACATTATCAGCACTGCTGGCACTCTCGTTGTTTGCGGTTCCCGCGATGGCCCAGACCAAGGCTAAGCCTGCGGCAAATGCGCAAACGGCGGCATCGGCTATTCCTGGCCTCGATGATCCATCCAAGCACACGGCAAAGGCACCCGAGACGTTCAAGGTTCAATTTGAGACATCTAAAGGCAACTTCACCATTGCTGTGACGCGTAAGTGGTCTCCTCTTGGCGCAGACCGCTTTTATAACCTGGTTCGTGCTGGGTTCTTCTCCGATGTCATTTTCTTCCGTGTAGTCCCTGACTTCGTCGTGCAATTCGGTATCCACGGAAACCCGAAATATGCGAGCAAGTGGCTTGATGCCAATATTGATGACGATACGGTCGTCGCAAGCAACAAGCGTGGCTATATTACATATGCCAAGTCAAGCGCTCCCAATAGCCGCTCGACACAGCTCTTCATCAACCTAAAAGACAATGGGCGCCTCGACCAGATGGGCTTTTCACCGTTTGGTCAGGTAATTGCCGGCATGGATGTTGTGGATAAGCTTTATGGAGGCTACGGTGAGCAGGTCACCCAGCTTCAGGGCGAAATCGCGCAGCAAGGCAACAAGTTCCTGGAGAAGAACTTCCCAGAACTCGACCGCATCAAGAAGGCGACAATCGTAAAGTAACGTTTGTCAAATCCAAAAACTAACCCCGGGTTGCATTGGATGCCAGCCCGGGGTTTTGTTTTGGCTACACGTAGCCACAGCGCCGGGTTGGCTTAACATCTCATCAAAATGATATGCTTCACACAAATCGAGCATACCCATCGGCACGGGTAGCCGCACGTCGGTCCGGCCGAGGATGCCAATCCCAAGAAGGTGTCATGAATATGTCCAAAGCCAAGTTGGAGTACATCTGGCTCGACGGCTACACGCCGATGCAGAGCCTGCGCAGCAAGACCAAGATTGTAGATAATTTCAGTGGCAAATTGGAGGACTGTGAAATGTGGTCCTTCGATGGTTCCTCAACCGAACAAGCGCCAGGCGGTTCATCAGACTGTCAATTGCGGCCTGTTTTTGTTTGTCCGGATCCAGGTCGCAGTGCATACGGAACGCCAGCCTATCTCGTGATGTGTGATGTTCTTGACGCCAATGGTGATGCCCATTCGAGTAACGGTCGTGCGCTGATTGACGACGATGACAACGACTTCTGGTTTGGTTTCGAGCAAGAGTACTTCCTCTATGATTCTGACACCAACAAGCCGCTTGGCTTCCCGGCAAATGGCTATCCAAATCCACAGGGTCAGTACTACTGCTCTGTCGGAGCACGCAATGCTTACGGTCGCGATATGGTTGAAGAGCACCTTGAACAGTGCCTTGCCGCTGGCCTAAATGTTGAAGGTATCAACGCAGAAGTTGCATCTGGTCAGTGGGAATTCCAGATCTTTGCAAAGGGCGCCAAGGAAGCCGGTGATCAGGTTTGGATCGCACGCTACCTCCTCGAGCGTATCGGCGAAGAGTATGGCTACTGGGTCAACTGGCATTGTAAGCCACTTGGTGACACCGACTGGAATGGCTCGGGAATGCATGCGAACTTCTCGAACACTTCTCTGCGCACCGCTGGAAGCAAAGAAGTCTACGATGCAATCTGCCAAGCATTTGCTCCTGAAG
>JBJTQN010000314.1:0-11202 GCA_046075665.1 Armatimonadota bacterium | reverse complement strand
TACAGCTTGATTCGGCGACTGGCTGGTCTGATGTGACCCTACACGGTGCTGTCATTCCAAAATCTCTTGATATGCACTCGGTTTCGGGGGACTGCACGGTGAATGTCCTGGATGCCAGTGGTATTGATGCCAAAGTTGTCTCTAGGACCGGAAATGTGACACTCCCGGAAACATTTACTCATAAGGTTCCCGGTCACTACCAGGGTCTGGTCGGAGCCGAACCTTGCTCCAGCGTTTCCGTCGTGACCGTTTCAGGTGATGTCGTGCTCAATGTGCCGGGTGCATCAGACGTGCAGTGATAGACTTCTGTCATGGTACGAGTTCTCTTTGTCTGCTTAGGGAATATTTGCAGGTCCCCGATGGCAGAAGCCTTGATGCGCCATAAAGTCACTGCAGCCGGCCTTGCGGAAACGATTGATGTCGACTCCGCAGGCCTCGGTGCGTGGCACGTTGGTGAGCCTCCGCACCGTGGTACACGGCAAATATTGGATCGCAATGGGGTCAGCTATGGTGGCCAAAAAGCCAGACAACTGGAACCATCCGACTTGCGGGCATTCGACTACATCATCACGATGGACCATGCCAACTTTGAACGGGTCGAAGCCATGCTGATTGATGAAAATGACACAGAGTGGCCGGTTCTCCGGTCTATGATGTCTTTTGTCGAAGATCCGGCCGATGACATCGTGCCCGATCCGTATTATGATGGTCGCTATGCATATGTGTATGACTTGTTGGATTCTGCCTGTGACGGATTTCTAACTGCGTTACGGAAAGAACATCATTTCTAGGCACCAGAGACGAATTTAGTGCGCTGTTCGCTCACCGGAAATGTCGGTCCGCTCGCAGACATTCCCTGAATATTCATCCCGTGACACCCAATAACACAAGTAGAGGATGTCTGATGAAGAACTTAACGATTTTGTGCCTTGCTGCTTGTATTTGTATCTCCGGAGGTGCTCTTGCTGAAAAGGGGCCGCAGCCGTTCGTTGCAGCTGGATTCACGAGTAAACTAACCCCATTCGCCTTTGATCGATATACGCCTGGCACACTACGCAGTCAGGCTCCGGTGGCTGTACAAGCTGGTTTCACCGTTCGTCTCGCGCCGGATGTCGATGTGGCAGGCCTTGTTCTGGCACTCCCTGAGGTCGAAACAGATGGATCATCTGTCGCATTCCCGATAGGAGAGCTGCGCCTGCGCTTCACCGATAGTCTTCCTGGCTGGGTCTCCATAGGGGCTGGCAGAATCATCGGGGCAAATCGAAAAGAGAGCTGGATCGAAACAGTCTCCCTTGGGATACCCGTTGGGAAAAAGGGCTATGTTGAGCTGCGCCATGTAACGGATGAAGGAGCATCCTCTGTGAATCTCTTTTCATTCGGAATCAAACTCTAGCTAATTGGTAAGCCTATTGGGGAATCTGAGGCTCCGCGACACTGCGCACGGCAGCGGTCGATTCCCTAAGTACCAACTTTGGTGGCATGCTTACCTTTTCGACAGACTGTCCACTGATAAGGCGTATCAGCTGCCGCATCGCTGTTTCAGCAATCGTATCCATATTCACAACAAATGATGTGAGCATAGGTGACGTGTGCTGCGCAAAAGGTGCATCATCGAAACCAACGACACTTATGTCCTTGGGAGTGTGCAGGCCGTGATCAGCTGCTATCCGGATAATGCTGAGAGCAAGGCTGTCGTTGGTTGCAAAGTATGCCGTGGCGTCCTTACATTGTCTAAAGTGTTCATCTGTCGTCTGATCTACTGTAGTCGGATCGAATGAAAATCCAATCATCTCCGGTTTCGGGAGGTTTTGCTCCTCAAAGACATCACAAAAGCCCTGATAGCGGTGATGAACAGATTCCTGACCGAGTGCTCCGGCTACATAGATCGCTTTACGATGACCCAAGTGTATGAGATGCTCAGCGGCCAACCGACCGCCGTGGATGTTTTCAACATCGACGCTTGTTGCCAAAGTAGATGAGCTGTTCGCAGATGCTGCAATAACGACCACAGGGATACCGCTTTTAGCAAGTTCATCCGTTTGATCGGATGTCCGGCTCGGCCACAACAGCAAAACGCCATCGACGCCGGTCGCTCGCACTTGTGAAACTCCAGCGGCTCCTCCAGCCCACGGTTGTGGATTCAACTGTACAACGTAGCCTTCTTCCGCGGCGACCGAAAGGACACCTGCGAGGACTTTGGCTGCATTATAGTTAGTGACTAGACTTGTTTCGACGTTGGGAAACGCCATCCCGATGACTTGGCTTTTGCCCTTTACCAGACGTATTGCACTTGCTGTCGGTACATAGTGCAGACGCCGTGCGACATCGAGGACTTTTGCACGTGTCGCATCATTTACTGGACGCGGTGCATTATTTAGGACCGTCGAAACGGTTGTGACTGACACGCCCGATTCCCGGGCAACATCTCGTATTGTGGCCATCCTGAAATTTCACGACCGGCGCAGTTATTTCATAGATCTGGTCTCAGAAGTGACCAAGGATGACTGCTATATAGATTATGAGCCATGCAACGATACACTGCAAAACGTTTCTTTTGAGAGTGGTGGATTGAAGATCATGGTTCATAACATGCCGCGGCGTCGATTTGGTCGGACAGAGCTCGAGATGCCTGTTTTCTCGTGTGGCGGGATGCGTTATCAATACAAATGGCAAGACGTAGAACCATCCGAGGTGCCGGCTGAGAATCAGGAAAACCTTGAAGCGACCATACACCGAAGTCTGGAACTGGGTATCAATCACATCGAAACGGCCCGTGGCTACGGGAGCAGCGAAATGCAGCTGGGATGGGTGCTGCCAAAGCTGGATCGTTCTAAACTCATCCTCCAGACGAAAATCGCACCGATGGAAGCAGCGAAATTTAGGGAGACATTCGAAAAGTCGATGGCCTATCTGAAGGTGGACCATATCGATTTATTCGCCTTTCACGGAGTCAACACACATGAACTTTTGGATCAAGTGTTGGAGCCAGGCGGGTGTTTATCCGTCGTCAGGGAGTATCAGAAGCAAGGTCGGATTCGAAACGTTGGATTCTCAACGCATGCTCCGTGTGATGTGATTACACGCGCATGCGCCACCGGTGAGTTCGATTATGTCAACCTCCATTGGTATTGGATTAACCAACTCAATTGGGATGCTGTATCTGAAGCGACAAAACAGGACATGGGAGTCTTTATTATCAGCCCATCGGATAAAGGTGGGCGTCTATACGATCCGCCGCAGCGCCTAACAGATTTGTGTGAGCCATTAACACCTATGGCGTTTAATAATCTTTTTTGCCTCTCACATCCACAGATACACACCTTGAGTATTGGTGCAGCCCGTCCAACAGATTTCGATGCACATATTGCATCGCTGGAGCATTACGAAAATGCTTCCGCTGCTATCGCACCTGTCCTCGACAAACTGAGTACGCGTCTGAATACCTTTCATGGCTCTGATTGGATGTCTCGTTGGCAGGAAGGCATCCCGAAGGACTGGGAGGCACTACCCGGTGGCGTTCACGTGCTTGAAATTCTCCGACTGTTTACATTTGGCGCACCACTTGATCTGACGGAATGGGCAAAGTCCAGATACAACCTATTTGGTCATGCCAACCACTGGTTCCCGGGTAATAGTGCGGCTGAAATCGATGCAGATGCGATTCGTCAAGCATGCTCAACAAGCCCATTTGTAGATCGACTACCACAATTGCTAAACGCTATTCATGCGATGTACGGAGGAGTCGCACAAAAACGGCTTAGCGAATCATGATTTTCGAGCTCAAACAGACCTGGATCGGCAGCGGGTTACCATACTTGTGATGCTCAGGTGTTCCAGATGCCGCAAATGCATGGTATTTTGGTGCCAATGCGGGCAATAGTCTGCAGTGCAGAAATACTTACTTATTGGAGGTCGCCATGCAACGTCGCAAAAGCGGTTTTACCCTGATCGAGTTACTCGTGGTGATTGCGATTATCGCAATCCTTGCTGCCATTCTTTTCCCTGTTTTTGCACAGGCCCGCGAAAAAGCGCGGCAGGCATCTTGTCTGTCAAACCTGAAGCAGTCCGGTATTGCCGGAATGATGTACGTGCAGGATTACGACGAAACGTATCCACTGAGCCTTTACGTCAATATGGGTGGCAATCCACCTTGTGTGTTCACGTTTTATGATGCGTTGACGCCATATCAGAAGAACAGCCAGATAATGGTTTGTCCTTCTGCGACGGGGATTGTAGATATCCAGCGTGGTTGGAACAATGTTCGGGCTGCCATGGGCGCACCTGGACTTTGTCCCGCAAACCCACCGTATAAATTTCTTAGCTACAACTTTAACTACGCCGTCGTTGAACAAGGTGCACCGTCAAACTTTTTCGGGGCTGGGAGGGCAGTTAAAACGCAGGCCAGCCTGGAATTCATGGCTGAGACTGCGTTCATCTCTGATGGGGTTCCGACAATACAGCCTGTTAATCGTCCACCAGATTTCGCATGTGGTGCTTTCTTTAGCCCGGTTGCGGCCCGGCACAACGGTTTTGTGAATGTCAACTACGCCGATGGACATGCGAAGGCTGTTCCTGCGCGGCTTGATACCGCAGCTAACGGTACTCCATATACATGTGCAGCACTTGATGGTCAGGTGATTCGTTTATTCCGGATTTCACAGGGACCTTACGCCGGTCGTCATGAATTTTGGGGTATTCCTCACCAAAACGCAGACGGTAGCTGGTACATATCAAATCCATAAGGAAATCCGATGAAAAGGCTTATGTCTCTTGCCGTCATTTTGGTAATGGTCGGTTTATTCTGCGGATGTAAACAGGATGAAAAAAAGTTCACCGGCAGTGAATCTACTGGTGAGACAGTTAAAATTACTCCTGAAAGTGTGAAAGAAAGTATGAAAAACAACAACGGAATGACGCGCTAGAGTCGCTTGTCGGACGGTTTTTATCCTCCCAGAAGTGTCTGGGAGGATTTTTTACATTGGGACCAACTTGCCTTTACCCGATCGTGAAACCTAGTCGGCATAATCCGCGACAACCGGTGAATGATCCGAGAATCGCACATCCTTGTAGACAAATGCCGTTTTTGCTCGATTCCCGATGTCCGCTGTTGCGACGTGATAATCCAGTCGCCAACCTACATTTTTCGCGAATACACCCGGCATATTCGACCACCACGAATATCCAAGCGCCTCTTCATCCGGATACAAGGAACGGAAGACATCCACCCAGCCATCCCCCTGAAAGCGGTCTGTCATCCACTGGCGCTCATGCGGGAGAAAGCCACTGGAGTTTTTGTTACCCTTAGCGTTCTTGATGTCTTTTTCTGTGTGAGCAATGTTCCAGTCACCACAGATAATGACGGATCTCCCGGATGCCTTAAGCGCTCGCATATGTTCAGCGAAAACGTCGAGCGCTTCATCTTTCTTTTGCTGTTTAATTGCTTGTTCTTCCGGATTGCGCGAGCTCGCGGATGGAAGATAAAGGGAGACTACCGTGTAGTCTCCAAATTCTGCTTCGATGTACCGGCCCTCTGAGTCGAATATAGGATGATCCAATGAATGGCGTAGATGCAACGGAGGCCTTCTGGTATAAATGCCGACGCCACTGTAGCCCTTCTCGATAGCATACGAAAAATGTCCCGTGTAGCCGGCGGGTCCCCGCATCTCATCCGTAAGGTCGGTGCCCTGTGCCTTAAGCTCCTGCACACAGACGGCATCGGCATTTGTCGTGCCAATCCAGTCAAAAAAGCCCTTTTTGTGAGCAGAACGTATACCGTTAAGATTGGCAGTGATGATTCGCATAGGTTTATGTTACCGAATCGGTTGAGCGTGGAGGCATGTAGAGCTGCCCGGTCGGGAGTAAGGCATTCCAATGGGATACCTGTACACTGTAATGTTCGAACATATTTGGAGTAGACAACGATGCCTAGTATCGTCAACGGACAGGATTGGCCACAATGGCGGGGACCATCAAGAAATGGCACCACCCAGCAGACTCTTCCCTGGCCAGCCAAACTTCCAAAGGCTAGCTGGACTGCTCCCGTTGGTATTGGTTACGCATCACCAATCGTTGCCGATGGACGAGTCTATTGCATGGATCGTACGGCCGTACAGCCTGCTGGTTTGGAGCGTATCTTTGCTCTGGATCAAGTGAGTGGCAAGCTCTTGTGGGAGTACAAGTATCCATCAACGTTTGTAGCCCCCGACCCGACCGCAGGAAAGGGGCCGAATTCCACACCGCTGTTTCATCAAGGAATGATTTTCTCGCTTGGCCTCGGCGGAATGATGACTGCCATCGATGCCAAAACCGGAAAGTTAAGGTGGCGCCACGACTGTGCAAAAGAGTACGGTGGTGCCGAGCGAATGCCCGGTGGAGGAGATGCGAACTTTCCAATTTGTGGTGTTTCATCGAGTGCACTCGCCGATGGCGAAAACGTCATTTTCAATGTTGGAGGGGCAAAAGCCGGGTCTGTTGCCGCATTCCGTGCATCGGATGGCGTCCTGCAGTGGTCAGTTCTCAAAGAAAAGGGCTCCTATACCAGCCCCGTCTTTACGGAGATGCATGGCAAGCAGCTGTTGATGTCGTTTTCTGGTAAGCGACTCGCGGGTATAGATAGGACATCCAGACAGATTCTCTGGGATTCTCCCTACACTGCGATGTATGAGCAAACAATCTGCAATGCAATTCCTGTTGGTAACAGGCTGATCATCTCCGGGGAAGCACGGCCAACAGAAGCCATCGATGTGGTGCTGACAAATGGTAGGTATGAACTCAAGTCTGCATGGAAGAATGCAGAAATGAGCACCTACATGACCAATCCAGTCATCATTGATGATGCACTGGTTGGCTTCGATATGCGGTCTCGGCGTGCGGTCTGTGTCGCCATTTCCAACGGCACCACGTTGTGGACAAGCCCACGAATAGCAAAGCAAATCATCAACGTTACTGTCGTTGGGAAACACATTGTGATTGTTTCTGACAGTGGTGAAGTCACGATTGCCGATGCAACTACAAAGGCCTGGAATCCATTGCACACCTACACGATTTCCGAACCCGGTAGTTTGTGGTCGATGCCTTGCTTCGCAGGAAACCAAGTGTTCATACGAGACCAGAAATCGATACGTTGCTGGACACTGGCTGGCTAGGCAATGCGTAGTATCCACGTGGTTGGCAGCTGCAACATGGACTTGGTAATGCAAGTCGCCAATCTACCCGCGCCTGGACACACAGTTCTAGGCGGAACTTTTCGCCACATTTCCGGAGGTAAAGGGGCAAATCAGGCTGTTGCCGCGAGGCGTGCTGGTGGCACAGTTGTGTTGCATGCGGCGCTTGGTGTTGACGCTTTCGGAGATGAGCTCATCCACTTGTATGAAGCGGATGGGATTGATTGTGCATATGTTGTTCGAGATTCAGATCAGCCAACAGGTACGGCCGTTATCCTTGTAGATAGACGGGGAGAAAACCTGATTGCAGTTGCATCCGGTGCCAACCTCTCCGTCAAACCGCCGAGTTCCGGCAAAAATGTTGGAGTGTTCCTGTTACAAGGTGAAGTTAGTGCGGAGACCATTTTGCGAACCATCGATGTCGCTGTGGATGATGCGGTCCCCGTAATCCTGAATAATGCGCCTGTGGTTGACATTCCCGAAGCCTACCGCGCATTGATTGACATTCTTATTATCAACGAGCATGAAGCTGGCGCGATGACAAACACCAAAGTCACTAACCGGGCATCGGCAGAACAATCGAGCTTGCTCCTACGCGGTCTGGGCTACCCTTGTGTCATGATTACTCTTGGCGCAGGCGGTGTAGTTTGCACAAGCGGTGATGCGATGCTTTTTCAACCAGCGTTTGATGTCAATCCCATCGACACGACTGCAGCTGGCGATACATTTTGTGGAGCATTTGCTGCGCGGTATGTTTCAGGTGATTCACTTGCAGATGCAATAAAGTATGCATCTGCTGCAGCTGCCTGTTCAACGCTAAAGTTTGGAGCACAGTCATCCATACCCAGTGGTGCGCAATTGGTAGATTTTCTTGCTTCAAGTCCGGCATTACGTCTCTAACATATCGATCTGGAACCATCAGCCTCATGGTGACGTACTATGGCTTTGTGTCCCGTGAAAAGTTTCCTGAGAATCTTGGTCCTGCGTTACTGCTGGCCCTGATCACGGCTATCGCTACCGGCGTTTGGGACTACAACATCAGGGACAGCCAACACACGACAATCCTGATGTTGGTAGCGTTTGGGGCGATGGTCTCCAGTCTGAGTTTCCCACGGTGGTGGGTGATTTCATCTCTCTTAGTCGCCATTGGTGTACCGGGAGCCCACATTACACTGCGAAATCTGGGGCTTCCTGCAGGTCATGAATCGCCAATTTGGGAGTCATTACTTATCGCATTGCCAAGTCTTGCCGGTGGGTTCATCGGTAGAGTAATGCGGAACGAGCTCAGTTTGGCACGTAAATAACGCGTACACCGTACGCATAGCTTATTGCGTTAAGTGCCGTTCACAGACATCGTTTTGTGAAGACCTTGCTGACTGCTTAGGCGAAGAATTGGGTGGTCGGCAAAAACAACGGGTCAAGGATAGAAAACCTTGACCCGCCATACCACCATGTAGCCGCTAGTTACGCTCTGGGGCAGTGTCGACCTGTGTAATCGTCCAGTCCCCTCGTAGCCGCTCCATCACAACTGTGAGGTAGGTAGTGTTGATATCACCTTGTGGGTTACGGTAAACGTGTCTGATGCGAACATTGACAACTCCTGCGTTCTTGTTCTGAACATTTAGAATTTCAAAGTCAGTCGTACGCGTTGTGCGCATAAAGTCCCTGGTCATGTCCAAGTAGTCTGCAGGGCGTAGGGAATACTCGTAGCGTCCACGTGTAAAGACCGACACCTCAATATCCGGCAATGTTGCACTCGCAAGCAAGCCAATGTCTTCTGTCAAAAAGGCATCTTGGATGTTATAGATTGCTTTTGAGAGATTGTAATCATCCCTCCACCAACGTCCATTAGCTCTTGGAGAGAGATAATAGTCTCCACCATTATCAATCACTGTGACTGGTCGATAATAGCCATCAACATAGACAGGTGTGTCTACATAGACCACACGAGGCCGCTGGACGATGACGTGTTGGCGATAAATGTACGTCGGTACACAGCCCGCATAAACGTACCACGGGTTGTAGGCGATATTCACGCTTACAAATGGCCCTGAGTAATAGTGAGGATAGAACACGCATCGGTCTTGGAACCATGGAACAAAGTATGGGTCGGCAACGATCATCGCCGGACGCAGCACAATACCATTGCCAAATCGACCACCATCGCGCCCCCAGGTAAATCGTCTCGCATCTGCAGTTTCCTGCCAACGTCGCTCACGAAACTGTGGGTCAACCCAGCGATCCGGCGTCCGGGATGTACCGGGCCTATCTGCAATCGTGAAGCGTGGAGTCCCACCGCGTTCATCGCGGTCGACCCGGCTCGTTGGGAGGGGAGACCGTCCACGGTCAAGGTCGCGGCTGGTTTGTAAACCAAACGACTGTGGCGGTTGGTTACGGTCCGAACCTTGTGGACGCCCGGCATCTCTTGAGCCAGCAGGCGGTTGATTTCCACGAGGAGCTCGACCATCACGCTGCTCTGGTTGTGCAGGTCTGTCACTCCTAACACCAGAATCTGATCGTGAACCGTTATCGCGTTGAGGTGGTGAAGCTGGACCGGTCGTTCGATCGGGAGATCGATCTCCACGGACTACGGGAGTTGGGCTGTCATCACGGCCTGTCTCGTGCCCTGGACGGGTATCACGGCCGCTTGTACGGGATGGTCCTGATTGTGGCTCAGAAGTGCGCACTGGAGAGCGGTCACCACCACGCGTCGGGACATCGGTCGGTCGGGAATCACCGCCGGATGACCGCTGGGGCTGCCCTGGGTCAGAGCCGCGGTCACGCTGTTGCGGTGCAGACGGTTCCGATGATCGCCCTGGTGCACGGTCACCCCCACGTGTTTGTGGTTCCGATGGACGAGACGGGCTGTTGTCTCCTCCTCGCCCGCGGGGTGTGGCTTGCGCCAATACTGTCAGAGATCCACTTAGTGTAAGCGTTATCGCCATTAATGCATAAAGACTTCGTTGTCCAGCGGTCAAAACGTTCATCTCTTTTTCCTTACAGGTAGAACCGATACTGCACTGTTCTTGTATTCAGTTACGCTGATTGGCGCAAGAATGTGACATGCAACGTTACGATGACGTGATTACAGTACGTCCTAAATGTCACGTCTATGTATCATCCGGTAGATGACCGGGAGCACTAGCAGTGTCAGGATGGTTGCCGTGATCAAACCGCCGATTACGACGGTGGCAATTGGCTTTTGCACCTCGGCACCACTTCCTGTTGCTACGGCCATTGGGATGAACCCCAGGCTTGCCACGAATGCTGTCATCAGCACTGGGCGAATCCGGGCTTGGGCTCCGGTGATAACTGCATCCCTGAGCGAATCAGCTGTGGAGGGGATACTGGTGATAAACGTGACCATCACGAGCCCGTTTAGTACAGCGATTCCGGCAAGTGCGATAAAACCAACTCCGGCGGAGATACTAAATGGCATCTGGCGTGCAACCAACGCCAGGATTCCTCCCGATACGGCGAAGGGGATCCCGGTAAACACTAGAAGTGCATGCTTGAAATTGCCAAGTGTAAGCATCAACAGAATGAAAACCGCCACAAAGGTGATTGGAACCGCGACCATGAGTCGTTGTTTTCCAGATTTCAGTTGTTCATAGGTCCCAGCATAATCAAGGTAGTAGCCTTGCGGTAACTTAACCGATGTACTGACTTTCGCTTGCACATCCGCGGCAAACGTCCCGAGATCCCTTCCACGGACATTTGCCATGATGACCACTCTACGCTGGCCACTTTCCCGGCTAACCTGAATCGGGCCGTTTACGCGTTGTATCTTTGCAATGTCCCCGAGGCTTACCCGGGAGCCAAGTTGGGTAGGAATGCGAATCGCTCGGATGTCACTCTCAGTTGCTCTGGCATCAGCGGTAAGCCGTACGGTGACATCGACCTTTCGTGTTCCATCAACAATACTCACCGCTTTATGTCCTGCTAGCGCACTTTCAACAATCGCCTGAGCGGTTTCGACATCTACTCCCAACCGTCCCATACGATTTCGGTCAAGGGTGATTTGAAGCTGTGGAAGGCC
>JBJTQN010000313.1:0-6508 GCA_046075665.1 Armatimonadota bacterium | reverse complement strand
GAAATCTGTCGGTCGTCACACACTACACATTACTCACGCTTGCCGCTACGATTGGATCAACGGCGTTAAACCTCGCTTACGGTTACCTCAGTGTACTGCTGGGGCAACGCATCCTGAAGGGCATCCGAAATCGCCTCTTTGAGCACCTTCAAGGGATGGGACTCAAGTTCTTTACATCCACGCGTACTGGTGAGATACAAAGCCGGCTCATTGGTGATGTTGCAGGTGTACAGGGCGTCCTGTCGGATACGCTCGCAAATTTTCTGAGCAATGTTGCCATCGTAATTTCAACCCTTATAGGCATGATTGCGATGGACTGGCGACTTACGCTGTTGTCAGTAGGCATTTTGCCTCTGTTTGCTTTGCTTTCAGCCCGGCTCGGAATCAAACTTGGTGACTTGCGAACGCAGTCAGCAAAGCAAAATGCCGACCTGTCCAGCACAATGCAAGAGACGCTGTCCGTGAGCGGTATTCTTCTGTTGAAGACTACCGGTCAATCAAAACGGGCTCTGGATCGGTTCGTACAGGAAAACGATGCACTAACGGCGACGCAGATCCGCTCGATGTCAATCCTCCGCCTATTCTTCAACCTGATTCCACTGACGTTCCAGCTCACACCTGCCCTCGTCTACTGGCTCGCCGGGTACTTCATGGCCCAACCAAGTGGAACCGGACTAACCATCGGCCTAATCGTAGCTTTCACAGCGCTCCAGTCGCGCCTATTCTTCCCGCTAACATCCCTGATGAACATCCAGGTCGAAGTGATAAGTGGGATGTCCCTCTTTGACAGGGTGTATGAATACCTCGACATGCCACATGACATTCGTGAGGTTGAGCATCCAACGGCAATCGATATCAGCAAGGCCAAGGGTGAAGTCTCGTTTACCAATGTCACATTTAAGTATGACCCGGAATCCACAGACCTTACTTTGGATCACGTGACGTTCACTGCAAAGTCTGGTGAGCGCGTGGCCCTTGTTGGCGCTAGCGGTGCAGGCAAGACCACGTTGGCCTTTCTTATTCCACGCCTTCACGACCCCCTTTCTGGTTCCGTGTCCATCGATGGCGTGGACATCCGCAATCTCAGCTTTCAAAACCTCGGTCACCTGGTCGGCGTTGTAACTCAGGAAACCTACCTCCTCCACGACACCATTAAAGAAAATCTTCGCTACGGCAACCCATCCGCAACAGATGAACAAATCGAAGAAGCCGCCCGGGCTGCAGCCATTCACGATCACATCGCAAGCCTCCCGGATGGCTACGACACAATCGTGGGAGAACGTGGATACAAGCTATCAGGCGGTGAAAAGCAGCGCCTCGCAATCGCCAGAGCTATCCTTCAGAATCCGAAGGTATTGGTCCTCGATGAAGCAACATCTGCACTGGACACACAAACCGAAGCCGCGGTTCAGGAGTCTCTTGCCCGTCTTGCCGCTGGAAGAACGACCTTTGCGATTGCTCATCGCCTTTCCACTGTGGTTGATGCCGATCGAATACTCGTGATGGAACATGGTCGCCTGGTGGAACAGGGCACGCACACGGAGCTGCTTGCAGGTGGAGGAAAGTACGCAGAACTCGTGGCAGCACAGTGGGCGATTACAGGCCCGGACACAACTACCCCGGGAGCCTAGCTGCGAGATGTCAAGGATTCGATTTGTAAATGCCACTGTTGTGGATGGCACAGGAAACCCCGGTTTTGCAGCCGATGTTTACATAGACGATGACGTCATCACAAGCATCGTTGCGTTACCAAGCCAACTCTCAGCACCGGATGGCTATATTGCGATCGCCTGCGACGGACAGGTTCTCTGCCCAGGATTTATTGACATCCATACCCACTCAGACTTTAATGTCCTCATTTTCCCTGGGATGGAAAGCTCACTGTCGCAAGGCGTTACCAGTGAAGTCTTTGGTAACTGCGGAATCGCCATCGGACTCGCAACACCGGCAGATGACTTCAAGCTTGAGAGGCGTGCGCTCGATCGATACGGTGTCAATCTGAACTGGACAGACCTGTCATCGTTTCTCGCCAGAGTTGCAGATAACGGGACAACGCTGAATGTTGCATCCCTTGCTGGACATGGAACACTGCGGAAGCGAGCCATGGGTACCGCAAACCGGGCTCCTGACACTGCGGAACTTAATCAGATGTGCCGGGATGCAGAAGCCGCTATGGCAGCGGGTGCTGTTGGGTTGTCATCCGGACTGGAGTACATTCCCGGAGCGTACGCATCGGTAGAAGAGCTATCTGCCATTGCCAAGGTCGTTGCGTCTGCGGGGGGCTTTTATGCCACGCACTTGCGCGACGAAGGAGACCACTTGGAAGCAGCAGTTGAAGAAGCGATTCAGGTGGCTGCGAACGCTGGAATTCCGCTGCAGCTGAGTCATCACAAGGCTGAGCTACGCCGTAACTGGGGAGTCGTGAGGCGAACGCTTGCACGTGTCACCGATGCGCAGGCTGCCGGTATGGATATCCAACTGGACCAATATCCATACACCGCATACCAGACAGGCTTACAAACCATTGTGCTCCCGCGCTGGGCAAATGCTGCTGACTCTGAAGCACTTGCTGCATTAATTAACATTCCCGGAAACCGTGAGCGGATACAGGCGGAAATGTCACATCACGACTGGACACGCATCAAAATTGCCACCTGCACTACGCATCCAGAGTACATCGGAAGGTCGCTTGATGATCTCGCAACGAATGCAGGGCAACATCCACAGGACTTTGTGCTAGATTTGTTATCTACGCCCGGTCCCTGGATTTCTGCTGTGCATCATGCAATGTCGGATGACGACGTCGAGTACATCCTGCGTGATCCACGTGTGATGATTGGCTCTGATTCCGTCGCAACGGACATCACCCACCATGGCAGTGCTGAGCAGCCTCATCCAAGAACCTTTGGGACCTTTGCCCGGGTGTTGGGTCACTATGTTCGGGAAAAAAAGGTCATTGGGCTAGAGGATGCTATCCGCAAGATGACAAGCCTCCCTGCTGCCCGGCTTGGTTGGCATAACCGTGGCAAGATCGCCCCGGGATGCAAAGCAGATCTGGTCCTGATGGATCCTGAAACTATTGGCTCACCAGCAACCTTTGAGCAACCGAGGCAACGCGCAACGGGTGTACGCCAAGTATGGGTCAACGGTACGCTTGCGCATGAAAACGGACGGCCAACTGGATCACGAAGCGGGCATGTTTACCGGACGTAGGTCCGATTTCAAATGTTAGACAGCGGGAAAGTCAGCCTCATAGTCCGAGCAAAGCTGCTGGAGTCTTGTTGTTTTCTGTACGAGGTCTCGCTCATCTTCATCTGGAATCGAATCTGACAATGTCTCGAGACGCTTCCGGATTACTTCCGCTATCGCATCAGCGTCTGCTTCTGAGGTCGCGATTGCCTGACCAAACGCCCACGGATAGACCTGTCCAGTTAGGATATAAGTACCATCCCGGAGCTGCTCAAGCGTAAGACGAGCATCAGCATCCTCCGTGTCGCCCGGATTTCCGTACTCGGCATCGGCGATAATCGTGCCTTTCCCAGGTCCACGCTGACCGAGCGTTGCTCCGCCATCCATTGCATACCAGCTACGTTCCCGCTCATCCATTATTCTACGCGTTCCTTTATCAAATACCGGACGCCCCTCCGGTAAGTCACATAGGCATAAGCCCATTCAAGTAAAACCAACAAGCGGTTGCGATAGCCTGCCAGGTACAAGATGTGGACAAACAGCCACATCAGCCAGGCGACGGCTCCGTGAAAGTGAAACCTCCCCACGGCAACGATAGCTTTATTTCGCCCGAGTACCGCCATCGAACCTTTGTCGATGTAGGAAAATTTCTGCAGCGTTGTATCGCCCGCAAGGAGTTTCAAGATGTTTTTCCCGGCGCATTCCCCCATCTGGCGTGCAGCTGGAGCAACGCCAGGGACTGTACTGTCATCGTCCCGGCGAACATGAGCCGCATCACCGACAACAAAAACGGAATTATCATCCGGGAGATGTAAGTACGGAGTGACAATCACACGCCCGGTCCGATCCTGTTCTGCACCCAGCGTGGAGCAAATAGGTCCCGCTTTGTTGCCGGCAGCCCAGAAAACGGTTCGACACGGAATCCGCGTGCCATCATCAAGCACCACGTGGTCTGGCTGTATATCTGCAGCCTTTCGGAGGGGAATAACATCCACCCCAAGGTGCTCTAAGTCAGCGGTCGCGCAAACTCTGAGGTCATCCGGGAAGTTGTCAAGAACATGCGCACTATTCTCTATCAGGAAGATGCGCGTGTCTGTCGATTTGAAGCTTCGGTATTCATCAGCGAGGGCCTTTCGTGCAATCTCGGGCAATACACCGGCGAGCTCGCAGCCGGTTGGTCCGCCACCTACAACGACAAAGGTTAGCCACTCCTGACGTTCCGCCGCGGACTCAGCTTTCTCAGCTGCCTCAAATGCGCCCAGAAATCTTTCGCGTGCCCGGCTGGCATCTTCCAGCGTTTTGAGACCTGGTGCGAGGGCTTCCCATTCGGGATGCCCGAAGTAGTGATGTCGGCCTCCCGTTGCTACAACCAGATAATCGTACGAAAGTGGCGAACCATGGGCAAGTGTTACGTGCTTAGCTGCACGGTCAATTGCCACGACATCCGCCATGATGACGGTAACGTTTTGCTGGTCTTTGAGAATTGTCCGGATAGGGGCGGAGATTTCTGTTGGCGACAGTCCACCGGTAGCGACCTGATAGAGGAGCGGCTGAAAAACGTGGTGGTTCGTCCGATCAATAAGGGTGATGTCAACGGGTGCATTGTTAAGCGCACGTGCCGCGGCAAGACCACCAAAGCCACCACCGATAATGAGTACTTTCGGTCTCGTACCAGATCGGTTCACTTTATGGCTCCCGCCACTTGGCACCATGCTCCAGCAGTGAATCAGCCTTCTCTGGGCCCCAAGTTGCCGTGAAATAAGGCATCACATCGGCAGGATGTTTCTCCCACGCCTCAAGAATAGGTGTCAGTAGCTTCCATGCGGCTTCAACTTCATCTCCACGCGCGAAAAGGCTGGCATCCCCACGGATGGCATCCAGAAGGAGACGCTCGTAGGCATCCGCGATTGGCGCATTAGGGAATGCACTTCCGTAGGTAAAGTCAAGGTTAACAGGTCTGAGCGCCATTGTTGGGCCAGGTTCTTTGGCACCGATTTCAAGGTGAATACCTTCATCCGGTTGAACCCTAATTACAAGCATGTTTGGCTGCACATCAGCACGGTTCATCTTTGCGAATAACACCTGTGGGACAGCACGAAACTGTACGGCAACTTCGGTAACACGACGGGGCATCGCCTTAGCACAGCGTACATAAAATGGAATTCCCCCCCAGCGCCAGTTGTCAACGTGAAGCTTGAGGGCGGCATACGTTTCCGTTGATGAATGTGCATCAACCCCGGGCTCTGAGCGATACCCAGCATATTGGCCGCGCACAGACATGTGCGGGACTTCATCATGGGCCACCGGTCGAATTGAGCGGATTGCTTTTACTTTTTCATCGCGGATAGCGTTGGCATCCAAACGCGCCGGAGCTTCCATCGCAATCAATGACAGAATCTGGAGCGCATGATTTTGCAGAACATCACGGGTCATCCCCGTTTGGTCAAAAAAGTTGCCCCGCCCCTCAACACCAATCTGTTCAGCGACAGTGATTTGCACGTTCTCGATGTACTTGTGGTTCCACAGTGGTTCAAAGATTTCGTTGGCAAAACGGAACACGAGGATGTTTTGTACGGTCTCTTTACCGAGGTAGTGATCGATGCGATAGATTTGGTCCTCGGATAGCCAGGTCATGAGAGAGTCATTAAGGTGACGAGATGTCTCAAGATCATAGCCAAATGGCTTCTCGATAATGACGCGTGTCCATGTGCCTTCACTCTTGGTCAGACCAGCAGCCCCCAGGTTTCCAACAACACTCTCATATTGCTCGGGCGGGATTGCTAGATACATCAGACGATTTCGCTGGCGACCGGCCTTTTCATCAAGGTCAGCCAGCCGTGCGGCAAGGCCATCGTAATCTGACTGAACATCAAACTCACCGCGGACATAAAAACAGTGGCTCGCAAACTCATCCCAGTTGGACATGTCCGCTTTCGGCGCAAACTGCTGCATGTGAGCGAGGAGGTCAGCCCGAAAGGATGCATCATCCTTGTCTCGGCGCCCATACGCTACCACCTGAAAACCGGCCGGCAGGTGGCCATCGCGGTGTAGCGCGTACAAAGCAGGCGTCAGTTTCCGGCGGGTCAAGTCGCCAGTAGCTCCAAACAATACGAGAACACAAGGATCGAGATGAGTAGACATAGCTGTTGAGAGTGGAAACCAATGGGCCCCTACGTCATATTACACCCTTAGAAACCCGTACCTCTTCATTGCTAAACAACAACAAAGCCAGTTACCCGAATAGTTCAAGTGGCGATTCAGGTCCTCAAGCGTACATACGTTCAGGTTTGTATCCAACTTATAACCATCTATTGCCACC
>JBJTQN010000312.1:0-5955 GCA_046075665.1 Armatimonadota bacterium | reverse complement strand
GATCGAAAACCGCATCATTGAAGCGAAGAGTCGTGGCATCTACGAAGCGCCAGGTATGGCGCTGCTTCATTCGGCATACGAGCGGCTTGTGGCAGCCATTCACAACGAATCAACGATCGATAATTACCGGACGCTTGGACGAAAGCTAGGTAGGTTGCTCTATGAAGGCCGTTGGTTTGACCCGCAGTCATTAATGCTCCGCGACACGATCACCAAGTGGATTGGGCGTGCAGTAACCGGAACAGTTGTCCTTGAACTCCGCCGGGGGGATGACTACTCAATTCTGGACACATCCGGACCTGAACTGACCTATCAGCCGGAGCGCCTCAGCATGGAAAAGGTTGAAGATGCTCCGTTCAGCCCACTCGACCGCATTGGTCAGCTACAAATGCGAAACCTTGATATTGCGGACTCGCGCCAAAAGTTGGCTGTATATTCCCAAATGGGAGCTTTGCCAGCCGACGGCATCCGTGCACTGCTCGGTGAGCAGGAAGGTGGACAATCGTGAGCACTAAGAAATCTGCTGGATCAGCGCCAGAAGTACGGGTAGGCCTTCGCGTTGAGGATGAAACGCTTACCTTCTTTGGCACCGAAGAGGTCAACTTCAAAATTGCTCAAGGCTGGACGGTCGTGGCGGTCAATCCTGGCGATGCGTACGTCGATCAATACGAGGAGGCGGGCGAGGTCTACGAAACCCTGGCCGGAGCAGATTTGGTCGTTGTGCTGAAGGCGACGGTCAATCCGAACGGAGCAGCAATCTGATGGCACTCTGGGGCGGTCGGTTTGATACACCTACGGATGCACTTGTTTGGCAGTTTAACCAATCTTTGCCATTCGACCGAAAAATGTGGCGTGAAGATATCACAGGGTCCATTGCTCACGCGCGAATGCTTGGTGTACAGGGGATTATTCCGTCGGTGGATGCAGATGCGCTGGTGGTCGGACTTGAATCACTTCGAGATGACATCGATGCCGGTTCGGCGGAGTTGCCACCGGATGCTGAAGATATACACTCTGCCGTTGAACAGCTGTTACGGGAGCGTCTGGGACCCGCAGTTGCAGGAAAGTTGCACACCGGTCGCAGTCGAAATGATCAGGTTGCCACAGATATTCGCCTTTGGTTACGCGGGCGGTGCGATACTTTAGCACTTGCCTTGTTTGGCCTCAGAAAGCAGCTGGTTGAGCTTGCAAATGCCAACCCGGATGCCATTCTTCCTGGGCGTACGCATCATCAACATGCGCAGCCTGTCTATCTGGCTCATCACCTCCTAGCATATTTCTGGATGCTTGGTCGGGATGAGTCCCGGGTCACCGATGCACGACGCCGCATGAATCTGTTGCCGCTTGGCGCTGGCGCACTTGCCGGAACTCCGTATCCGCTAAACCGCCATATGGTCGCTGAAGAGCTGGGGTTTGATGGAGTGATTGAAAACTCATTGGATGCCGTGGGAGACAGGGACTTTGCGATTGAGGTGACAGCTGCGTGCAGCATCACCATGATGCACCTTTCTCGCTTTGCCGAAGAAATCGTACTTTGGATGTCACCTGAGTTTGGCTTCATCGAGCTTTCGGATGCCGTTACAACCGGCTCGAGTATCATGCCACAGAAAAAGAATCCGGATGTCGCAGAGCTGATTCGTGGTAAGAGCGGGCGTGTTTACGGCGACTTGGTAACGCTTCTGACGCTGATGAAGGGTTTGGTCCTTGCGTACAACAAAGACCTTCAGGAAGACAAAGAGCCACTGTTCGATGCCGTTGAAACAACCGAGCTGTGTGTTACGTTGATGCAGCGGATGCTCCAAGATGCTAAGTTCAAGCCGGAACGTATGCTTGTATCCATGCATGGCGACTTTTCTACCGCAACCGATTTGGCCGATGCCCTTGCCGTGGATGGAGTTCCGTTCCGTGAAGCACATGAGATTGTCGGACGCGTAGTTCGCGGAAGCATTGAGTCCGGAGTCGGTTTGGAAGACCTGACGCTCGATAACTTGAAGGCATACGATGGTCGCTTTACAGCGCGTGCTCTCGATGCAATCACGCCGATGGCCAGTGCAAACGCAAGGACATCGTATGGTGGCACAGCACGGTCGAGCATTGATCATCAGCTCATTCAGGCGCGCATAGCACTTGGGCTGTGAACGGGAACCGATGGGCTCCATAGTAAAGTAGATTTGTTCAGTGCCACAAAAACCTGCTACCCGTGGTAGCATCGTCAGTTGGGATATCTAGTATGCAGAACATAAAAGTGCGCTGGTGGAACTCATTCAATATGCTTGGCACCTTGATGAGGGTCCTTGGGATTTGTGGATTTGTATTCAAAGGCAAATTTGTGTTCGATCCGGGTAGAGCAGCACTTGGCTACGAGCCAGCGCTGTACCTTGTAACCGGAGGCTTGATGTTCATCAATGCGTGGTTGACCCCGACACCGGTGTTGCCAGATAAAGCAAAAGCGCAGAGCAAGTCGGTCGTTTCGACCGGTAATTCTGCTGAAGGAAAGAATGGATAATGGCTAAGGAAGTCTCTATCGAAGAAGGCGCTGTAAAGGTCGTCCGTTGCTCAGTGACCAACGAACCAATGCAAAATGTCCCTGGTTGGTACTCGGATGTCAAGGTTCGCTTCGTGTCCGACAAGGGCCGTAAAAACTCCGATGTCCATGCGGATGTTCTGCCTCCGGATGAGCCAGCTGTAAAGCCTGTGGATGACGAAGAAGTCGATATCAGCCTGGATGAACTTCAGGATGAAGAGGATGCCGGTGAAGATGTCGATGGTGGTGATGGCGAAGACGATGTCGTCGTTTCACTGTTGGATGACGACACTGACGAAGATTAGGCGATTCATTCGCTTGTAAAATACAAACACCGCGATGGCTACATCGCGGTGTTTGTATTTAGTCGCTGATGGATGCTTCTGGTAACGATGCACCTGACACAGAGACAAGCCGCCATGTTCCGGGAAGGAAAGGGACATCCGGAGTGGGGCGCTCGAGCCGAAACGTCAGTACCGCTTCC
Organism: Armatimonadota bacterium; assembly: GCA_046075665.1. GTDB lineage: Bacteria > Armatimonadota > Armatimonadia > Armatimonadales > Armatimonadaceae > CAIRTT01. The sequence goes on along the minus strand of JBJTQN010000312.1, from coordinate 2,947 downwards.
GGCGCTGACCAAACACCTTCCTGCGTTCGCGAGTCGCGGGCTTGAATGCTGGCGGTCACGGTGATTTCTCTATTGATTGATTGTGAAATACTGGTTTGCTGAATCGTTGCCTTGATTCCCTGACGTTTCCAGCGCATCAGGGCCAGTTGAAGTCTGGGTTTTGTCCAGCCATTTGCAGAAAAGTCGGATGAGATGACATTGAGCAAGTTGCTATTATCTGCCTTGTTGAATGCAGTGACAAGGCTCATGGCTTGCTGACGTACCTGCTCTGTCGCAGGGGGAGGTGGTTTACGTAGTGCTGCTATCACGCCTGTCAGAATCAGACCGATGCCTATCGTTAGGTAGACCGGCTTAGCACGCCAGTCCAAGAATTAGTAACCTCTCGCGACGTAACCGCCAAGAAATCCTGCGTATCCCATGGCTAGCGCACTAATGACCAAGATCAGCGTTGTCAACCAGCGTGGTGGTTCCTTTACGATAACCTGAAGCTGGGCCAAAATAATGAGCAGAATGCTTCCCGCAAGGGCACTGTTTCGGTGACCAAACAATCGGCCAGCACTCCAAGGTTCGATACCAAACCACCCATTCATTGCTGCTAGGCCACTCATCACCGCTGGGATGCTAATGAGAGCACCCGCGATGACGGCCAGACGGACAAAGCTCTCCCGTTGTTCGGATAGAATTCTGGTCGGAGCAATGCGTGCAACCAGCGCGCAGATTGCCATCGCCAATGGGAAGTGCACGGATGCTCCATGGATGTGCTGCCAAAGCTTAAGTGGATCTTCTTCCATCGTGGTATCCGAGATTCTCCGAACGTGATAAGTACTAAATACTATCGGACATCCCGCAGAGCGTCTTTAGAATATTCGCTTAACCAATCGCACGATTGTCCGACCTGGCTGTGTTAGGTATTCAACACGATCGGTCAAAGCATGCATTAACGCCCGCCCGCGGCCACCTTCGGCATCGGTTTCAGGCATGGTCGCTGCGGTGGAAGGGACATACTCTCCAGCACTGTCGACATCGATAATCACATCGCGACCGCTTCGACGAGCCCGCACCTGTATTCGGCAATCAGGTTCACCATGTTCAACGGCATTGGAACATGCTTCACCTACAGCCAAGCATAAGTCATCTCCTGCATCTGGAGACAAACCCTCTTCCTTTGCCAGAATACGCATTGCGCGTCGCACTGCACTCACGTGCTCGCTGCGACCTGACAGTTCGATTGTAAACAGATTTGTGTCGGCCATGGTGATAGATGCTCCTGAGGCATCATCGACATTATAGAACCTAACTGAGTGAAAACCTTGCTTTGTTCATTGGTACACGATAGGATTCGTGCGCACTCCCGGATGGTGCAGCGGCAGCACGTCAGGTTCTGGCCCTGAAAACCGAGGTTCGAATCCTTGTCCGGGAATCAGCCCTTAGCGAAGACTGAGGGCTTTTTCATATCTAACGTCCAAGTAACTGCTTTGTTTTTTCGAGCCCGGTCCTAATGACAAGCTCTACAGGCAATTGGTCGTACTCAGGGTTGAACAGCTCGAGACTTACGAAGCCGTTCCAGCCAGACCGTCTCAGGTTGCGAATGATTTCTCTCCCGGGCGCGATGCCGTCCATGGGGAACACACGGTCTTTGTCAGCAATCGATAAAGGCGGCATGAGAGGGTAGTCGTTAACATGAAAGACACCTAACTCGGTGGCTTTGATATCTGAAAGATCCTTCAGATCTGATTCGCCCTTGTAGAGGTGATAGATATCCAGAAGCATAGATGACCCCGCAGCTCCTGTCGTTCTATAAACCTGCTTGACCGTATCAAGGCGCTTAAGGTTGGTTGAAAATCCCCACAACTCGAGTTCCGGCTCAATACCTTCGTCCCTGCCAATCGCAGCGAGTGCAGCAAAGCGCTCCGCGATTACATCGTTTGGGATAACGCGACTTTCAGCCGTATGCGCCCCGATACTTGCTGCCGCTATACGCTTGCCACCGGCACGCTTCACCAGGCGCATACATCGACGTGCATCCTCAAGGCCAGCCTTCCGCTGTGCATTGTCATCGACTATCCACTGTGAGAAGCCAATCGCGCTCGGCATTTCCAGCCCTAGGTCACTCAGCTGTTTTGCGAGCTGCTCGAGGCCGCCTGGTTGGTTGTCAACGGCCTCCAGCTCAGCAATCCACGGCTCAATGCCCTGCCAACCTGCGCGGGCAACCAGAGATGCCAAAACGGGCAGGGACAAGCCCCGCCCGCGAATGGTTGAAGTGTTTATACAAACCTTCATATAACTTAGATGGTCCATCCTCCGCGCATCTTGCGGTTGATCATTCCATTTGCTTCTGCATCGTCCTTGAAGACTTCCTTCTTCGGATCCCAGTTCAGCTCACGGCCGCCAAGGCGGAGTGAGATGTTGCCAAGATGGCACACGGATGCAGAGCGATGTCCAACTTCGACATTACAAATAGGCTGCTTACGTGAGCGGATGCCATCCACGAAGTTTTGTGCATGGTTATCAGACACATACAAGCGCTCGGCCTTCTCTGGAAGTGGATCGGTTAGGAGCTTTGGGTCGCTCGCGGCGATACGGCCACGCGATACAAAGATCCAGCGGCCATCCTCGCCCTCGAATGTAACACCATTTTCGCCCTTGTCCGTTGCGGTTAGCTCGACGCCATTTGCATAGGTGTAAGTGACCTGATACTCGAGGAACGCTTCAAAGGAACGCTTCTCAGCATCTGCTGGCTGTGCGGTACCCGTGGACTTAATCTTCACCGGCCCGGACTTATCCATCCCGAGTCCCCACTGGGAAATGTCGAGGTGGTGTGCACCCCAGTCGGTCATCATGCCACCAGAGTAATCAAACCAGTGACGGAATGAACCGTGCGTTCGCTCCCTAATGTAGGGGGTTTCAGGAGCAGGGCCAAGCCACATGTCGTACAAAAAGTCGTCAG
>JBJTQN010000311.1:0-6452 GCA_046075665.1 Armatimonadota bacterium | reverse complement strand
GTCAAGCTCCATAAAGGCCTTTACGCCCTTACGAAAGAAGTTGTAGTGAGCTGACTCATCTGCTGCAACCCAGCGTAAAACACGCGCAAGGCAGACATCGCCTTCAGCTTCTGCACGCTCACGAAGATTCGTGTAGTTTACGCCTGTAGCAAGCTCTTGGATCATCGTGTAACAAATCATCTGGCGAGGGGATTCAAATGGAAGCTTCCACTCAGCTCCTAGAAGGCTACGCTCAAACTGGGCAATCTGATCTTCTGTTCGCTTACCAGAACGCTCCAACCACATGTCAAGTACCATGCTGTGCTTTGATTCCTCGTAGCCCCAGTTTGCCTGAAAGAGCGCGCGCCCACGAGACTTTCTTACGAGATCAGTAATCTTGTGCGTGTAGTCCGGGAGAAACATCTCGACTGCAGAAAACGACTCAACTATGAGTGCAGTCGTTTCGGATGCTGTGTCCGTGATTTCTGCCCACGGAACGTCGTGATCAATCGACCATCTACGGCGGGACTCAGCGGTCTTGAAGTAACGCAGGTAGGCATCATAAAAGAAATCCTCAATTTGCGCATCGATGCTAGCGGTCGTAATCTTTAGCGGTTCATCCGGCCAATCAGAACGGCCCTGTGTCAGCTGGGTCTGTATGACCTGATCTTCAGTTTTGGTGTCCATTGAAGGTATCCTACATCCGAGAAGGTGGTGATGTATGGGACCAAAGACCCATTCTCGGTTCCACACATACCGAATCTGCCATTTGGCGTGCGACTTACGCCGTTATCTAATTTTGTTGCGTTTCCCGAAGCTCAATCCGAACAGCACGTCGTTGAAAAAACGTCCCTGCCATCATTAGAATCAGCGTACCAATAAACAGTACTTTGTACCCTGTGTATTGGACAAGATAGAGACCTAAGGCCGGTGCCGTCACTCCGCGGAACCCAAGAAGGAGCGAGTGTAATGCCTGATACTGTGCCGCTTTGCCCCGCTCAGCATAGCGTAGGATACTTGCCATATAGGCAAGCTCAACTCCAGCAAATCCGAATCCGCTGAGCGCTGAAGCGATGATCAACAATGGCATCGCGCCCCCGAATAGGTAGCATATTCCGACACCAACAATACAGTAAATCGACCACAGAACGCTCTTTGCCGCCCCATAGTGATCGACAAGTCGTCCCCACACGAATGCGCCAACAATGCTTGCTAAACTTGCCACATTTGACAGAGTTGCTAAATCTGTGTTTGTGACCTTTACAACATCCACCTGATACAAACCATATAGCGGTCCTGCCATCAGGTTGCCAAAGCCGTAAACCGTAACACTTGCGGCAAACCAGCGATAACCGGTTGGGAGTTTCAGGAGTTCAAGACTCTCACACCACGCCTGTAGTGGACTCGATCGTACTGGCGGTGGTGTAGGGGGCTGTTGAATTCCAGGAAGTGCCCGCACTTTGGCAAAAGCAAGAACACTAAATACACCAATGATTCCTGCTAGAGGGAAGATGAAGCGGTACGAAAATCCAGCATCCAACAGGCGACCAGCCACCTGCGCAGAAAGAAATGCTGCTATCTGAGCGCCGACGCGAACATACCCCATGAGTCTCCCACGAGCGTGGTCGGGGTATATGTCTTTCATTAGCGATGTGTATGCCGGGGATGAAAAGGCACCCATTAGTTGAAGTGCACTCAGCATCAGGACAAAAGGCATTGGTGTCGAAATCCAAATCATCCCGATGAGCAGCAAGCGTGACGGAACAATACTCCCAAGGACAAACGGCATTTTGGCCTTGCCCTCCATATGCTGCGCCCAAATCGGAGCAATCAGGTTTCCAAGAAAAGGGGCTGCGCTCAAGATCGCCAGCATTGTCTGCGTTGCGCCCAGCTCATTGCGGGCAACCCGGGTGATGAACGGAAAGATCATTCCCATAAACATCCCACCCAAGATTCCTGCGATGACATCCCAGTGGACAGATACCCAAGCCGGTCGAGGTACCCCGAGACTCTTTCGTACTGCTTTACGTACCTTAAGCCGTGCCCGGGTTCGTCTCTTCACTTCCCCAGTTTATCCCGGGTGGGATTGCGCAAGGCAATCAGACACCGCATTAGCTGCCAGTTGTCTCAATGTCCGTATCTGTTGCCGTATTGCTAATGCTGCAAAACCATCGATATCGGACATTTCGATTCGTGCTCCTACTCGAACTGTCGCCTGCCGAGCGATTCGTGTTTTGACATCTCCAAAGACTTCGGTCTCAAAGTGCCTGATCAGCTCGTACGCATGGTCTTGATTACCATCTGCAGTCGCATAACCATCCTCAATGGCCAGCCAATTCTGTAATCTGTCGATATCCGCTTGCAGACCAAGGGCACGCTTGCGTCGCTGCTCGGCAAGGCGTTTGTCAAACAGTGTTTCCGGCTCCAAGTGATTGTCAATGGCATCTTCAATGATGTTTGCACTGAATCGCATCAGGTCATGTAAGTCGCCATGGTCTGGTATTGGCTTACCTGTGGCGGCATGTATGCGAGCGAGTACGGCTGCTTGCAGCGCAGCGATTCTTTCCTGGGTAGTGGTCTCAGATTTGCTGTGCAGCCCATATTCCTGTTCCAAGCGTGTGATCACAATAGATGTTAGGTTTTTCAGATTTTCTATCAGGTCATGAGATGCGGCCGCGCCGGTAGCTGCACAGAGTTTTCTTGATGCGTCTAGCAGCTCTTGGCGGTGGTCATTAACTAATGTGTAGCGGATAGCAACCGGGACTATGCCTATTGGGTTTGTACCGGCATTGACTCGCTTTTCAGATGCCAGGAGCAGCAGCTGAAATATTCCATCGTGAAACGGGAGAATCTTGTCGTTAAATGCCCCAACCTCACCTTCAGGAAACACGACAATGCGGGCTGAATGATCGACCCATAGGTTTGTCGTATAGCGAAATGAATCACGGTCAACAGTGCCACGTACGATTGAAAAGGCTCCAATACGCTGTGCCACCCATCCCCAGGCACCGTACAGTCCATCGAAGCCCTCTCTGCATGCAAGATATTTAAATCGTATCCTCACAGATGACCCCAGTGTTCGAAGGAGTATCGGATCCATGTCCGTTGGGTGATTGGATACGATTAGTGCAGGGGACGCAAGAATATCCGAAACATCTAAATTTGGCGCACAGTAAATTGAGATGTTCTTGATACCGGCTATCCGTTTTGCAATAGGCATCATTGCATCCATCAGGACTTCCAACATTGGACTCTTGATACACGGCAAAAAGTTAGTGTTCACTGTTTGAATCCTTGCGGTAATAAAGGCGTCGTCGGCTAGAGAACCTGACGAATTCCCAGTTCATCCAAGAAGAAGAGAGGAGCGTTCTTGCTTGTACTGACATCCACCAGTGTGCCACTCGACTTTTGCAGGAGACTTGTGTCCAAGTTGTCCGACTGCCCTTCGACAACGTAGTATTCCGCGTCTGTGGCATGTAGTATTTCGGGCAGTAAGACATCGCTGCTGGAGACGCGTGGCAGGACAACAATGTTAGATTTCATTTTCTGCGCTTGGACACCACGAAGCAATGCATTTTGTCCGGATATACCGATGCCACCTAAGTGAAGGAGCGAAAACGTTGGAGTGTTCAGGCGCACCACAACAGAATTGTTTCCGGCAGATGGACGTCCTGAAATGCGGGCTAACGGTGGAGACAGCACATCTATTTCCAGTTCTCCTAGCTGCATACGGTCACCACGGTGCACGATTGACATCGGAATACCAGCCGACTTAATGCTATCCATCGCTTGCTCATTATGGCGATTGATCGGTGCTACCGAACTGACCCATACCTGACGAATCCGAAATTTGTTCTGAAGAGCATTAAAGCCTGCAGTGACGTCGGAATATGGGTGGGGCAATATCACTAAATCAATCGTTCGGATTCCATAAGCATCGAGACTCTCGATTAGCTTGGATGCATCGGCATCGGCATCGGCTCCCGAGCCGATCACTACGACTTGCCCCCCTGAAAATTTTATCCAGCTTGCGGAGCCGGATGTACCACCACATAAGGCGAAAGCCGTTGTCTTTACAGGAATGGTTTGTTTACCGATCACTGATCGTGAGAGGACAAACCATGAAATCAATGCAACAAGAAGAATGGTTGCTGACACAAGTGCAACAGCGAGCCTTGCACCTCGCATGTTAGGAATCCAGCTGGTCTGTTTTGATGTGATACGAGAGGACTGCCAGCTCCTGCGTAAAGCTTACATTGCGGACTGTCACACCACTGGGGACTCGCAGCACAGCTGGAGCAAAGTTGAGGATTGCCCTAATCCCGGTCTTATAAGCCAAGTCAAACGCTTGTTGTGCTGCTTGCCCTGGGACTGCGAGAATAGCGATTCTCGGGCTGAGGATAGCACACTGTGACGTTAGTTCGTTGAGCCCATACACTGGTACTCCTTGAACTTTCCGTCCGCACTTACTTGGATCTATGTCAAACGCAGCAACAACCCGAAAGCGTTGTTCTGTTAGTCCCGGATATGACAGCAAAGCTGCACCCAGATTTCCCAAGCCTATCAGGATAACCGGCTGTGTTTCGTGCAATTGCAGGATTCTTGATATGCGCGATAGCAACTCAGCAATGACATACCCGACACCGGGTTTGCCAAATTCTCCGAAATAACTCAAATCTTTTCGAAACTGCGCTGCAGAGACGGCGGTTGCAGACTCTACATGCGCGGATGATATTGTTGTCAAGCCACTCGCTGCTGCACTGTAGAGAAACTGAAGATACGTGGACAGCCGTTCAACCGTGGGCTCAGGGACCCGTAGTGGTGTAGGCGATGTCCGTCCATCTACTCCAGTATCTGCCATGGCTTATTATACGGGTTCATCCATGTCGTCGTCAGTACTTCGATCCATTGGCTCGTCTTCCAGGTCATCATCAACGTAATCAAACTCCAGATGTCGGATCCGGATATTATCGCCATCCTCGGCACCCGATTCCTTGAGCTTCTTGAACAATCCCCATCGCTCCATCGATCGTTGAAGGCGGCGGACCATGAAGTCGTTGCTCATGTCGGTCATCGCAACTCGACGCTCGATCCCATGTCCCTTTACGGTAAATGTTCGTGTCTTTTCATCAAAGTCAATGACAAACTGCCTTGGGTCGTCATTATCCTTGTCCCGTGTCGTAATACGCACTGTCCCGGTGGCGACCGGGAGCTGTTTGGGTAATGCTTCAAGCTTCGACCAAACTAGCTTCATCAGGTCATCAAGGCCAAGCCGTGTCGGTGCACTGATAATCAGCGTTTCAGGCGATATGCCTTTGTAATGGTCGAGGAGTTCCTGTTTGTAGTCCTCATCGAAGACGAGGTCAGCCCGAGAAAGGACTATGATCTCAGGCAGTGCTGCTAGTTCGGCACTAAAGCTTGCGAGCTCGGATCTGATGATCGCGTAATCATCCTTTGGGTCACGCCCTGAGTAACCGCTGATGTCGATGAGGTGTATTAGAAGGCGGGTTCTCTCAAGGTGTTTTAGGAATTGAATACCTAGGCCCGCGCCTTCACTTGCACGTTCGATCAGTCCAGGCACATCCGCGATGACAAATGAACGACTGTGGTCGAGCGCTACGACACCGAGATTGGGGACAAGTGTTGTAAACGGATAATCTGCAATCTTTGGCCGTGCAGCAGATACGACTGACAGAAGCGTGGACTTCCCAACATTTGGGTATCCAACCAGGCCAACATCTGCAAGCAGCTTTAGCTCCAAACGTATTGGGAAGGTTTCGCCAGGCTCGCCAAGCTCAGCAAACTTTGGTGCCTGCTGTACGGAAGAAACGAAGTGAGTATTACCTTTACCGCCACGACCGCCTCGTGCAATCTCAACTTTCATCGGATGCCCAGCAAGATCAGCAAGAAGCTGCCCAGTTATTGCATGAAATGCTTGAGTGCCAGGTGGGACTCGCAGTACAAGGTCCTTACCGTCTTTGCCAAACTGCTGCTTGCCCATGCCATCCATGCCACGGTCCGCACGATAGTTCTTGCCTGGACGGAAATCCAAGAGGGTTGAGATGTTGGCATCGGTCTCAAGCCAAACACTCCCGCCACGCCCACCATCGCCACCATCCGGGCCGCCACGGGGTACGTGCTTCTCGGTACGAAAGGTCGCTGCACCACGTCCTCCATCACCGGCGTGGATGTTGATGTTAATCTCGTCAATAAACATATAAGCAGCTCCTTCAAACAAGAACGGCCCGGTAAAACCGGGCCGTTGAGATCGGTGGACGATATCGACTACGCAGATGTTTCAGCAGCTACTGGGTAGACACTGATACGGCGGTTGTACTTGTAACCTTCGAACTTGACGACACCATCTACCTTTGCGAACAGCGTGTAGTCACGACCCATTCCGACATTTGCACCTGGATCAAACTTCGTACCACGCTGGCGAATCAGAATCGAACCAGCGGTGACTGTCTGTC
>JBJTQN010000310.1:0-3212 GCA_046075665.1 Armatimonadota bacterium | reverse complement strand
ACGACGATGCTGATCAAGCCCGAGCTCTTCCAAAAGGGCAATGAGGCCTATGGTCGTGCGCTTGCCTATATGGCCCATACCTATTTTGGGGATAAGTTTGGAACCGCCTACGACATCATCACGGTGCTGATTCTCTGGTTTGCAGGTGCATCCGCGATGGCAGGACTCCTCAACATCGTTCCCCGCTACTTGCCTCGCTACGGGATGGCGCCGGAGTGGACCCGAGCTGTTCGTCCATTGGTGATGATTTTTACCGGGATTTGTTTCCTGGTGACGGTTGCGTTCAAGGCGGATGTCGAAGCGCAGGCAGGTGCATACGCAACCGGTGTGCTTGCATTGATGCTCTCGGCTACAGTTGCGGTAACGCTAAGCGCGTGGCGGCGCAAAGAGCGTGTGGCGACGATAGGTTTTGCCGCAGTAACGGTCATTTTTACGTATACGCTTATTGCCAATATCATCGAGCATCCGGAAGGCCTGCGCATCGCAAGTCTGTTCATCGCCGGAATCGTGTTTATCTCGGTGATCAGCCGCCTGTGGCGTGTGACTGAGCTGCGTGTATCGGGTGTGCACTTTGATGACGAAGCACGTCGGATGATTATGGAGATGTCCCGGCAGGGCGAGATTCGATTTATTGCAAACCATCCGGATACCCGGGATGTTGATGAATACTCAGTCGCGTCCCGTAAGGCAGCCTGGGTCCATCACTTTGGTGAAGAAGAGCGCTGGGCGTTTCTTGAAGTCAATGTGCAGGATGCATCCAATTTTAGCGGAGACATGATGGTTACGGGCGTGGATGTCAGTGGCTTTTGGGTGCTTCGCTGTGATGGCGTTGCGGTGCCAAACGCAATTGCAGCATTGCTCCTCGAAGTGTCCAAGATGACGAATGGGCGCCGGCCACATGTCTACTTCAATTGGATTGAGAGCAACCCACTTGCGTTTTTAGGGAAATTTCTGTTATCTGGTCAGGGGGATGTCGCTCCGCTGACGCATGAAATTTTGCGAAGACACGTCAATGATGCAAATGAGCGACCCGTGGTTCACGCAGCGGGTTAAAGGTTACGAGCCGAGCTCCTGGTCATGCTGGAGCTCGGTGTACTTGGCGGATGAACCGCGCGAAAGTGCAACCGGGTATTTTTGTGCGTTGCGTTCCATTTTGCGGGTGAAGGCTGCTTCGATATCGATGCCCTGATCGTGTGCAAGGAGGAGGGTGTAGTAAAGGACATCCACCAACTCATCCCCAAGGGCTTCGCGTTTCTCCGCGAGGGAATCATCCAGCGCCTGGCCATTCTTCCACTGCATTAGCTCCAGCACTTCCGTGGCTTCGAGGACCAGAGAGAGCGCGACATCCTTTGGCGTATGGAACTGCTTCCAGTCACGGTCATCTCGGAATGTCGTGATTTTCGCAGTGAGTTCTCTAATGTCCATTCAGATGGTCTTTCGTATGCGGTCGTTGTATCCGCTCGAGGAACGCTGCCAGCTTTTGCGCGTATTCTTGTGGTTTGCGATGGATTGTTTCGGTGTGGCGTGTGCCATTGACAATCCAAATGTCAGGCTCTCCCGGGTAGGCAGTCGCGAGTCGATGCGCGTGGCTCACCGGGATTAGCTCATCATCCGTTCCGTGGACGAGGAGGAGCGGCGTATCGGTCATCTGTTGGATGGAAGCTTCCGGAGCGATTTCGTAGGGGTGTATCCCAAGGACTGCTGCTCCAAAGGTGGTTGTGGGTTCCGTGACCGCATTAGCGAAGGGAGCCCCAAAGAGGGTTTCAAGGCGCCTTGCGATTGGTTCATCCAGTCGGGCAAACGGACAGTCGGCAATGACAGCCGAGATGTCCGGGTCTTCTGCGGCTACCATCAGGGAAACCGATGCCCCCATTGATTCGCCGAGGAGCACCAGCGGAAGGCCAGGGTAGGCAGCCCGCGCGGCGGCAATCGTTGCTCGTAAGTCATTCGGCTCCTGGACACCAAATGTGGTGCCTTTGCCGCCGGATTCACCATGCCCGCGAAAATCGTGCATCACGACCGAGAAGCCCAGTGGGTGCAGGTGCTCGGCATAGAGCAGCATGTTGCCTTTGTTCCCGGTGTAGCCGTGACTGACGATGCACACGCCGCGCGGGGCGCTGTGGGGTATATGCCAGGCATCGAGAGAGATGCCGTCCATGGATGTAAGAGCCCAGCGGTCGTAAGGGAGCCCAAGCTCTGTCATTGGGGTACGGGCATCCCGCTTCCGTGGCGGGTTGAGAAAAAACCAGGTGAGCAAGCGCGGCACAAACCCGGGGATGTAGAGCTTTCGTCCGGGTTTTTGGATGCTTTGACTGCTTGTCATATCTGAATCCTATCACTTGGCGTCTGTATTGAGGATAGGCCTAATTGCCTATCCGGCTTGATTCATCCTGAGGAAAATCAGCCTACATGCCAACATTAATGGTGTATGTACGACGTCAATCATGATGCAGGCTGGGTGTATGCGTTACGCCCCATCGATGGCCCGGGATATGTTTGTGTGACTCGGTCTGCCGGGGAACACGTAGTGGTTTTTTCGGATGGCGCGGCGGCGATGGACTGGCGTGACCGACAGGGGCTGCGCGACTGGGTGGATGTTGTGGCGGTGCGTTTATCGAGTGCTCCGTTTGATCACTTTTGGTGGGATGGTGTTGCGTTCAGTCGCCCAAGGCTCACAGCAACAGCTTAGTTACAGATGTGTATGGTTGGTGGCAATCGGTAGCCACCAGAGTTTGATTGCAAAACCCCGTTGTGCAACGAAGCGCTACGGGGTTTTGTGGATTTCGAACATGTGCCGATGGGCACTGGCTGTACAGTCGCCAGCCCGTTCGGATTGTCATTGTGCTTCTTGATGGATTCGTGTGTTTTCCGGAACTCAGGGGCCAATACGAAAAACACCCACATTTGAAGAGACTCCAAAGCGGGTGTGGAACGGATCGCCAAGTGATTACAACGGCTATACGATTGCCTTCTTCGTTCGGTAGCCTTCCGGGTGGTCCCTGCGCCAGTTATACGCATGCTCGATAATAGTTTCGATATCTGGATAGAGTGGGTTCCATCCGAGCTCGGTGCGAATACGGTCGCAGCTTGCCACGAGGCGTCCAGGATCACCCGCACGGCGGGGAGCATCAACGGCGCGTATATCGACATTCGTGACCTTACGCGCAGCATCCACAGCTTCTTTCACCGTCGTGCCGTAGGAGTTACCCAGG
>JBJTQN010000309.1:0-3796 GCA_046075665.1 Armatimonadota bacterium | reverse complement strand
CGACTTCTCGGCAGCGCTTAATGCAAGATCAAGGTTTGCACCCGGTTTGTCATCTGCGAGCGAGAATGCTGCCGCCGCAAGGTCATGCCACATTACAGCATCGTTTGGGTTCGCTGTCAGGTACGCCTGATAATCGGCAATCGCCGCTGCCGGGTTCGCTGGCATCACCTTCATGTACGCAACTGCACGGAACTTGTAAACATCCTTGCTAGCGGTCGCCGCCGCCTTGGTGATGTAGCTGGTGTAGGTGCTGATCGCGCCAGCGTAATCCTTTACCTGCAGCTGTACGGCTCCGAGGTCTTTGATGATGTTGACATCGGTGGGCTTGAGCGCGACAAGCGCCTTGTAGTCTGCAACGGAGAGGTCAAACTTTCCAGTTTGGAACAGTGCTGCTGCGCGTGCCTGAAGAGCATCGGTGTTCTTAGGGTTCGCCTTGATTCCTTCAGACAAGTCGGCAATCGCTGGTTCGTACTTCTTCTGAGTCAGATAAAGACTCGCACGATTGAGATGAATATCCAGCTTTGCATTGGCATCCGTGACAAGTGGGAGCGCGGTTGTATAGTCGGCGATTGCTTTGTCGGTGTCAGGAGGGGTAAGTGATTCGTAAGCAAATGCCCGGTTGATCAGCGTGTCAGCGCGATTTGCTGAACGCTTCAAAACCTCAGAACAGTCGGCGACAGCGGCGGGCCACTGTGCAAGGAGAATATTGCAGTAGGCACGTTTATCAAAGCTCTCAAGAACCAGGTCCTGTGTTGGGGTAGCCTTTGGATTGAGCTCGATGACTTTTGTGAAGTCTGCAATGGCAGATTTGGCATCCGGTTTCGGGAGAGAAATCAGCGCAAGGCCACGGTTGAAGTAGCCGGCGGGTGCAGCCGGGCGCATCTTAATGACCGCTGCGTAATCCGCAACGGCTTTGTCAAATTGTTTTAGTTGAAACAGCACACCTGCGCGCTCAGAATAGGCCGTTGTGTAATCCGGACGTGCTTTGACGGCGGCATCCAGCTTTGTAAGAGCATCCTGAAGCTTGCCTTCTTTTGCTAAGACGCGTGCATCGTTTACCAGAGCTCCGGCATCCTGTAGCGCCGCACCAATGGGCTCCGGTGTGGCAAGTGCCGAACCTGCGATTCCAAGTCAGACAGCGACATCGCCGCAAACAGTGCCGAACCCGATGATTGATAGCGCATATGCAAACTCCCCCAGTAATTCTACCGGAATTGCCAATTTCATGTGATTGCCAACTGTATGAATTAGGACGAAAAATTTAAGCATATAGTTTCAGTCGGCAATTGGTTGATTTCTGTACAGGTCAATTGAGCGCCTCTCTACGCGATATCCCTGACACACCATTGCTTTATGAATGTTTCGGTAACCGAGAAATCGACGTGATGTACGAGACTCACCACTCAGTAACACTGCCATCGGGATTGCGCCAAACCGGATTTCGCCAGCGGTGACCGACCGCTGCGGCCTCGCGGACGGCATCCTCATTAACATCTATCCCTAGTCCCGGCGCAACCGGGCGCTTGATATAGCCGGCATTAAAGGTAAACGACTCCGGTGAGAGGATGTATTTCATTGCATCCGTTCCGGCGCCATAGTGAATATCAAGGCTCTGCTCTTGAAGCACTGCATTTGGTGTGCAGAAGTCCACCTGCAAACAGCTTGCAAGTGCGATCGGACCAAGCGGGCAATGTGGCGCAAATGCAACATCGTATGCCTCCGCCATCGCTGCAATCTTGCGACACTCCCAAATACCGCCGGCGTGGGAAAGATCTGGCTGCACAATCGCGACGCCTCCTTGCGCAAGCAGCTGCTTAAATCCCCAACGTGTGTAGTGACGCTCACCCGTCGCAATGGGAATCGGGGATTGCCGCGCCAGGTCAACAAATGCATCCCCGTTTTCAGCCAGCACCGGCTCCTCGATAAACATTAGTTGAAATGGCTCAAGCTCGCGGAATAGGACTTTGGCAAGTCCCTTATGCACGCGGCCATGGAAGTCGACACCAATACCGACTTGCCGGCCAACGGCATCCCGTGCGGCAGCTACTTTTGCGACAACGGCATCAATCGTAGCGGGAGACTCTATCCATTCGAGAGGATCATCCACACCATTCATTTTGATAGCGGTGTACCCTTGTGCCATTCGGGCGCTTGCAGCGGAAGCGATGTCGGATGGAGTATGGCCGTTGATCCAAGCGTACATCCGCATTTTGTCGCGGACCGCACCGCCAAGTAGCTCGTAGACCGGTACGCCCAGCGCTTTTCCTTTGATGTCCCACAGGGCCTGTTCGATTCCGGAGATTGCCGACATCTCAATTACTCCGCCCCGGTAAAACCCACCGCGGTAAAGAACCTGGAAGAGATCTTCAATCTTGCGGGCATCGTGGCCGAGCACAAAGTCGCTCATTTCTTCAACGCAGGCGGCGACGGTTGCAGCTTTTCCTTCGACGATGGGTTCGCCCCATCCGGTGTAGCCACCTTCGGCGGTGATTTTGCAGAGCAGCCAGCGCGGTGCGACGGGAAAGAGTTCGATACGTTCGACTTTCACAAGTTTGCCTTTGGACGTGGTGATGTGTGTGAGCATCCACTATCACTGCACCGGCGGATTGTGTCAAGTTTGTGGCATCGGTTTGTTATCTCGCATGTTGTGGTCAAAAAAATATTCACGCAAGCAATGCAAATGCGTGATGCGAGTCAACCCCGCTGGATATCTATCTGCCAATCGACCAAGTCCAGTGTTGGCTCATCCACAGGAGGGCCATTGATACGGTCACGGACATCGTTGAATGCGGGTTCCCGGGCATCTACTTGGTTGGATTTGCGGTCGTTGATCGATGTATCAAGCACCACCCAAGGTGTGAGGCTTTGTGGTTTTGTGCCATCCTCGATGGCATCCCACAGCTTTACTTGGTCATCGGGTGTCTGCGGGATGGTGTCTGTCGAGATGATGTTGATGTAGACATAGCGCTTGTCAGCAAGCGGCAGGCGACTTAGATCGAGCTGAAAGAGGAGCTCGCGTTCGCCTGGGCGTGGCGTGACACTGGTTTCAGGTGTGCCGAGATATTCAAAAACGCGTGCTTCTGGCGGCAGCAGCGTTCCGCCGCTTTGAAGGCTGTAAACGCCAAAGCCTCCGGCATCGTATTGCACAAAGCCAACAAACCCTTGTGCTCCGGGCTGGCTGGCGGATGCAAATCCATTTCCGCCCCATGGTGCCTGGACAACGGGAACGGGTCCTGGGTCATTGAGAGAGTCTGTGCGGTGGATTAGGAAGAAGTAACTATTTTGCCTCAGGGACGATGCATTCGTGACTTCGCCGCGGTAGGCCGCGCGGACGCGCAGGAGGACGGCGGCATCACCAGAACCTGCTGGCACGCGTGCACAGCTTGCGGCTGCGAGGCCTGTTACAGAGCTGATGGCCACCGCGATAAAGGAGCGTCGGTTCACGCTTGAAGTGTAGCAGATGGAAACACGAAAGGCCGTGCTGCGTGAGCAGCACGGCCTCCTGCCGAATGGGGGATTCGGGAGGTTGGGTTAGCGAACCGGGAAGCCAGCTTGGTCGAGAATCTGCTGCCCTGTTGGGTAGTAGCTCTCGCCCCAGAGGAAGTTGTTCGGGTTGATAGTGGTATCAAACTTGAAGAACTTTGCATGGCCATCGGCGAACACGTAGTTGGAACCACCAGGATGGCGACCTGGCTCCATGAAGCGGATATGTTAGCCGGCATCCGCGGAAACCGTACGGCATCCGCCAGTTCCATTCGATGCATTCGAATCGGATGGGCCACCCCAGCCGAGGGCG
>JBJTQN010000308.1:0-12085 GCA_046075665.1 Armatimonadota bacterium | reverse complement strand
TCGACAGAGACAATAGGAAGACTCTTTGCGTTAAGGCGGCGACCAACTTCGTCCTTAATCTCAGACCGCTGGATCATCTCAACCTGTGTCAATGGGGAATACTGCTGACTGAGCTGAAACAATGCAGCCAGAGGGTCTGTGCTGACGTTATTGATCACATAGGATGGCGGAGAAACCAGAAGTCGGGCAACAGCCCGGTATGTCGGGGCCTGTACCATGGTGATTAGAACACCAACGACCAGTACAAAAGCAAAGACCTGAAAAATGACCAGTCTGCGGCGACGGAACATGTCTCCATATTCCTGCAACGACAGCGATTGGCCGGTTTCGTTTACGTTTTCAACTCTCTCTTGCATGTAGCCCCTCGGGCGACATGGATACTCCCCAGCATCAATACGCCCCTTCTGCTTTCAATACTGCTGGTATTACACGCAATAACACCCAGCAGTCAAGCAGAATCGAGCGATGACGCAGATATTCCAGGTCCAGGTCAACCCATTCCGAAAAAGTGAGTCTACTACGTCCTGTGACCTCGCGTAGGCACAACAGCCCCGGTTTGCCCTGTAATCGCGATTTTTGCAGTGTGGAATATGCATCAACTTCTTTAGGAAGATGGGGCCGCGGACCCACAAGTGTCATCGTGCCGGAGAGCACCAACCACAACTGCGGAAGCTCATCCACTGACAAACGACGTATCGCCCGACCTACACGAGTGACGCGTGGATCATTCTCCATTTTGAAGATGACATCGCCAGCTTCATTCTCCGCCATTAACTGTTCTTTGATTGCATCCGCATCCCGGCGCATGCTCCTGAACTTTGTAAACCAAAACTCACGCCCGTGTTGCCCCACGCGGACCTGACGATAAAAGATTGGACTGCCATCTTCGAGCGCAATAAACACGGCAACGATGGCCATGATAGGAGACAACAGAATCAATGCGATTGCCGACACTGAGATATCTAATAAGCGCTTCGTTGCCTCTTCGAAGGCAGTAAGCGGGCGTACGGTGCCCAGCTCACCGGCACAGCTCTTTGAAACGACAGCAGGTAATTTTACAGACATGACACGTCGGACACTTTTTCGGGCAATTCCATTTGAACCGGTCGAGTTATCAATCATCGGTGCATTTCCGCGCAAAACCATCCACCAGCATTTCGACAGATGGTAGAAAACTGCCAGTGAACTCGTCACAGCGACGGGCGCTGCAAGCACACCAGCGAGATTCTAACACACCTGATATTCGGTAAATGTTTTCCCAATCTAAAGTGGAATAATCTTCTCGTCGGCTATAATTCTTGGGTGACTATGAATCCCGATGCGACTGCTGCATCCGATATCCTTTGCCAATCAGGCGCACGCTTCTGTCAACAGTTAGCCGAAAATCCATCCAACCTCCCGGATGTGAGCGAACATGCAGAAAACTCCGTCAAACTGCTTGTCCTCGCGGCCCTGCGGGTCAGACACCACCTAATGGTTGCTGAGCCCTGTACTTGCAGGACCATCGGTGATATCCTCGCAGTCCGCTTAGACATCCGACAGCATGGATGCATCTATATCGTATGGAACCCTACCGATCATGTCGTTTCGGGAGGAATCATTCCAGCATTTCCAGAGCTGACACTTGGGCCATTGGAAGGTCGTATCGTCACTACGGATGAGCCCATCGGGCCAAGTGAGTCCCTGCTTAGCGCCTATTCAGGATTGGTCAAGTCAACCGCCACCGTCCTAAGTGCCGGTATACGGCCTGATCCATTCGCTGGGGCATGCGTTGTGATTGGTGGCAAGGTTGGAGACAGCCATGATGTCATCCTCTTTCATCGTGCGGGAGGCGAACGTGCATCCATCACGATTGCAGCCACACCAACCGTCCACACAATCGCCGACAACATCGTCATAGCCGTTCCCGACCACCTTCGGCGCTACATGATCACGTCAACCGGTGTCACCGCAGGAAGCTACTTCATCGATGCCGCCGGGGAAGTCTCAACATGGATGAATACCGAAATAGTGGCATCCGGTGAACTGACGGGTAGGCTTGATCCAGTCCCCCTCGATGTCATCATCAACAACTACCAGGCCCAGCGTCCGGATGACATTACTTTGTCCACAGGCACCAACGTACTGCGTGTCCGCTACCCGGGAACATCGGCACCCGACAATACACTTTTTCTCCCCGATGCAGCCTGCTGGTGTGGAGAGCTTGCCCCTTGGAGGATTGAATCCGCTTGAGTCATTACCGTCAACCAGCCCCTTACATCACACAGGCAGTCCTCGCTCCCGCAAACCCAACGATTTCGTTTTCGCCCGACCGTAAGCATTTTTTGGCTATTGAACATCCAAGTCATCCATCCATGGATGCATTGGCTAAGCCATTCCTTAAGCTGGCAGGTTCCCGCTGGGACCCGACGCGCCCCGGTTACCAAACAACGATTCACGGGTCTGCGATTCGTGTCACCGATGTCGCATCCGGTCTGACACGTACGGTGACTGACCTCCCCGATGGCATTCGAATCGATGGCGTCAACTGGAGTCCTGACAGCAAGTTGTTATCGGTAACTGCAGACATTGATGGCGGTGGTATCGCACTCTTCATCATCGATCTATTGACGCTGTCGAGCCGCGAAGTGACCGGTTTGCGCCTGAAAGACTCACTGGCGGCGACCGTACAGTGGGTTCGTGACAGTACAGCGATTTATGCAACGGCTGTCCCCAGGGACCAACCTCCCTTCCCGCAGCTAAAGTCGACTCCGGATGGACCAAACATTCAGGAAAGTCAGGACAAGCGCACCCGTACGGCCACCTATCAGGACCTACTGACATCCGCCCATGATGAAGCCTGCTTTGCACACATCACGACCTGTCAGCTGGTTCGTATTCAAATTACCGACCTATCCATAGAGGATATTGGTCATAACGAGATGCTCGGGAGCTACAGACAGTCCCCTGATGGAAACTACCTATTAGTGACCGTGTTGCGCCAGCCGTTTTCATACCGCGTGCCAGTGCATTTGTTTGCCCGTTCTGTTCAGCTTTGGACTGCAGAAGGAGATGTCATCCACACGCTTTGTGACATCCCAACCATGGATGAAATCCCGCCTCAGGGCGTCCCAGTTGGCCCACGTGGTATTCAGTGGATGCGTCTGATGCCGGCGACGCTACTCTGGACGGAAGCACTGGATGGCGGTGATCCGAAGGCGGAGGTACCACACCGTGACCGCTTGATGCGACTGGATGTCTCGACGCAAATCACTGCGGAACCTTGTGAAGTCACACGCATCCAACACCGCTTTGCGGACATCGACTGGCTCCCGCGTGCTGGCGATGTAATCCTAACCGAATATGATCGTGACCGACGCTGGAGAACGAGCTGGAGGACATCACTTTTTGATGCATCCAAGCGGGAAGAACTTTGGAGTCTGTCGGTCAACGATGCCTACAATGACCCGGGTGATCTGGTCTACGAGACGCTGCCGGATGGCACTAGCGTTGTCCGTGAGCGCGATGGTATCTGGTTCCTCACTGGCCGCGGGGCAAGCGCGGATGGCGATCGCCCATTCCTTAACGCGTTTCACCCTGGTGATGGCATTACTGTCGAGGTCCATCGCTGTGGAACAGATGCCTTTGAGACATTTGTGGGTTTCAGTTTTGAGGAAGATCTCATCCTTTCGCGCCAAGATCCAGCCACGCCACCTAACCTCTGGCTCAATGGGCGAAACCTCACCGGCTTTGTGGATCCGCATCCTGACCTGACTGGGATGCACCGGGAGCTGGTGCGCTACAAACGCTCGGATGGTGTCCAGCTGACAGGAACGTTGTTTTTGCCGCCAGGGCATGATCCAAAGAAGGATGACCCACTTCCGACGCTGTTCTGGGCATACCCGGAAGAGTACTCAGATCCCGCCACCGCAGGGCAGGTCCGTGGCTCTGACCGCGTCTTCACACGCCTCGCGGGCACGAGCCCAGTCTGGTTTGCTGCAGCTGGATGGGCGGTACTCGCCGATGCATCCGTGCCCGTCATCGGGGACCCGGACACAATGAATGACACATTTGCAGAGCAAATCGTGGATGCGGCAAAGAGCGCGGTTGACATGCTGGTGTCCCGGGGCATTTCAGATCCACACCGCATTGTGTGCGGAGGTCATTCCTACGGAGCCTTTATGACGACCAATCTCCTCGCGCACGCTCCTGGTCTTTTTTCAGCAGGTATTGCACGCTCGGGTGCATACAACCGAACGTTAACACCGTTTGGTTTTCAATCTGAACGACGTACTTACTGGGAAGCGCAGGAAATCTATCATCGCCTCTCGCCATTTACATATGCCGATAAAATCACCGACCCACTCCTTCTTATCCACGGTGCGGCGGATAACAATCCAGGTACACATACCCAACAGTCCGAACGCTTTTACCAGGCACTAGCCGCGCATGGAGCGACTGTAAAGCTGGTACTGTTGCCACATGAGTCTCATGGGTACCGAGCTGCGGAGTCCATTTTGCACACGCTTGTGGAGATGATTGATTGGGCAAACCGCTGGAGTGACCAGCGACTAAGTGACCGAAAGTGGTCTCCTGTACGTGATAAGGTTAACTCATAATGTCCCTCGAAACCACTGGTGTGGCATCTGTCGAAAGCCTCACTGTCCGTTACGGAACGAAGACGATTTTGTCGGACTTCTCTCTGGTCATCCCGGATGGCTGCACAGGGCTCCTCGGCCCTAACGGAGCAGGAAAAACGACGCTTCTGAAGACGCTTCTCGGTTTTGTAAGTCCCGCAGGCGGACGCGGTCAGGTCCTTGGCCTCGATGTCGCAACGCAAGGAATGCTCATAAGGCAGAAGATTGGCCTGATGCCCGAACAGGACTGCCACATTCCCGGTATGAATGCCGTTACATTTGTGGCGTATGCAGGAGAGCTTGCCGGGATGCCGGCATCCCAAGCCATGCGCCGCGCGCATGAAGTTCTTGAATACTGCGGTCTCGGTGAAGCGCGGTACCGAAATGTAGAAACGTACTCCACCGGTATGAAGCAGCGCATTAAACTTGCGCAGGCGCTGGTACATGGTCCAAAGCTGCTTTTCCTTGATGAACCGACAAATGGACTTGACCCCGAAGGTCGCGACCAGATGCTCGACTTAATCCGTGATGTCAGCCATGGCAAAGGCCTCTCTGTCGTCGTTTCGAGCCACCTCCTCCCGGACATCGAAAGAACGTGTGATTCAGTTCTCGTGCTGCGCCGCGGTGAGCTAATCCTTTCGGGACCTATCGATGCCCTCCGTAGCACGACTGGCTGTACAGTCGACATCGAGCTTGCAGAACGTTCGGATGCCTTCAGCGAGTCCATCAGCGCGCTCGGTGGAACCGTTGGTGAGATCAAGGGCAATCGGGTACGGGTGGCATTTGCAGATGGCACCAAGGGCTTTGGGACGCTTGTCTTCCGGGCTGCCAAGCTATCCGGTGCACAAGTTCGTGGATTCGCACCGGCACAGCGTAGCCTTGAGGATGTCTTTATGGAGGCGATCGACCAATGAGTCAGCCCAATGTGCAGGAGTCAACAGTCAATAGCCCGATTGCTGACTTGACATACCGAAACTACGATGGCCCTATAACCAGCCACACATTCAGATGGTGGGTTGTTGCGCTTTCCGTGCTCCGAACCAACCTCAAAAAGCCAGGATTCTGGATTAACGGCGCCCTGATCGTCCTCATCTTTTTGTTCCAAGCGCTGTTATTCTTCTTTTCGAACAACGTTGCAGCACGCATTGGTGGTGGCGGAGCGCCCGGTGATGCACCTCAGAAGTTGATGTCCTACGGGACGACTGCGTATCAGGCCATCTCTGCGACCAGCCTCCTCGTGACAATCGCAGCATTGATCGTCGGTAGCGGAAGCATCGCGGCAGACAACCGCGCAAACGCACTTCTGGTCTATCTGTCAAAACCAATCACAAAGGGCGACTATCTCCTCGGCAAGTGGATGGGAGTGTTCATGCTCCTCGCGGGGATGGTTGTTCTCCCTACCATTTTGCTGTGGGTTTTCTACGCGACCACGTACGCCGATGAAGGCTTCTTCAAGCAGGAGCCATGGTTGTGGGCAAAGCTGCTGGGAGCATCCCTCATCAGCCCCGTCATCAACACAAGCCTCATGGTTGGCTTCTCGGCGTGTACGAAAAACGCACGCCTTGCCGGCTCGCTCTTTGCGGCATTCACATTCATTTTGCTGACAGTCTCAAATACCGCCGGCTTCCTGATGTTCCGAAATGCCACATTGGATCAAGACCTTGGTGCAGGTAAGGCCGTGGTGCGCAGGGCGATTACCGTACAACATATCTCGGTACGTGGTGTCGCGGATGGCCTTTCAATGGAGCTTCTCGGCGTTGATCCCAAGAAGGTGATGGCTGGTGGGCCGAAGAAGTTGCGGAGGCGCCTGCAGGCTCCGTATCCGCTCCCACTTGTCGGGATTGGATTACTGATGATTATTATGCCAATCAGCATCGCCCGCGCAAAAATCCGCGCTGTAGAGGTCGTATCCGGATGAGCCTTGATAACACCATCCACTTTGACCACGTCTCCCGCTGGTACGGGCAAGTCATCGGTCTCAACGATGTGTCTTTCACCATTCCAAAAGGTCTGACGGCGCTGCTGGGGCCGAATGGAGCTGGTAAGTCCACGATGCTCAAGCTCGTGACTGGCCAGATAAAGCCGACAACCGGCGGTATTGCGGTCCTTGGCGAGCAACCGTTTGCAAACCCCAGAGTTGCACGCAGTCTGGGCTACTGTCCTGAAATTGATAACTTTTACGAGGACATGACGGGACGGCAGTTTGTAGAGCTGATGGCAACGCTGAGCGGCTATAGAGGCGAAGACAAAACAAAACGTGTTCA
The DNA here is from genome assembly GCA_046075665.1 of Armatimonadota bacterium. Taxonomy (GTDB): domain Bacteria; phylum Armatimonadota; class Armatimonadia; order Armatimonadales; family Armatimonadaceae; genus CAIRTT01. The sequence goes on along the minus strand of JBJTQN010000308.1, from coordinate 5,205 downwards.
AAGCAGTATTGACCGTGTTGGGATGTCCGATCGCTGCGACCGCAAGCTTGGCGGATACTCCAAGGGAATGCGCCAGCGCATCAAGGTTGCACAAGCAATTGTGCATGACCCCAAAGTGCTTGTTCTCGATGAACCTTTGAATGGCCTGGATCCTCTCGGCCGGCGGGACATGGTGAACCTGTATCAACAGTTTGCAGAGGAAGGGATGTGTGTGCTGATTAGCAGCCACATTCTGTATGAAGTTGAACAGATTACGGATCGCATTCTGGTGATGTACAAAGGGCGTCTCCTCGCTCAGGGCGGCATCCGGGATATCCGTAAACAGATTGACTCACACCCTCACCGCATTTCCCTGACGACGGACAACCCGCGCAAGCTCGCAGGTGCCCTCCTTTTGGATGACACCGTGATCAGTGCCAGAATGCCACAGGATCACCATCGGGTTGTCGAAGTCGAGACAGCCCAACCGGAAAAGTTTTACAGCAACCTGGCAGACATCATTTTGGATGGCGGTTTTGATGTCGAAGTGTTCCAGGCACCTGACAACAATTTGGAAGCGGTCTTCCGCTATCTGGTGAGCGCATGACAGCCGATTTTCGCCTCTTTCTTAATGCGCTTAAGGATGTCCTAAGCAGCCGTAGGATTTATGTCGCCCTGTTCCTGATGGTCCTCCCAGCCATCATCGGACTGATTTGGAAATCCGCAGCCGGTCCCCGGTTCGAAGCGCTCGAGTCATACAACACGCTTGCTGCAGGACTCGTCTTTGGATTTATCCTGACGATTCTGTCTGTCATTTACGGGACAGGCGTGCTGAGCCAGGAGCTTGAAGGTAGAACCATCGTCTATCTCCTTACACGCCCAATCCCTCGCTGGCGAATCTTGCTCGCCAAGTACCTCGGGGCATGGCTTGCCATCACTGTCACCGTCAGTATCAGTGAAGTCCTCCTGGCTCTGGCGATGTTTGGGACGAAGCTCTCTGGTGTTCCGCTCCTGAGTGATATCAAGATCATCCCACTCGGAGCCGCTGCATATGGCGCGTTGTTCCTATTGCTCGCGACACTTCTGAGCAAGCCACTTTCCTATGGTTTGTTGTTTGCGTTCGGGTGGGAGAGCTGGGTTCCATCCCTTCCAGGTGGCTTTAGTCGTTGGTCGATTATGGCGTATCTACGAACGCTTGCTCCTCACCTCCAGGAAACGGCAGAAGCGACCACGGAAACGGGCGGCGGCGGCGGCGGTGACATTTCTGAGCTTCTTATGGCATTCAATCCAGTGTCCATCCCACAAATCACGGCATGGTTTGCCATCCCGATTATCACGTTTGTTTGCTTAGGTCTTAGCCTCTACTTCTTTAGCATCCGGGAGTACAGCCCAAAGGAAGAAGCCAGCTAAACCTGCATCCTTCTAAGTGCATGAAAAACCCCGGCTCCTTTGGATGCCGGGGTTTGTTCGTTCAACAAGCACTGCTATCAGCCAATACAGATGAGGTGAGTCATCGTACGGTGGTAAAGCCTGCCGTCCACCGGAGTTGGCGTGTTCAGACTCCACGTTCCCCCGACTGGTCCGAGGTCATTTACACCTAGAATCGCACGCTCATCGAGGGTGCGTTCGTTTCCATTTAGGACATATGTCGTCCCGTTCATCATCGTCCAATAAATGGCACCACCCGCAACGACCGGGCTGCCAACAAAGCACCAGTACCAGCCATCGCGCTTGGAACGCGTATCGGATGCGACATCTATTCCGCGACTGTTGATGGTTCGTGCTTCGACATTGGTGCCGTAAACGCCTGGGGCGGTCGGCAGCTCGAGATATTCGGTTGCACCTGTTTTGGTGTTGACCCTCGCTACAGAGTAGAGTGGCCCTACAGGACCGCCCCCGTACTCTGCGCGAATCGAGCTGAAGCAGAGGAACCAGTGCCAGTCTCCAACCACGATGTTTGTAAACCAAGCGGGGAAAACGCGGAAGCCTTTTGCCTTGATGTTGACATTTTGTTCGGTGACATACTTCTTGGATGCTTTGTCGTAGGTCCGAACGGTGGCATTCTCCCCAAGCTTGTGAACCGCGACCTCTTTGCCAGACCGGCTATCGATGACGCGGTGTGTACCAGTGTCTTCATCCAGCCAATAGGCTCTGTCACGGTTCCAGTGCATGTTGTAGAGAGCTTTTCCGGGGAGGTCAGCCTTCCAGATTGTTTTTCCCTCGGAGCCCTTGGCAAGCGAAACAAGTGAGAGTCCGCTAGGTCCCTCTGGAACATCATGATGCCCACCGCGACCAATCATCACCGCAGGGGTACCGTTATGCGTCTTACCCAGCACAGGGGTGTTGTAGTGGGTCAGGCCATCATCGGAGACCCAGAGCGTCTTCCCGGTTTTGGCATCGATTCCACGAAGGTGATTCCAGGCATCGGCCTGTCTGCGCGGATCCCGGGGATCTCTTGGTTCGACGGAGACGAGTGTATTTCCGTGCAGTATCGGTTCATATTGTTTATTGAATGGCCGCCCGGTCGTCGGATCCCATGTACGTCTCCAAACAACGCCGCCATCCGCCGTACAGCAAACAATATGTCCGCTCGAATTGGTAAACCAGACGTGTGTGCCGTTGGTTACAGGCGTTGGTGTACTGGAATCCGAAAAGCCATACGCATATGGGCTCTCTTCCTTCGCCGGGAGGTCTACAGACCACAACAGCTCGCCGGTGTTCGCATCCGCTGCATGCCCGACGATGTTTCCGCCATCCTTGCGGGCACGTGCATTACGAAGTGGCTCCATGGTGGTGAAGTAGATTCGATCACCAAATTTGGCGATGCCGGATTGACCGGTTTCTGGGAGCTCCGTCTTGAACAGAATGTTGCGATTATCTACGACGCTCCAGCGTCGCGGTGAGCGCTCCTTCGTCGTCCAGCTACCGTCCGGTCCACCAGCCTGCGGCCACTCAGCCATATTTGAGACTCCTTCGTCACAGCAATTGATGTGACATCATAGCCGACATGCGCATGCGTTTCGAGTGCATCCACAAATGCAAACTGCGGCTCCCGTAGAGGAAGCCGCAGTGATTTTTCACGTAGAGTCGCAGCGTTGTTAGAAACGGATAGACTTGACCAGCTCGAGAGGCTGACCTTTACCAAATGCGACATCGAGACCAAACAGCCCAACGCCGTAGGTCGAGCCACGACTACTGGAATAGCCAGCGCGAAGGGCCAAAGGACCAAGGCGTTGCTCAGCGCCAAGACGCATGTCCTGGCGACCGAAGAAGTCAGCGATATCGCCGGCAAGCGTCAAGCCACCTTTGCGCATCGCGACACCGACTGTAGTTGTCTGGACCAACGGGTCTATCAGCGCATTGTTTTGGTCACGGAATGTCAGGTCAGGCTTGACAAAGTTTTGTGTAACAAAGCCCGCCGACCAATCAGCACCAAGGAGTTTGGTCGACCCCGTGACACCGATATCTGTGGCAATCCCTGTGCGTGAGAGGTTGCTTTCTCCACCGAGCTCAGAACCCGGGCCAGTGGTGAACTCTCCATTACTAAAGACAGTGGCTTCGTAGCGTGAATAAACGGCATTCAGGAGCTTTACACGGGCACCGACGGCCATTTTGACTACGGGTGCTGCCTCGCCGATCCCTATTCGGACTGCTGGAAGCTGGATTCCAAGGCCAACGGATGGCAGTGCATAGACACCAACTCCCGAAACCTCAGCACCGGCGCCATTTGGAATCAAACCGAATCCGCCTGCATTTGCCCAGCTTTGGAGCGCAGCGTTAGGATTTAACTTACCGCTTGCGACTCCACTTGCTCCGATCTCAAGGCTACCCACTTGAAACGCGGTTCCTACATTGAGTCCAAAAGTACTGCTTTGAGTAGCATATGTCCGTGCGAGGAAGGATACCTGATCCTCGAGTGCAGTCCCTGACTTATTGAAGAAGTCTGCTGTATCGGAGAGGTTACCGATATTCCCGATGGCACCACCTGCGCGAAGGCCAACCCGTGGCGTTTGCAAACGAATGTCGCGTCCCCGCGCCAAAACAGCGGGGTTTGCAAGGCCGCTGATGCCCGCACCGATGCCCGCGCCTCCCATTGCCATCGCCCGCGCATCCTGGCCAATCGTGAGACTTGACTGAGCGTATGCAAATGTCGGCACTGCCGCTAAGACTGCAGTTATTAGGAAAGATGTTACAACCCGAGATTTCATAGTTTTTGTGCTCCAATTACAAACATAGCGTCGGTCACGCCGGGTTATCTTTGGCTCAGATTGGTATGAACATCAGGGTGAACCGGGCTAATCTGCTTGCTTTGGCTCCTGCCAGACGCCATCTTCCTTTAGAAGACGGACGAGTTCATCGACCCCTACGCTTTGATCGACGGTGCGGATTTCATCACGCTTACGATAGAGAGTGATCTTTCCGCCAGCCTTTCCGACATAGCCATAGTCAGCATCCGCCATCTCACCCGGGCCATTGACAATGCATCCCATGACTGCAATGTCCAAGCCCACTAGGTGTTGCGTGGCGGCTTTCACTTTTGCAAGGACTGTCGGGAGGTCAAACTTGGTTCGTCCGCAGCTTGGGCAAGCGATGAACTCGACTTGCGTTTTCCGTAGGCCGAGGGCCTGTAGGATTTCATAGCAAACGGGAAGTTCCATGATGGGGTCTTCTGAGAGGCTGACGCGAATTGTGTCTCCGATGCCCTCAGAGAGTAGCGTTGCGATTCCTGCGGTCGACTTGATGCGTGCGTATTGGCCATCCCCTGCTTCGGTCACACCGAGGTGGAGTGGATAGTCCATGTTTTCTTCTGCCATCCTGCGGGCCATCAGGCGGTTTGCCGCGAGCATGATTGGCACCCTGGATGCTTTGAGCGAAATGATGAGGTTGTGGAAGTCGTGTTTACGGCAGATGCGGAGATATTCCATGGCACTTTCCACCATGCCTTCCGGGGTATCGCCGTAAGTCACCAGCATCCGTTCTGCGAGCGAGCCATGGTTGACACCGATACGCATCGCGATATCGCGACGCTTGACGACCTCGAGAACGGGAATGAGAGATTCCTCAATGGCAGCGCGTTGCTCTTCATGTTCAGCTTCGGTGAAGTCTGTGCGTCCGGTGTGTTTATTGAAGACAAAGAGTCCTGGGTTGATTCGGACTTTGTCGACGAACTCAGCGACGGTACGTGCGATGTCAGTGCCTTGGTGATGGACATCCGCGACGATTGGC
>JBJTQN010000307.1:0-4335 GCA_046075665.1 Armatimonadota bacterium | reverse complement strand
GTGGTGTAGCCCTCGCTGGGATGCTTGATAATGATTTTTTCGGGAAGCAGGCATACGCAGCTGATGGAAAAGCAGCTTTCAAGAATCCTCTCGCACCAAAGGCACCACATTTTCCCGCCAAGGCGAAAGCGGTCATCTTCCTCTACATGTACGGTGGTCCAAGCCACATTGATACGTTTGATTACAAACCAACGATGTATGGACGAGACAATCAAACCATTGAGGTGAAAACCTTTGGGCGCGGCGGACGCCGAAACATTGGACGCATTGTTGAACCCCGCTGGAAGTTTAAGCAGTACGGCCAATGTGGTAAGTGGGTCAGTGACCTCTTTCCAAATGTGGCCAAGCATGTGGATGACATCGCGTTTATTCACTCGATGACAGCGGACTCACCAATTCACGGCTCAGCGATGCTGCAAATGAACAGCGGGAAGATTCTCAGTGGCTCGCCATGTATGGGATCGTGGATCAACTATGGCCTTGGAACGGTAAACGAAAACCTCCCTGGGTTTGTTGTCATGCTTGACCCTCGCGGTGGCCCGATATCGGGTCCTAAGAACTGGTCTGCTGGGTACATGCCAGCTACCTATCAGGCAACGGTCATTTCAGCGACCAATAACCCAATCTTGGATCTCAAACGCCCTGAATCCGTTGCCGCTGAGTCACAACGCCAAATGCTTGACACGCTGCGTCAATACAACGATGAACATGAGATCCTTCGTGGGGATAACTCAAACCTCAAGGCGCGTATAGCATCCTATGAGCTTGCATACAAAATGCAGTCAAGTGCACCGGAAGCAACAGACCTGAGCAAAGAACCCGAGCACATCCAGAAGATGTACGGACTGGACAACCCACGTAGTGCACCGTTTGGACGTCAGTGTCTGATGGCTCGACGGCTTGTGGAACGTGGAGTTCGCTTTATCCAGATCTATTCTGGTGGCAACCACAATGATGCCAACTGGGATGCCCATGGTGACCTCTTTGACAATCACACCCTCCATGCCGGTGAGACAGATAAACCGATTGCGGGTCTTCTTGAGGACCTAAAGCAACGTGGCCTTCTGGATACCACACTTATTGTTTGGGGTGGTGAATTTGGACGACAGCCTGTAGCAGAGTACGAGCGGGGAACCGGGCGTGATCACAATGCGTACGGCTTCACGATGTGGATGGCAGGTGGTGGAATCAAGGGCGGAGTTTCTGTTGGTCAAACGGATGAGCTTGGAAGCAAGGCAGTAGAGAATCCATATCAGGTCAAGCATCTGCATGCGACGATGCTCAATCAGCTTGGCTTTGATCCTAACCGGCTTTCTTTCTTCTACGGTGGACTCAACCAAAAGCTTGTTGGAGTAGAACATACGAACACGATTAAGGAAGTCATTTCCTGACCGTACGTCTTAGTGGAGAGAAGCAGCCCCGGAGTACCGGGGCTTTTTCTTTGTCATACGTCTGTTTCGGGATGAAGGCCGGCTAGGACGCTTCACGATCGTGGAGATGTGCAAACAGGCTGCCGGTGATCGTTGAGGCTGTTCGCTCTACCTTAAACTGCATTACAGCTACTGTAAGCGGCGAACGTGCTATATCTTCCATCCGGCACTCCCCTCGGCCATATCAGAGGTCATCCAGGTAGGTCAGATACAACAACAGCCTGCCAGTAATCTGACAGGCTGATAGTTTCACTTTCGCTAGGCTTATGGCATATGAAAGAGCTGAACCTGAACAAAGTCATGTATCAGGAAGTACATCCGGCCAATTAGCAGTGACATTCTTGCCATAATCGTAGACCCAAACAGCGCGCCGAAGGCGACCATCAGGGTATACCGTCCAAACTTACTTACGGTTGGGATGACTTTGCCCTTCTGCTCAAAGGAGAAGAAGAAGTAGGTCATCACCGATGCAAGAATGACCATGAACAGAACGTTGTTTAGCGCTGCACTAAATGGCGTCAGTCCATATGCCCCTGGCTGGCTTACCTCTGGGAGGTCCATCACAGCCTTGCTTGCGGCGGTTCTAATCTTCGGGAAGTAATCTGCGGCAAATGCCTGAAAGGTCTGACCAGCCGTTGCGCCAAGGAACAATCCGAAAATCAAACGACTCATCCACGAGTTCTGCTTTGAATAGATCATGTAGAACAGCATCGCTGCAGGGATGGCAAACAACATCCACCAACGTCCCTCGACCATCATCAATGTCCACCACTGCGGGCGAAGGATGTCATTCCAAGCAGCAGAAATGGAGTATCCAGCCGCGAGGCCAAGGTAAAGGTGCTCGAAGAAGCGGAAGACCTTGTTCTCTTTGTAAAGAATCGAGTAGATACCTAATGTGCTGGCGACACCCAGAAGGATGACAATGAGCTTTACTGTTTCTTCCTTCACTTTGTCGCTCCTTGCTGACGCTTACGGTCCTGAATCATCCCGACATTACCCAGAACAATCAGGAGAATGATGAGCAAGTGGGAATAGGACAGGGATGCGCTCGCCCGGGTGGCAAAACCTGGACGCTTCATCACTGTCTCAAATTCATTTGCACCCTTGAGCCCGACTAGCATGCCCTGCAACTGACCTGTTTCCAGCATCGGGTAAGCCTCATTAGCCATAACCGATGTTGGACAGAACAATGTGGCAATCGGGGTCGTTCCAGCGCGCTGGAAAAACTGAATCCAGTACTTCACCGTATCGGCCGCCGCAAACTCGATGATCAATCCAACATCATCGGCTTTCTTAAACTTCGCCATGACGGGGATTGTTGAGAGCTTGGTACCTTTGACATCGGTGCCAAGGGCGCCATGTAGGTCGTTCACCATCGCTTTGAGAAGTGATTGGATACCTTGCGGGGGTCTGAAGCCCCAGTTGACCCAGTCCTCACCGTACTTGTACCCAGCCTTGTCCGCAATCCGCTGTGCGGTTGAGCCGCCAAGGTCGCGACCCTGAGGATCATTGAAGGCAAAGATTGCAAACTTCATACGCTTCGCAACGATGTGGTTAAGGGTTGCATCGAGCTGGCTTAGATTTTCAGCAAGTGTACCGGAACCAAAGTTACAGGAAACAATGACAAGTTTGTCTTTGGTCTTGGGATCTGCCGAAACTTCTTCAATCGTGTCGTAGAAGGACCGTGTAGGGGGGGTGATTGCCGGTGGAGGTAACGGCACAGTAATCACCAATGGAATCGCTACGACAACCGCGAGCATCATGTAGAGGACACGGCGGTCCAGTTGAGGGATCCTCATAGTTCCTCCTCGAAGTACGAGCCACGCTCAAGTGATAACCAGAGGCGTAATGCCGTTGCAAGTCCACCAACACCCAGACCAAAGTCAATGGCCATAATTGCCGGAGAGTTGACTTTCTTCAGAATCCAGTTGGCGAGATTTTCAACTCTGAAGTTTGCTGTAATCCCTTCATTCGGGATGCCATTTGTTATGGCCTGTCCGATTGCTACCTGACCGAGCATGATAACCGCAGCTGAGACAAGCAGGATTGTTGCTTCGGTTGAACGGATTCGGAATGCCCGATATGCAGCGGAGACGATGTAAAACGCAATGATTGAAAACATCGTTGCGTCCAAGCTTTTCATCAAGCCGGAATACGCAAACGCATTGAGCTGTTGGATCCAAGGGGATTTGATATATTCCTTGCCGATGTGGGCGATGACCATCACGATCATGCTTAGAATCAGAACCAGCGAGAAGGCCCAACCGGATTGTGTACGTGCCACTTTCCGCATGTGGATCGATACGAGCGAGTACACGCCGAGTCCAAGCGCAAAAGATTGCAGCACCGTCGTGATATCGGAAAATGGCTTTATATAGGCTGTAAGGAAGTTCTTTTGGTCGCCTTCCGGACCACTTACCGGCCAGAAGAACTCAAGGGCGTAGAACAAGCCTGCTGCAAACGTAACGCCCATGATTAGTGGTCGCCGTAACTTGGTAGGCACCAACGTAAGGGCAAAGAACAAAATAATCGAGACAACCGCTGCGCCCGCCAAATGAGTGTAGAGCGCAGCACCATGCTGTGTCTGAAACATCACTTGCCTCCCTTAGCCGGCGAGAAGTAACTGGCTGCTGGCATATCCTTATCCTCGAAGAGATTCTTCACCAACGGAAGCTTTCCAAGGGTGAGGATGAACCCGAGAACCACTATGACAAGAATGCCAATCTTTACACGATCCTGACCAATCATCGAACCAAGTAATGTTGGCTGCCTAGTTAGATATGCCGTCGCCGCATAGTATTCATCACCGATAATCACATAGTCGCAGCTCGCGATAAAGAATGGAATCTGCGTAGTACTCGGGGTGCCAGCGACCTGAATCGCGCCAACCATGTTGGCGTTTTCC
>JBJTQN010000306.1:0-6477 GCA_046075665.1 Armatimonadota bacterium | reverse complement strand
GTAGACCCTCGTTTCCGGCGGGGGTTTTGATTGTTTTATGGGCCCATGGATTTTCCATGGGCTTTTGTTTGTTTGATGATAACCCGCAGACTTTTGTGTTCCGTCTTTATTAGGCGAAAGCGTTGTCGAAATCAATCATGCTCTATCGGTCATGAACGGAACCGTGTGTTGACCTCGTACAGTGCATCTCATTCCTGTGGTACGTTACAACCATGGATGCCCGCTATCGCCCACTCTTAGTACGTTATGCCATCGCGCTGGCGGCAGGGCTTCTGGCGCTGAATCTTGGGATTACGCTTATTGAACGGAACAACCCTGCGCGTGTACTGGCATCCCGACTGCAGACTCCATCAGAAAACAGCTACGTCTTCATCGGAAACTCGCTGATTGCAGCAGGTATTGACACGGCTGTGTGCAGCCGCCAGCAACTGGCTTGTCTGAATCTCGGCATTGGCTCAACACAGACATCCGAGCACGCAGCCATAGCCGGTGAAGCTATCGCAACAAGAATTCGCGGCAAGCTTATCTACGGCTTTATGGATCTCACACTTTCAGAATCTCCCGAGGCAGGTTGGAAGGGTAACCGGGCTGTTGCCTTTCAGCTGAAACACATCAATATTCCCGAATCGTATGGCTTAAGTGGGCCTGCTGTATTCGAGTTCAACCTGCGTCGAAGTCTGCCTATATTGACCTACCAAGACTCCCTGTGGGCAAAGGTGGAGCGATTCCGGAGAGTACTTTCTGACAAGTCTCTTCAAAAACGGACCGCAACGAATAACTTTGGACGGGCGAGCGACTTTTCAGCGCTTGAGGATGGCTCAGGTGAGCGGTTTGCCGAGCGCGTCCGAAAGGCGATGACCAAGCCCTCCCTGTTGTGTCCGGAGGTTGAACGCTTGTTTAGCGTGGCAGTGAAGGATAAGCGTGAGGTGGTGTTTGTTGTCATGCCGATGCCAGCCAAGCACAGGAATACGTACTATCGAACATCTGAATGGCAAGCCTATCTTGATCGCCTGGCATCGGAGCTAGACACGAAAGGTGCGCGCCTTGTAAACATGGATGAAATGGCGCTGGACAGTGACTTTACCGATGCTGTCCACCTAAGCCCGGCAGGAGCAACAGCCTTTACAGAGTTTCTGCTCCCCGAGCTTGTGCGCGCTTCTGTCAGACGCGTCCACGGCTATCCAACAGACGATAGTCGTAGTAAGAGCTAAGCCACGAAGCCTGGCGGCAACTAAATCAAGGCGTGTGGTGCAACGCACAACACGCCGTTAGCATTTTCGTGAAGCGCTTCAAACCTAATCTGCGAGCTGCTCCTCCGTCGCATGAATTGCCCAGCTTCCGCCTGTGAGAAAGCCGCCATCCACCGCAAGCATCTGCCCGGTGACATAGTCACTGGCATGGCTGCAAAGGAAAATCGTCGCGCCGACCAGGTCTGCAGGAAGTCCCCGTCGCCCCGCTGGAATTCGGTCAAAGATCCACTTCTTGCGCACACGGTCACCAAAGAGTCCGGCAGTGGTCAAAGGTGTGTCGATAAACCCTGGTGCGATGCCGTTGACCTGGATGTTATGTTTTGCAAGCTCGGTCGCCATACTCTGTGTCAGCTGGCCAACGGCTCCCTTTGTCATGCCGTAAACCGATAACATTCCGAGTCCGCGGAATGTCGTCATGCTTCCGATATGCAAAATCTTCCCACCACCTGCCTCGCGCATATACGGAATCGCAGCCTGGCTAATCCAATATAGAGAATCCAGATTCACAGACCGAATCAGCTCATAATCCTCTTCTGTGACATCCTCAATCTCCTTTCGGCGGTTTGTTCCGGCACAGTTGATCACAATATCCAGCCCACCAACGAGCTCGGCGGCCTGCCGTACGAGCTCTTGAGCGGTGGAGCGCTTGCCATCCAGTGCAAGACAAACTCCATGCGCTTCTCCGCCTGCCGCCCCAAGCATCTGCAGCGTCTCATCAATCTTCGCCTGATTCGACCCATGCACGACAACGCGCGCTCCAACGCTGATCATCGCCAACGCCTGCAGCTGACCGATTCCGCTACTGGATCCAGTGATAAGAACACGCTTTTCATCAAGACGAAAAAGGGATGCGATATCCATAAATTTTGCAGACTTCCTTTGTAGCCCAGGAATCTCCAAGGCGGCACTGATGAGCGTTTTTGTAACGCCTGAATCAATGGTACAACATCCGGGAAATGCGTAACTCCGGAATTTCCCTACGGCTACTCGCCGGTTGTATACCACTCGTAACGACCATTGCCGCCCTCGCCGTCGCACCGCCGAAATCGGTCCATCACATCGTTGCATCCCCGGGCTACAACCGTGACATCCGGCCAATCCTTTCCGATACGTGCTTCCCTTGCCACGGCCCCGATAGCGCCAAGCGCAAGGCCGGTCTGCGTCTTGATATCCGTGATGCCGCCATAAAGCAGAAAGCCATTATTCCGGGCACACTGGGCGGGTCACTCTGGAACCGCATCACACAGACATCGCCTGACCTCCTGATGCCACCTCCAGGGGCACATAAGCCGCTTTCAAAGGAACAAAAGGAGACCATCAAGGCATGGCTGTTAGCCGGCGCCAAATATGAGCCGCACTGGGCCTATACACCCATCACTAAGCCACCAGTTCCGCCAACTGTAGCGAGGCGAAGTCCAATCGATGCCTTTATCGACCAGCGTCTCAAGCAGCTCAGGATTCCTCCTGCCCCTCCTGCGGATCCCGTTACCCTCATTCGTCGCGTTTCCCTTGACCTCACTGGCCTTCCTCCGAACCCGGATGACCTTAAGTCCTACGTTTCAAACCCGACGCCACAGGCATTTTCAGCCTACGTCGATCGCTTATTGGTCTCCTATGCGCACGCTGAGCGCATGTCCGTCTGGTGGCTGGACCAAGTCCGCTACGCGGACACCGTTGGCTTCCACGGCGACCAAAACCACAACGCCTGGCCGTATCGGGACTGGGTTATCGATGCGTTCAAAGCCAACATCCCGTATACAACCTTTGTGCGTGACCAGCTCGCGGGTGATCTCATCCCCGGGGCGAATGATGCATCCCGCACCGCAACATGCTTCAACCGCCTGAACATGGTCACTCGTGAGGGTGGCGCGCAACCAGGCGAGTATCTTGCAAAGTACGCCGCTGACCGCGTTCGTACTGTCGGTAGTGCATTTTTGGGCTCAACCATCGCCTGCGCCGAATGCCACGATCATAAGTATGACCCCTTTACCGCAAAGGACTTCTACAGTATTGCCGCCTACTTTGCTGACATGCGACAGTGGGGCGTCTATGCAGACTACAGCTACACGCCAGAGCCAGAGCTCCGCGGTATTAACAATGACTCTCCCTTCCCACCGGAGATCATCGTAGGCAGCAAAGCCCTCAATAGCCGGATACGCGAGGAACTTGCTGGCCTCAAGTCGCTTGCTGCCGGAGTTCCGGAGTCCGATCCGCGGTTTATGGCATTCACGACCAAGTGCGCCCAGTTCCGTGACATCAATGGTGAGCTTGCGCCAGTCGTCGTAGAGTCCCCCACCGGCTCGGTGTGGCACACACCTGTGAAGTCAGCGGTAAACATTGATATTCCGCGCTCAGCGGTGATGCTCGCCGGGATTGAAGTCACACTCCGTCAGCCTGTTGCGACAACAACAGTCACCACGACGCTCAAACAAGGCACGACGACGCTTTCATTTTGGCATGGAGCTGGGAATCCACATACTCCAAGCACACAAAATGGCTTTGAGAAAATCGGTATTCAAGGTGGCTGGCGGATAACGGGCAAGTCATCACAGACCGATGCTAAGGCCGTTTACTGGCTTGCACGAACTGCCTATACAAGCGCGGGCCCGCTCAAACTAACACTTTCCGGTGTCACGAGTGATGTCCGCATCCGAGTCATACCCGTCCATGCAATCACCCCGGATTCTGTGGATGCCCCGCTAGTGCGTGATGCTAAGATGGCTTTCCTGCTGTCGGGGGCGGGACTCGAGCGTGTTTCAGACGAAGTCAATGAGCGACTAAAGAACATCGTTCAGTGTCGTGGTGGCCGGACTCCCGTCATGGTTACTGAAGGTACATCAAAGCCTCGTCAGGCCAGAGTACTTGCGCGGGGAAACTGGATGGACACCACGGGGCAAATCGTCGGTCCCGGGACACCCGCATTTCTGACACCAGGCATCCCTAACAACACTCAGCCATCATCACGTCTGGAGCTCGCAGCCTGGATCACAACCCGCGCAAATCCTCTCACGGCTCGCGTCCTCGTGAATCGCTTTTGGAGGCTGTTTTTCGGCGCGGGTATCTCGCAATCCGTCGAGGACTTTGGCGCACAGGGCGAGGCGCCATCCAATCCGGCACTGCTTGACTGGATGGCATCCACATTTATGGAGCGGGGCTGGAATATGCGTAGCATCATTCGCGAGATTGTTCTCTCCGATGCCTATAAACGCTCGTCAAGGCCTCTGTCCGTGCATATCGCCAAGGACCCACAAAACCGTACTTTTGCCCGACAGACTCCACGGCGTTTAGAAGCCGAATTCATCCGGGACAATGCTCTTTCCATCGCAGGAATCCTCGATACACATGTCGGAGGCCCGCCGGTGAAGCCCTTTCAGCCAGCAGGTTACTATGCAAACCTGCAGTTTCCAGACCGTGACTACATTCCTAGCACGCGGGGTGATCAATACCGCCGCGGACTGTATACGCACTGGCAACGGACGTTTCTCCACCCGGGACTCGCAGCATTTGATGCCCCCAGTCGCGAAGAAGCCTGCCCGTTGCGCACAGAAGCCAACACGCCGCAACAAGCACTCACGTTGCTGAATGACCCAGTCTATGTTGAGGCTGCGCGTGGCCTTGCAAATCTGATGTACGCCACGCTAAAGCCTGGTAGTGGCACCGTTGATGACCGCCTCAACTGGCTGATGCGGCGGGTCCGTGGCACTCCCGCATCTGCGACAGAGCGAAAACAGCTAAAAGTCATCCTCGCTGAATCACACCAGACATACACCATCAATGAAGTCCCAGGTCGAGAAATGTTGCGTACGGGCAGCTTGCCAAGCCGTATGGATGTTGACCCAATTGAGCTCGCGGCATACACAAATGTCTGCCGAGTTCTCCTCAACCTCCATGAAACGATTACGAGGTATTGACGATGGACACTGACATCCACTCCACCACCGCTCGTCGCGCATTTCTGAAACGCTCTGCGTTCAGTCTCGGGAGCATTGCCCTGGGACAGTTGCTTGCAGAGGCAGCTCCTCCGGCTGTACAGCGCATCGGGATGCCAGGTGCACTTCCAGTCCTCCACAAGCCCCAGCGCATTAAGCGAATCATCCACTTATGTATGGCCGGTGGGCCAAGCCAGCTAGAGACATTCGACTGGAAACCTGAGCTAAAAAAGTTACACGGTCAGCCATTTCCGAGTTCATACACGAATGGGCAACAACTTGCACAGCTGCAAAACACGCCGCTTCTCGCCCGCGGACCGTTCACCGAATTTGCGCGCCATGGCAAGAGCGGTATCGAAATCTCAAGCCTGCTGCCGAATATCGCAAGGCATGCCGACAAGCTCGCGGTCATCCGCTCGATGATCACAGAGCAAATCAACCACGATCCCGCGCATGCCTTTTTCAACTCCGGCTCAATCCTAAAGGGACGCCCCAGCATGGGATCATGGCTGCTGTACGGCCTTGGCAGCGAATCCCGCGACCTTCCGGGCTTTGTGGTGCTGGCATCGCAAGGCTCATCGGATGGCGTCCAGCCGGTGTCAGCCCGGCAGTGGTCTGCGGGATTTCTGCCCAGCCGCTATCAGGGTGTAGCATTTCAAGCCAAAGGAGATGCCGTTCACTACGTCGCAAGCCCAGGCGGTAACCCACGCAACCTTGAAGAGAAGCTCATTCAGTCTATCAATGCCATTAATCGTGAGCGCGCAGCCCAAACCCTAGATCCAGAGGCAGGGACGCGGATTGCACAATATGAAATGGCCTTTCGGATGCAGATGTCTGTCCCTGAGCTGACTGACATGAGGGATGAGCGTCCTGAGACACTGCAACGCTATGGAATTAAGCGAGCTGGTGATGGCACATTCGCTAGCAACTGCCTCCTTGCCAGACGGCTTCTTGAGCGTGGCGTACGCTGCGTGCAGGTCTACCATCGTGCATGGGATCATCACCGCAATATGGAAGTTGCGATGCCAATCGCTGCCCGTGAGACCGATGCCGCATGTGCTGCTCTCCTGGATGACCTCGAACAGCGTGGGATGTTGGACTCGACACTTGTGGTCTGGGGTGGGGAGTTTGGGCGTACGCCAATGGGTCAAGGGACTGGACGGGATCACCATATCAACGCGTTCAGCATTTGGATGGCGGGTGGTGGAATTAAAGGCGGTACGGTTTACGGCTCTACCGATGAGCTTGGCTACCGTTCTGTGGAAAACATCGTCACTGTCCACGACTTACACGCCACA
>JBJTQN010000305.1:0-2744 GCA_046075665.1 Armatimonadota bacterium | reverse complement strand
GATCGCGTTGATCAGGAAGCAAAGGATGCGGAGGACCGCATCACCGAGCTCCGTCAGGCACTCGATCTCCTACCAAACATCGATAAGAAGGCTCTTATTGATGAAGACCAGTGGAGATTGATTGAGACCCTGCTAGATGTCATCGCTAACCGTGTGGATGAATCCCTCTATACGGTGGTTGAGGCTGGCCAAGGTGGTGCGGCAATCCGAAAGCTGCTCCAGGAAGTCGACCTCGATGTCGAACAGCGTAAGATTCGCCAAGACATCAAGGAACTGCAGGAGCAGGCGCGTCTTCGGAAGGCAGCACGCTCTGATGATGCTCCAGGTCCAAAGATTGTCCGTGCGATCAAGCGCCTCGATGTCTTCTCTGCGTTCATCGATTCCAAGAGCCGCCCTGAGTGGATGATTCTTGACTGCGTACCAGTTATTTCCCCTGAGCTTCGTCCGATGGTTCAGCTCGATGGTGGTCGTTTTGCAACATCTGACCTCAACGACCTGTACCGCCGAATCATCAACCGAAACAACCGCCTGAAGAAGATTCAGGAAATTCGTGCACCAGAGTCCATCGTTAACCACGAAAAGCGTTTGTTGCAAGAAGCGGTTGATGCGCTCATTGACAATGGACGTCGGCAGCGCCCGGTGACAGGGTCAAATGGTCGTGCACTCAAGTCGCTGTCTGACATGCTCAAGGGTAAAGAAGGCCGCTTCCGCAAGAACCTGCTTGGAAAGCGCGTTGACTACTCTGGACGTTCCGTCATCGTTGTTGGTCCTGAACTCAAGCTTCACGAGTGTGGACTTCCAAAGGAAATGGCACTTGAGCTCTTCAAGCCGTTCGTGATGAAGACGCTGGTCGACAACGGTTCGACGAGCAATATCAAGACTGCGAAGCGGATGATTGAGCGCATGCGTCCTGAGGTCTGGGATGCTTTGGAGAAGGTGATCAAGGAGCATCCAGTGATGCTCAATCGTGCACCGACGCTCCACCGCCTTGGAATTCAGGCGTTCGAGCCAAAACTCGTGGATGGTAAAGCAATTCAGCTGCACCCACTGGTTTGTAAGGCATTCAACGCAGACTTCGATGGCGACCAGATGGCTGTTCATATCCCATTGAGTTCTCATGCACAGGCAGAAGCCCGTGTCCTGATGCTGGCAAGCCACAACTTATTCTCGCCTGCGGATGGATCGCCAATCGTATCTCCGCAGCAGGATATTGTTCTCGGTGCGTTCTTCGTGACGATGGACAAGTGGGACTCGCTTCCATACGCTGAAGCAAAGCTCGCCGTTGGTAAGGTTGTTATCGATGATATTTACGAAACCTACCGGCCAGATGCGAAGGGCAAGACCAAAGAGCCTAAGCTGATTGTTGGCAAGGATCGTCTCTTGACTTCTGACGATGCCAAGAAGTTGGTAAAACTCGGTGAGGGCACGCTGCGTTACGGTTCGTCGTATATCTTTGGATCCCCTGGGGATGCGATGTATGCGTATGACAATAACAAGGTCGACTTGAACGAATATGTTCTTTATCGCAAGGGTCCAGGGCAGCCTCTGTTTGCAACCACGGTTGGTCGTGTGATCTTTAACCAGATCGTTCCAGACTCCCTTTGGGTCAACGTAGCGATGGATAAGAAGCAGATCACCCGTCTGATTGCTGCTGTGCACATGGGCTACGGTGCTGAGCGAACGGTCAAGTTCCTTGATGACCTCAAGGAAACCGGCTTCAAGTGGGCAACCCGTGCCGGTATCACCTTTGCGATGACGGACATGCAGTCTCCTGAGTCCCGTATGCGAATCATGCGTGATACGGAGTCTGCGGTTGACAAGGCCAACAAGCAGTACCGCCAGGGAATGCTGTCTCCTGCAGAGCGAAAACAGCGCGTGCTTAAGCTCTGGACGGATGCTACGGCTGAAATCGGAAACGAAATCGTCAAGCATATTGACCGCTTCAACCCGGTGTCGATTGTAACGACATCCGGAGCCCGTGGTTCGATCAAGCAGGTCTCACAGCTTTCCGGTATGCGTGGTCTGATGGCTGACCCATTCGGAAATATCATCGAAAACCTCCCGGTGAAGTCAAACTTCCACGAAGGACTCTCGGTTCTTGAATACTTCGTGACAACGCACGGTGCTCGAAAGGGACTTGCTGATACCGCTCTTCGAACGGCTGACGCTGGTTATCTGACACGCCGCCTCGTGGATGTTGCGCAGGACGTGATCATTCGTGAGCTCGACTGTCAGACCCTCAAGGGTGTTACCGTCAAGGCATTCGCAGACATTGAGTCGCTTGCAGAGCGTCTCCGTGGACGCACATCACTGCACGACATCACTGATCCAAAGACCGGCGAGCTGTTGATTGCGGCTGGTGAAATCTTCTCCGAAGTTGTCGCAAAGCGTGTCGAAGCGACGGGTGTAGAGAAGGTCGAGCTTCGCTCGGTACTTACCTGCGAAAGCCGTCAGGGTGTCTGCGCCAAGTGTTACGGTGAAGACCTTGCGACCCGTAAGCTCGTCGAAATCAGCGTCGCTGTCGGAATCATCGCAGCTCAGTCGATTGGTGAGCCAGGAACGCAGTTGACGATGCGTACCTTCCACACGGGAGGAGTTGCAACGGCCAACCAGTTGACCGGTGTGGCAAACGTCCGCCGTCAGCGAAACCAAAACCTTCAGGTTCTCTTCGAGGACCAGGAGAAGGGACAGATTTCGCTGGGTGGAGATGGTGAAGGCAAGCAGCGCGAGAAGCAACGACAGGT
>JBJTQN010000304.1:0-15275 GCA_046075665.1 Armatimonadota bacterium | reverse complement strand
AATCCAGCACCGACCTCCCACAGAAACTGACGGCGTGTTCGTCCACAAAACGTGTTTGACATTGTGGTCTCCTAATCGATGTAAATGAACTCGTTGAGGTTTAGCGCAATCATGCAGTATTGCTTTAGTGCATCCAATTGGTTTTGGCCATTGGATGTCATTGCTTTTGCTATGAAGTTTGTTCCGCGCGTCACTTCGGCAGGCGTTGGCTTTCTCTGCAGGACGCGCCAGAGAACTTCCGTTACCTGATCTGCCGGCTGACTCTGCTTTTGGGCCACAGACTTCGCGAAGACTCCAGCCTGTTCTTGCACGAACTGTGAGTTCAGCAAAGACAACGCCTGCGTTGGCACAACAGTCGTGTTTCTCACCGGACATGCCGTGTCCGTATCAGCGGCATCAAATGCAGCAAATATTGGAACCATGAGTGACCGCTTTACCTTGACGTAAACACTTCTCCGTGCCTGCTCATCCGGGCTCGAAAGCCCCCATCCGTCCCCAGGGACACTCTGGCCAGCAAGAACCTCATCCGGAATGCGAACCAGTACACTCGGTCCACCAATATTCAGATTTAGCTGACCAGAAACGCTGAGAATCGAGTCACGGATTGCTTCCGCTTCCAAACGCTGCATGTCAACACGCCACAGAAGGTCGTTTTCAGGGTCTTTCTTCAGGGCTGCCGCGTTTAGCGCACTCGACATCTGGTAGGTATTGCTCAACAGGATTTCCTTGTGCAGTGTCTTGAACTTCCACCCGCCGGCGACGAACCGACTTGCAAGGTAGTCAAGCAACTCCGGATGTGAAGGCTTAGTTCCTGCGTAGCCAAAGTTACTTGTCGTCCGGACGATGCCGCGTCCAAAGTGGTGTTGGAACACCCGGTTCACGATAACCCGGCTGGTCAATGGATTTGACGGCTGGGTTACCCATGCTGCGAACTGCGTCCGCAGTCCCGTCGTTGGGGAACCATCAGGGTTGATTTCAACCGGGGCATCGAGCGCCACCAAAACGCTTGGAAAGCCTGGTTCAACTCTATCCGTCGGGGCAGCGGCAGAACCTCGGGCAAGTACAAATGTGTCTTTAGGCTTTGCACCCTGTTCAGTAACACATAAAGCCGTCTCAAGGCCAGGCGGTGGGTTGTCTCGTGTCTCTTGGCGTTCCTTTATGAGACGAACGTAGTCATCATACTCACTCTGTGAAATGACAGTTGGCACACGGAGTTTCAAAAGTCCCGGCCGCTTGAACTCATCACGGAACTCCTGATGCTCAACTGGAATGAATGTCTTTTGTGCTTTCTGTTCGATACCACGGATGGTTCGGTCGAGCTGCTGCAGCTTTTCGCGGTGAGCACGAACATCCGCCTGATACTTTGTTACGACATCCTTCGGGGCGATCGGCCGCAGTGAGCGTTCCATCACACTCTCATGCGAGCGTAAGCCATAGCGGTTGATGTTGTTAAAGAATGCAACCATGCGGTAGTAATCGCGTTGCGGCAGCGGATCTACCTTACTGTCGTGGCAACGAGCGCAGTTCACATTAAGACCCAGAACAGATTGTCCTGTAGTCGTTACAATGTCATCCAGCTCATCAAAGCGCGCCTGTTCAGGATCGACCGGCTCATCATCCCATTGGCCAAGACGGTAATAACCCGTAGCAATAAGGCCATCGGTACCTGCGTCAGAAAGCTCGTCACCAGCCAGTTGTTCTTTGATAAATCGATCATAAGGCTTGTCCTCATTGAACGATTTAATGACATAGTCGCGGTAACGCCACACGTCAGGTTTGTCGCCATCTCGTTCGAACGAGTTCGTCTCAGCGTACCGAACGAGGTCGAGCCAATGGCGTCCCCATCTCTCTCCATAGTGTGGACTTGCGAGCAAGCGGTCAACTACTTTCGCATAGGCATTCGGAGATTTGTCTCCTACAAATGCTTCAACTTCCGCCTTTGTCGGAGGCAACCCAATAAGGTCATAGGTAACACGTCGCAACAGCTGTACGCGATTTAGAGGCGCATTAGGTTTCAGACCATTTTGCTCCAGTTTTGCCAGAACCAAGCGATCAATTGGCGACTTCGCCCACTTTGTATCCTTGACAACTGGAAGCGAAACCGGACGAACCGGCTTGAACGACCACCAGTTACGGGCATAGTCATCGACCTGTGGAGGACCAGATTTGACAACGACACCGGTATCTGCCCACGGACTCCCAGCTGCCATCCACTTTGCCACAGTATCCGTATCAGCCGAACTAACTTTAGAGGACGGCGGCATTGAACGGCCATCATGTCGCATGGCACGAATCAGCAGACTTGCTTCAGGTTTTGATTTATTGACCGACGGGCCACTGCTACCGCCACGCAAGAGGGCTGCACGGGATGAAAGATCGAGTTTGCCTGATGAGTTCGCTCCTGTGTGACACGCTACGCAATTCTCCTGCAGGATTTTCACAGCAGCTTTCGCAAGCGCTCCCCCGTGTCCGGTGCCAGCCTTACCCACTGCTGGCGGTGCGGGTCGTGCCGATATCGCACCAGCCGCCACCGTCACGACAGATGCCAACATCAGCGTTGTCCGTCCAACGTGAACCTTCATGCAATCCTCCAACCTGCCATCGCCTGGCAGCGTCGATTTCCAATGCAATATTCTGGCATATTCACTGGGCGGCTTGCCTTGAATGATATTCCGATGGGTTGTATCTTGCCCCACCGCTTCGCCGCAATCCATAAGCAACGAGCATATTGCCTCATATTGCTGAAGCATCCATCGTTCTCAGGGCTCCAGAAAAAGCTACAACCATATTCTCATCCCGTTGCATTTCTACATCATCTCACTGTGCGTTCTTTGACATATCTACCGACAACGTTCCAATCACTAAGGCCTTTCGGCAAATAGCCACTCAGGCTCGATTGTCGTCCCGGGAATAGTGACATCAAAGACAAAACACATACCCGAAACCGTTGGATTAAGCGCAAACCAGGTAAGCTCAGCACCAGCCTGAACGGCTCTCTGTGCCCACGTATCCAGGACATTAGCACAATCAGACCATGGAGTATGAACACGTATGCGATCCGTCCAGCATTTCCCGCCCGCATTGACAGTCCACGGGTTGGACGACATTAGCCTGTCCCAATGTCGGTTCTGGTCAAGCGTCTGGTCCTGCACAGCGCCATGTTTCTGAAGAATGGCAGCGATCAATTGATAGCGCGCTGTTTCGAGGTGTGTTTCACCCTCTACGATGACCGTGATTGCGCCGCTATGGTCAACACTTATATGCGCAGGCACTAGCCGAGCAGTCGCGATATGTCTTATCGCCGCAAAAGCATCGTCTGCACCATCAAACCGCGCAACGGCCCTGCCATCCGGGCACAGCCATAATGGAAGTCGAACAGACAGGATTGTTGGTGATGTTGAATTGGCAAGTCCAGCTGCAGTGACCCACAA
This sequence comes from Armatimonadota bacterium, assembly GCA_046075665.1. Classification (GTDB taxonomy): domain Bacteria; phylum Armatimonadota; class Armatimonadia; order Armatimonadales; family Armatimonadaceae; genus CAIRTT01. The sequence continues at coordinate 11,844 of JBJTQN010000304.1, read as the reverse complement.
AGGTTCACCTGATGAATCCACTATTTCTGCTGCCGAAATGGCATCCTCTAAGGTTCCATACCTGCCCGTGAGAATTCCCATCGCGTTCGTAACAATCGATCCACCGATGGTAGCCGTTGCGCCGCTCCCGATCCACTGCCCAAGCGTCCACCCTTTCTCTGCTACAAAAGCTTCTGCAGCATCAATTGCTACACCGGCACCTACGATAAGTTCCTGCGCAGTTTCATCGATGATTAACGTATCCAGGCATCGGGTTTCGACTTGCACACCTACGCCGGATGGCTTGGCTGTCGAAGTACCCCCACCGACTAGCTCATAGGGAATACTTTCATCACGACAGCGCTGAATTGCCCACAAAAACGCCCCCTTGTCACGCGGCGTAACAATGGTTACATCCTGTGGACTTATCTGATGATGGTGCCAGGCAGACCATCCCCGAGACTTTCGGACATCGATGCCGATGTCACCAGACGCAATCCGCTCGTGCAAAATGTTCGCTATATTCACTGATATCAATCCTACCGAATACCCGGTCGCATCCAAAGTGCAAACACGTGTTTGCTGCGGATAAACTATTGCTGTGTTCTTCACTTCTCCTAACGAAAACCGTACGCAGATTGCCGATGACCTCCTCACGGGACTAAACGATGCCCAGCAGGAAGCCGTTCTTCACGGAAATGGTCCGCTCCTCGTGTTCGCGGGAGCCGGTTCCGGAAAGACACGGACCGTAACCCACAGAATCGCCTATTTGATTCAGGTACAGGGTGTCCGCCCTTGGCAGATTCTTGCGGTTACATTCACGAACAAGGCGGCCGGCGAGCTGCGAGAGCGGCTGGAACATCTCCTCGGGGATGGCATCTCACGCGACATGTGGGTCGGTACGTTTCACGCGATGTGCGCGCGGATATTACGTGAAAAGGGTACATCGATTGGCCTGTCGCGTGACTTCCTCGTCTACGATGCCGATGATCAGGTTTCTGTGGTCAAGGAATGTCTCCGTGAGCTTAGTCTGGATGAAAAGAAGGTGCAGCCGCGTGTCATACTTGGAATGATTTCCCGTGCCAAAGAGCAAATGGTTTCACCAGAGGGCTTCTCTAAACACTTTCACGGACAATTGGAATCCGTCGCAGGCAGTGTCTACCGCAAGTATGAAGAGCGCCTTAACCGTAACCGAGCTTTGGACTTTGACGATCTCATATTGAAGGCCGTCCGGATGCTGCAAGAGCGTGAGGATGTCCGGAGCCACTATCAATCCCGTTTTTTACATGTGCTTGTAGATGAATATCAGGATGTCAACCGTTCTCAGTACCTGTTGACCAGATTGCTAGCATCCAATGACGGTACTCCAAATGACGTGACCGCAAACCTATGTGTAGTAGGTGATGATGATCAGGGGATTTATCGGTGGCGCGGAGCCGATGTGCGTATTATCTATCCCGAGTTTGCTCAAGATCATCCTGGGTGCCGGCTTGTTCGTTTGGAGCAGAATTACCGATCGACAAAGAATATTCTTGAAGCTGCAAATGCCGTCGTTCGCAGAAACGCTGAACGCCAACCAAAGCAGCTTTGGACCGACAACTCAGAAGGATCATCTGTTACCTGGTATGAAGCCGGTGATGAAGTCGAAGAAGCCTATTGGGTTGCACAGACCATCCAACGTCAGATTGGAACAGGGCGAAGCCCAAGCGATATTGCCATTTTGTACCGCACGAATGCCCAGTCACGTGCGATGGAAGAGTTGTTGCTTCAATTCCAGATTCCATACCAAATGATTGGTGGAATGAAATTTTACGAACGTGCAGAGGTGAAGGACCTCCTCGGATATCTTCGCTTAATCGTGAATCCGTACGACTCCGTTTCCCTAAAGCGCGTCATTAACACCCCAACACGTGGGATTGGAAATACAACTATTGCCGCTCTGGAAGCGCATTCGATTGACCAGGCAATCAGTTTATGGGATGCAGCCAAGGATCTATGTGCAACATCAACGCTTCGCCCAGCAGCACGAACTGCGCTCCACGGATTCATCACGATGATCGAACAGTTCCAAAGTAAGCTGGCAACGATGCACGTGAGCGCGTTGGTTGAATTGGTCCTCGAGCAATCCACATTGCGCAAGCACTACGAAGACCAAAAGTCTATTGAAGCCGAGTCGAAGCTCGAAAACCTCCGGGAATTTCTTACAGCAGTGCAGCGTTTTGAAGCGCGAAGCGAAGATGTTAGCCTCCGTGCATTTCTTGAAGAAACAGCGCTCATTGCCGATGTCGACACAGTGAACAGCACAGGACGTCTCGTTACATTAATGACGCTGCACAGTGCGAAGGGGCTTGAATTCCCAGTGGTATACATGATTGGCATGGAGGATGGAATATTCCCCCATGCACGCAGTCTTGGCGACAGTAATCTAGCCGAGGCTCTTGCCGAAGAGCGCCGCCTGGCTTATGTCGGTATCACGCGCGCACGAGAATATCTGGCCATGACCTGTGCGGCACGACGCTCTATCTTTGGATTGACACAGATGAACCCTGTATCCCGCTTTGTCAAGGACATCCCACAACATTTGCTATCAACTCCGAGCGGACGACCTCCAAGTTTTGTCCCACGGCAGCGACAGACCCAGCAAGGCTTTGTTCCAGCAGCGAAATCAGCCGCTCCTAGCTGGTCGGATGCCCGTGCAGCAACAGAATCTGTAACCAAAGTCATAGATGAAACGCCGCCCTTCCGTGCCGGCGAGAAGGTCACCCATGGTGTCTTCGGAACCGGCGTCGTCGTAGCTTGTACTGGCGGAGCTGATGGCGTTGTTCAAGTCGCGTTCCCAAACCTTGGCGTTAAGAAACTGGCGCTATCACACGCTAAACTTGACCGTGCTTAGTGATCACTGCCTGCATGGGAATTGACACCTAATCCACTAGACTGCTTCACTAAACCGGTAGAAGCCCGAGCCCAGGCAGATCTGTGGATGCATCGCCAAAAGACCGGATATTAATGCCCATCCTGCGTGCAAGTCCAACATAAAGACCGCAGAGTGGAGTCTGTGGCGCAAGTTTCAAATGTCGACCCGTTTGCAGTGTTCCGCCTGCTCGCCCGCCGAGGACAATCGGCAGGTTATAAGGAGAGTGCGCATTGCCATCACGCATCCCACCGGCAAACATCACCATACTGCTATCCAACACTGTGCCATTACCTTCACGGAATGACTTCAGCCGATTCAATAGATAAGCATACTGCTCCACATGCCAGACATTGATGCGCTGGTATTGAGCGAGTTTCTCTTCATTGTTTTCGTGATGGCTAAGTTCATGATGACTTCCGCTAACACCTGGCAGAAAGCTAAAGTTACGTCCCGAAACCTCGTTCGCAAACATAAATGTTGCGACACGCGTGGAGTCCGACCAAAAAGCCAGCGCCATGATGTCGAGCATCAGGCGGACCTGCTCGGTATGGTCAATACCCCGCTTTTCACTCCTAACAGCGTACCAATCAGTAATTCGCCGGCCAAGTGAGAACCTCAGACTTTAGGACTCCGCCATCAAGAATGCTCGCCTTGCGACGTGCAAGGTCATAAGCGATGCGTTTCTCGACCGATCGGACTGCATCCAGGTACTCATCCACCTTTTGCCGATCATCTGCGCCGAGGCGTTTCCGCAGACCAGATGCATCTGCGAGGACTGTATCGAGGATACTCTTATCCGTGGCGCCAAAAACAGGTCCATTACCTGAGGTCGAGCGGAACACTCGGTCAAATGCAAGCTGAGGGTTTAGCTCCCGCGTCACCGGAGTCGTGGGCGTAGACCATGAGACGTGGCTTCCATAGAGGGTCGTAAGGCCGACATTGGTGTCGACGTATGCTGTCGGAGGCTCGATGGCTAGTTCTAAACTTGGAAGCGGAGTCGCACTTCCGCTGTGCTGCGCCATTAGTTGATCGAGCGAAACACCACCCGAGCGTACATCACGGCCGGTCGTCTTTGTGATTGCGGTGCCACATAAGATTGGAGCCACTTTATAGTAGTGGCCATCCCCTTCGATACTGTTGCGATTCATCAGATTTTCGAAGGTAAGAATGTCGCCTTGCAGACTCTCGAGCGGCTTGAGAGTCCCTGAAAACCGGGTGCCTTCAGGTGCCCATCTCTTGGGATGCACACCATTGGCAAAGTAGAGAAATCCAAAGCGGGTGGGAGGTTTGACGGACTGACGAGAGGATGCTTGAGCCTGCAGTGATTCAAGCCAAGGCAATGCTAAAGCGACGCCCGCACTTCTAAGTACAGTTTTTCGTGTCATCCCAGTAACCTCCCACCCGTCAGTGCTATTTCAGTTCCCGCAGATATACGTTCTTGAAGTAGATTGGATTTCCGTGATGCTGCAGCTCAATCTGACCCGTAGGGAAGATTGCGAGCTTACGGTCCCAGTAGTTCTCAAGCGTCACATTATGAACAACGAGGACCCCATTCAGATAAATCGTCACCTTTTCACCCTGCATCAGGATTACGAAACGATTCCACTCTCCGATTGGGTTGTCCGCGATGCTGGTTGGCTGGCTTGGATTCTTTTGGTTGTTATAGAGACCTCCAGAGCCGATCTTCCAGTACTTTGGGTCCCAAATTTGGACTTGTGGGGATCCACGTAGGTAGATACCCGAGTCTCCGTTGTCGCCAATCTTCCAGTCGACATGCAGCTCAAAGTCCTTATAATCCCGAGCTGTCGCCAGGCTGTCATTCTTGCCATCATAGGTGATGACGCCATCCACAACCGACCAGTGTTTCAGTGCTTCCAGCGTTGCTTTGTCTTCGGCAGCTTTTAATTCAGACGGAGACATCTTCGCACGGGTAATCGGGTTTCCGACAAGCCCTTTCCATCCAGAGAGGTCTTTGCCATTGAAAAGTGCCGTAAAGCCCTGTGGTACCTTGTTGTCAACAGGAGCCTTGGCTAGGTCAACCGCTTCGAGGTTACGGAAACGGACATGCGTACCATGGCCGAGGAAGCCAATATGCCCGGATGTGCGAAGCAAGCCTGGATGCTCAGCGAGGATTGCGGGGTCGGTCACACCGTTGATGTCACCATCCACAATAACGGTCCCGTTGAGCGCGATTTTGATCTTTCGTCCAATAACCTCGATCGTTTCCTTGTTCCATTCACCGAGAGGCTTCAGGAATCCACGCTTTGCAGGAAACACCTTGTAGATCGAACCATGGTACTGACCAGGCAGGAGATTCTTGTAGACGTCTGCTGTGTCATCAAGAACCTGACTCTCCATCCCGACATATGCGGCATCGCCTGACAGTGGAGCCCGAAGTCCGATTCCATTGTTCGCACCGGATGTCAGTTTGAATTCAAAACGGAACTTAAAGTCAGAGTATTCTTTTTCGGTAAACAGATTGCCACCGCCATCCGCAGGACAAACCAGTTCACCATTTTCAACAACGTAACCTCGCCCACCCTTGCCAATAAGGGTCCAGCCGGAGAGCGTCTTACCATCGAAGATCGTTTCCCAACGGTCCTTAGCCATGGCCGGTGTAGCGATTGCGGTCAATGTGATTGCCGCGACTGCTCCCATCACCCATTTCTTCATCCGTAACTCCTCACTTTGTTGCAGCGGCACTTGCGGCTGCAGAAACCGGGGTAGCCCGGCGCTTGTATCGGAATGGTAGAGATTGAACCACACCGGTCATCAAATCCTGCATCCTATAGCCGCCAGGCTTACATTGCCTCACAATTACAGACACGCTTGGAAGGTCCTCTGGCTCGAGTCCACGCCCTAATGCATAGGCCATCAGACGCTCAACAACATTCCTAGCGATGTCATCCTCACGGGCGAGTAATACGCTACGCATTCCTTCAATACCCTCAAAGGTCTCACCCGATGCGAGCTCTCCATGGGCATCCACTGCAACCCCTCCAATTTGAGTACGCCACCTTCCAACAGCATCAAAATTTTCAAGTGCAAAGCCCATCGGATCAATGCGTTGGTGACACCCTTTACACTCAGGTTTTTTCCGATGTGCTTCTAGACGCTGACGTAGCGTCAGGCCTTGCTGCGGGCGCTCATCAGCAGGAAGTGTATTCACAACCGGCGGCGGAGGCGGAGGCGGTGCGCCGAGGACCTCAGCCATCACCCACTTTCCCCGCAGAACTGGGCTGGTGCGCTGCGAATAACTAGTTACGGTCAGCAATGCCCCCATGCCAAGGAGCCCGCCACGCTGCTTGCCATCCGTTGTAACCCTGCGCATGTCGCGACCGACAATTCCGGGCAAACCGTAATGGCGTGCCAGCTCATCATTCACAAACGTAAAGTCGCTCTCGACAAGCCGACGTACCGGAAGATTCTCGCGAACCACGGTTGAAATGTACATCGACACCTCGTCAAACATTGCTTGACGCAGAGACTTAGTGAACATAGGGTACTTGCCAGGGTCGGGCTGCGCCGTTTGCAGGACTTCCCTCGACCTAAGCCATTGTCCACCAAAGAGTGCACCGAAGGTATTGGCACGCGGAGATTGCAACATCCGGCGCAGGTGCGCTGTCTGAACCGCTTGCTTTAGTAGGGAGCCGTTCGCCGCCGCGGCCATCAGTGGTGGATCAGGCATCGATGACCACACAAAGTAAGACATCCGGCTAGCAATTGTATAGGCATCCAATGGCTGCGGGCCTGACTTCGCGGGTAATGCTTCATCAATGCGGAACAGAAACCCCGGAGAAACAAGCACAGCTTTCGTAGCAACGCGTAATGCTGCCGTGTACGATGCCCCACCTTGTCGTTGTCGTCGGTACAGGGAGACAAGCCCCGCGAGCTCTGCAGGACGCACTGGACGTCGAAACGCTCTTGAAGCAAAGGCCTTGAGAGAAATCTGGGCCGCTTCTACTTCGTTTACAGACTTTCCCGGCTTTGCCAGTTGCCAGGTCTCCGGCTTTGCTGCATCCAGTATCTGATCAGCAGCGACAAGATAGCGTTCAAGCAAGACTGGTGGCAGATAGAGCGTATCGGCATTGTTATCAAAGCCTCCACCTCCGCCACTATCTACCGGAAAGTCATCAGCAGGCGAGATCGTAATCGCAAACAGATCTTGTACCGTATTGTTGTATTCTGTCTGGTTGAGGCGCCGAGGCGCGACTCGTCCTGGATCGGAAGGTTTTGCTGCCAGGTCTAACGCATCCAGCGCCCGACCAAGCGTATCCACAGCGGTTGTCCTACGCTGTGCATTTGGCACCGGTGAACCGGATGGAGGCATGGAACGCTCTCGCACAACACGATGAACCCGCCGATACAGGTCACGGTCTGTCTTGAGGCTGTCTATGGTCAGTCCGTTTGATATACGTATTCCGGCACTTGGAGACTCCCCTGCGTGGCAGGGTTGACAATAACGAGTGATGAGCGGTGTGACATCACGGGAGAGCTCAAGATTCGTAACAGGTTCCTGTGTGCTGTAAGAGGTAGCTCCACCGGACAATGCGAGGACCGACGTGGCGATTGTGGTGAGGCAAGTCAAATAGCTGCCTTTCCGTGACACGTGCATCATCTTCGATCAGCCTCGCTCTCGATTCGACCAGCTGAATGAGCATCATGGATCCATTGCTTTGCATGATCCCAAAGGACATCGGATCCCGTCGCGATGCTTTCATTTCTGCGCATGACCTGCTCAATGGTAACTTTATGCTCATTCCATGTACCACCGTTGTTCGCAGCATTAGGAAGCATCCCGGCGAGGCGATCCAATGCGCTGGCATACTTTGCCTCTGGAGTCTCACGTGCCTCAAACTCGTGCCATAGAGCGAACACTTCATCCCGTTGATCATCCGGCAGCAGGCCAAATATCCGCTGCGCCGCCTGCTGCTCCCGCTCAGCCTTCCCGACCATTGCGGCTGAATCGTACACAAAAGTGTCTCCGGCATCTATTTCCACGATGTCATGGATGAGAATCATTTGCAGAACTCTCGCCAAATCAACGGGTTCATTCGCGTGCTCGACGAGGAGCATCGCCATAAGGGCTAAATGCCAACTATGTTCAGCCGAGTTCTCTCGTCTGGATGTTTTTCCGGAGCGTTGTATGAGGCGCGTCATCCGCTCGACACGTTTTAGAGCATCGACAACGCGCAGAAACTCCAGCTGCTGCTCAAGGCGACTCACCTTTACGCCTCCCGGTCACGGTTCCGGTAAACACGGAGACGACGTCTTGGTTCAACGCCCACGGACTCAGATAAGAGTCCCGCCGCCTCTATAACTTGATGCTGAAGTCTACGGACGTAGGCGTTACGTGGGGGCAGTTCAACCATTTCTCCGGATTCAGCAACGCTTGCGACGGCTTCTTCTGCCTCAGAAATGGCATCATCTTCCTCACTTGGAGCAACCGAATGCGGGATTCCAAAGAGGTCTCGTACAAGATTTTCGATTTGGATGTACGTGTTGCTTTTGACCACGACAACACTTGCACCACGTGAACGGGCATCGTGCATCTTTGCCGGATCGCGCCGGAAGGTTGCCTTCAAGGCTACGACGACATCGGCATCGGTGAAGTCCCGAACGATCATCGCCGGCACTCTTGCCTGCATGATTGCTCGGTCGAGCCTCGATTTCGAGACGCCGTACGGGAAGAGTTTCAGGACCTTTTGTTTGTTCGTGCCGCCATCCCCTTCCGAGTGACGCTCATCGGTAAGGTCATCCGAGCGACCAAAATCGCTGGTGTAACGATTTTCGATAGGATCGTAAGTCACTCCGTAGGTTCCGCCTGTCACTTCACCGGGGCGGTCAGGTGGTAAGACACGCGCTTGAACAACTTCAACGGTGCCATCCTGTGACCGCTGACGAACTTCTGGACGCGGCTGTTGCCCACGTAGGAGTTTGTCAACCACCTTCGCGACGTCATGGTGGATTGCCAGCTTGTTTACATCCAATATTTCGATAACGACATCGAATGTAGGCGGAGCCTTCCGCTCCAGAACGGATTTCTGTGTTCCCCGACGCTTTGCTTCATCATCACCAAGCGTCACGGTTTGGATACCGCCCACCAGGTCACTCAGCGTAGGGTTTAGCATCAGATTTTCGAGCGTGTTTCCGTGAGCGGTTCCTACCAATTGAACTCCGCGTTCGGCAATCGTTCGAGCAGCAAAGGCTTCCTGCTCGGTGCCGATTTCATCGATAACCACAACTTGTGGCATGTGGTTTTCGACCGCTTCAATCATGACGGCGTGCTGGAGATCTGGCCGTTTGACTTGCATCCTGCGTGCACGTCCGATCGCAGGGTGCGGCACATTGCCATCACCGGCGATTTCATTGGATGTATCTACGATGACAACCCGCCGACCCAATTCATCAGCGATGATACGCGCAGTTTCCCTGAGTTTTGTAGTCTTTCCAACTCCTGGGCGGCCAAGCAAAAGGATGGATTGACCACTTTCAACAATATCGCGGATGATGTCTACGGTTCCGTGGACGCTGCGGCCAACGCGGCAGGTTAGGCCAACTATTTCATCTTTGCGGTTTCGGATTGCCGAGATGCGGTGGAGAGTTCGCTCGATGCCAGCGCGGTTATCTGCGCCAAAGTCGCTGATGTGTTCAACAACGGTTGCGATGTCATCGGCTGTCACCTCAGTATCTGGAAATGGTTCCCAGACTTCATCTGGGAAGCGAATTTCAACTTTCCGCCCCAGGTCCATTACGATTTCGATAACGCGAATTCCATCAGGATGACCGATGATTGCAGTAGAAACCGCCGGCGGCAGGACGTTGAAGAGGAGGTCCAGATTATCCGACATTGATGTTGGGCCGGGTGATGGCGGAGATTCCTGATGTTGATGCGTAGCTTGATTCATGCAGTTAGCGTGTGCCGATGCTTAGTAAGCGGTGGACACAACTGCATTCTACCCTTGTAGGGTCACAAGACCTATGCTGATCGCAGGGATTTCAGACTTGAAAACCGTAGGCTTTTGCATAGATTTGTACCGGATGAAGAATTTCTGGCGCTCTGGTCCCGGCAGGCAATGCCCCGTGCTTCTCACGTTTTGCAATTCCTTGGTCAATCCACGCAAGGCAACCTGGATTGGCGGTGATGATGAGGTCCGCCCGGGTTGCAAGGAGGTTATCTAGCTTTGCACTGAGAACGCTGGCGGCGATTTCTGGTTCAAGGTAGTTGTAGACACCTGCGCTGCCGCAACATTGGTCAGGATCGGCGCACTCTATAAGATTGAAGTCAGGGATGCCTCTTAGTAGCCGACGCGGGGCATCGGCGATGCGCTGCCCGTGTCGAAGGTGGCATGCATCATGGTAGGTTGCACGAACAGGCACAGGATGCGTCATTGGGATGGGACCGACCGAATCCAGAAACTCGGAGATGTCACGCACTTTTCCCACAAAGTTTGTAGCCCGTTCTGACCATCGTTCTTCGTTTGCGAGCAGCTTATGAAAATCCTTGATGAATGAACCACAACCCGCGGAGTTAAGTATCACCGCAGAGACATCCAGTGTATCGATTTGATCAATCAGTCCTTTAGCCTTGACTTTGGCATCAGCGAGCGCACCTTGATGTCCATGGAGTGCACCACAACAACCTTGGTCATCCGGGCAATGTACATCGTAACCATTTTGCGCAAGCACAAACACGGTGGCAGCATGGACAGGGCTATACAGCACACTCATTACACAACCGGTTAGAAGGACAACCGAGCCTCGCTTGGTCCCGATGGCAGGTGTAAACACAGGCATCGATTTCGACGCAGCGGCAAGGTTTTCAGGGATTGGCAGGCGCGTATCTGATGGCAACCCTACAAATGCAGCAGCGGGGCCGGGGATACGACCACCTGTAATCCTGCCGGCTGAAAGAGCAAATCGAAGTTTGGACGGGCTTGTGAGCAGCGTCAGCAGGCTTTTACGTAGAAGTGAGTCGCCGAGTTTTCGCTGGGTGTGCGCTTCCTGATCATCCCGAAAATGCTCCAATAGCTCACCGTACGGAACGCCACTTGGGCATGCGGTTTCGCAGCTGCGACAGCCAAGGCATCGATCGAGATGGTAACCAACCCCTCCCGGAGAATTTGCCTCCGGGCCCGTCATAGCAAGGCTCCCCTCGTGCACACCGCGCATCAGTGCCAAGCGCCCGCGAGGAGAATCCGACTCATCACCAGTTATGCGGTACGTCGGACATGCATCGAGGCAAAATCCACAATGCACACACGACATCAAGCCTTTGTCAACAGAAGCATCATCCACAACCCATTGTAACGTGTGATGGCTGGATGTAATGGAAGTGGAAAATTACTTTGTATTCTCGGTCACAATTTCTCCTTGGACTTCGTAATGAAGTACATGAACAAGACAAAATTGGTGGCCATCGGCGCCGGAATGTTGTTATTGGGTTTTGTGGGTGGCTCGCTCGCTCATGCTCAGATCGACAAGCTCTTCAAGGGGGCTGCGGTGATCGCAATCGTTGACAAAAATGGTCGTGATATCGACAAGTTTGTCAATCAGGTCACTGGAAACAAGAACGACGATCCGGCTTACATTACGAAAACAGTCCCAATCCTGACCGTTGGCAAAGGTGCCTTTGCCGGCGCAGCGCAGGTGCAAGGCCCGGTACAACTTGTAGACAAGGTCAAAGCTGTGGCCCAACTGGAAGGTCAAACGCGTCTTGGTGTTCAGATAAGAGTACGAGGCCTCGTCCCTATTGACAATCGCAGCGTGGATGAACCAGCAAAGCTGTCCCGCGTACTCGGAGTTGGTGTTACAGGAACCGTCGAGATAAAGCTGTAATTTGCCTTGACTCGGTGTTGATATAGGGATATTATTACTCCCGTTGCACCCGTAGCTCAGTGGATTAGAGCGTCTGGTTGCGGTCCAGAAGGTCAGGGGTTCGAATCCCTTCG
>JBJTQN010000303.1:0-8637 GCA_046075665.1 Armatimonadota bacterium | reverse complement strand
CTACATGGCATCCGCTGAAGCCAAGACTGTTTCTGAAGAGTATGAACTTGTCTTTACACAGCCCCACCACCTTCTCAAAGCTGAATATGTTGAGACGAAGAACCGCGATATTGTTCGGGTAGCTTCGTTTGACGAATATCTTGAGAAGAAGGGACAGATTTTTGACGAACTTCACCACGGCGTAGCGCGGGCACTCGACAAGCCGCATGAGAGCCATGATGCGCATGTTGGTGAGGGGGAATCGTATCCCGCTGACCCTGGTGGCAACTTCCGGTATGCGGAGCGAAGTCTCGCAAACAAAGAAAACTGGCCTTCGCTGTATCCTGAGTTTTCAAACGTTGGCTACAACCAATGGGCGATGACCATTGACCTTACGACATGTATCGGCTGTAACGCATGTTCGATTGCATGCCAAGCTGAGAATAACATTCCTGTTGTTGGCAAGAAGGAAGTTGCACGTGGACGCGAGATGCATTGGATACGTCTTGACCACTACTATGAGGGTACGGATGTTAACGATCCAATCTCGCACTTCATGCCAGTTCCATGTATGCAATGTGAGAAGGCACCATGTGAGCCAGTTTGTCCGGTAGCTGCTACCATACATAGCCATGAGGGGCTCAACCAGATGGTTTATAACCGCTGTGTTGGTACACGTTACTGCTCCAACAACTGTCCATACAAGGTTCGACGTTTCAACTTCTTGAAATGGACGCAGGGAGTTGGTGGTCCCGGAACTCTTGACTACTACAACAAGCCTCAGCTGCAGATGCTGGCGAACCCACGGGTTTCTGTTCGTGGCCGTGGAGTTATGGAGAAGTGTACTTACTGCGTGCAAAGGATTAACGAAGTACGCATTGAGGCAAAGAAGGATGGTCGCGAAATCGAGGATCAACAGGTCCGGACAGCGTGTCAGCAGGCTTGTCCAACTCAGGCAATCGAGTTTGGGGACATGATGGATCCAACTAGCCGGGTTAGCTTGAACAAAACGCAGCCACACGACTACGCGTTGTTGTCGGACTTGAACACACGACCGCGAACTACATACCTTGCACGTATTCGCAATACAAATTCTAAGTTGGAGAAAGCCTGATGGCGATAAATTCGATTGACTCGTCGAAGCGCACACGGCTCGTACCGCAGAACTTCATTGATGGAGAACACTCTTACACCACAATCTCCGAGATTTTGGCTGGAGTTGTCCTAAATCCAAAGCCGCCAACCGTATGGTTTGTAGCTACGGGACTGGGCTTTGCATTTCTCAACGTGATGCTTCTTGCTGTGACGTACCTTGTTTTGACCGGTACTGGTGTTTGGGGTAATAACCAACCTACAGCATGGGCGTGGGACATTATCAACTTTGTATGGTGGATTGGTATCGGACACGCTGGTACATTGATTTCTGCAATTCTCCTCCTGATGCGTCAGTCTTGGAGAAACTCGATCAACCGCTTTGCTGAAGCGATGACGATTTTTGCAGTTATGTGTGCGGGTCTATATCCGCTGTTGCATACCGGACGCCCATGGCTTGACTACTGGCTGTTTCCATATGCAAACACATTAGGGATGTGGCCGCAGACTCGATCTCCACTGGAATGGGACGTTTTTGCTGTTTCAACATACTTCACCATTTCCCTCTTGTTTTGGTTCCTCGGATTGATTCCGGATATCGCGACACTGCGTGACCGATCACAACATCCGCTTGTGAAGGGCATCTACGGCCTGGCCGGCATGGGGTGGATCGGCAGCGCGAAGCATTGGTTCCGTTACGAGCAAGCCTACAATATTCTTGCTGGTATCTCAGCGCCACTGGTTCTTTCAGTTCATACCATTGTTTCGTTTGACTTTGCGGTCGGTATTGTTCCCGGATGGCACACGACTATCTTCCCGCCATACTTTGTGGCAGGAGCTGTTTTTGCAGGATTCGCGATGGTTCTGACCTTCGGTCTGCCACTGCGAAGTATCTATCCACAAATCAAGGACTTCATCACTGAAAAGCACCTTGACTGGATGGCAAAGATTCTACTTGCAACTGGGCTGATTGTGTTTTACGGATACATCCTTGAGATGTTCTACGGATGGTACAGCGGCAATACTTATGAGCTTGCGCTTGTATATAACCGGCTCTTCGGTCCTTATAAGTGGTTCTATTACGCTCTGATCTTCTGTAACGGTATCTTCCCTCAGTTGTGTTGGGTTCCCCAACTTCGCCGCAATGTACCGTTTCTGTTTGTCCTGTCGATCATCGTTGGTATCGGAATGTGGCTTGAGCGCTTTGTTATCATTCCGATGTCTTTGACACGTGACTTCCTTACGAGTTCCTGGGGTTACTATGCACCTACCGAATGGGACTGGGCATTGTTCATCGGGACGATGGGCTTCTTCACCTTCCTGTTGTTCATGTTCATCAAGGTGCTGCCAATCATCAACATCTTTGAGATGCGTGACTTGTTGCTCAAAAACCACCATCAGTTTGGACATGGCCACGAAAGTCATGAGAATTCAGAGGAGGCGCACTAATGGCACATGCTGTTGATGAATCGCCAAAGCTCTTTGGCATTGTTGCTGAGTTTGACGACCCGGATGCTCTTGTCGAAGCTGCTACGAAGGCGCGTATTGCGGGTTACAAGAAGTTCGATGCGTACTCACCGATGCCGATTCATGGACTTGCTGAAGCAATGCACTTCGAAGATATACGCATTCCATGGATGGCTTTCTTTGGTGGGATAACGGGATGCTGTCTTGGTCTTGGATTTCAAGCCTGGGTCGCACTGATTGACTACCCCATGAACGTTGGAGGTAAGCCGCTCTTTACTTGGCCACAGTTCATTCCCATCACGTTCGAAGCGACAGTATTGGTTACAGGGTTGACGACCTTCGTGTCACAGTTCGCATTAAATGGACTCCCTAAGCCGTATAACCCGATGTTCAATGCGAAAAATTTCGACCGTGCTAGCCAGGACAGGTTTTTCCTGTGTATCGAGACACGGGATCCAAAATTTGATGAGACAGCTGTGACAGAGTTCCTTCAGGGGCTCGGAGCGCTGGATGTATCGGAGGTACCAGCTTGAAAAAGGGTACAGCAGTAGCGGCATCCGCCGCGATAACATTGCTGCTCGCAGGTTGTCACGTTGATCAATGGGTACAGCCACGTGTGAACTCCGAAGCCGCATCCGACTTCTACAGTGACATGCAGGGGTCACGTCCGGATGTCGCGGGAACCGTTTCATTCAATGGCTACGTTGCTCCTGATGACCGGACGACTGGCAAAATTGGAAAGTCATTCGCACAGGCAATTCCCGTTGCGAGCGTAAAAGCTTTTGGCGGTGCCACTTCTATGCTCAAGCGTGGGCAAGAGCGGTACAACATATACTGCCAGCCATGTCATGGCGTTGCAGGCGATGGCAATGGCTTTGTCGCACTGCGCGGTATGGGGTACTGGCAGAAACTGCCGGCTAATTTGCTTGACAAGAAATATGGTGCGTACAAAGCAGGTCAGTTTTTCGATGTCATTACGAACGGTAAAGGGGCCATGTACAGCTACTCATCCCGTATTTCGGACGTTGATGACCGGTGGGCTGTAGTCGCGTATATCTCGGCTTTACGTCAAGCTGGTAAGTTGCCACTTCCATCGAATCTAAACGATTCTATGCACGGAGACGCTCCTAAGGAGCACGGAACAGGGCACTCTGCTACCGGAAATGAATCGGATCACGCATCCGAAGGAGAACACAATTGAGCGCAGAAGCCTCCAGTGCAGTCTCATCAATTAAGCGCCTTCAGGCAATAGCATTACCCGCGACGTTCGTCGGGTTAGTCCTGCTTGGTATAGGCTTTCCACTGGATGTAGATCCGGGGAAGAAGATCTTCTGGTCGTCCTATTTGTACGGATTTATGGTTTGGTTTAGTCTTGCGATTGGTAGCACAACGCTAATCTTTTTGCACCACACCATTCGTGCGCAGTGGAGCCTATCGATTCTGCGTATTGCAGAAGCATGCGCAAAAACATTGCCGTTGCTTGCAGTCTTCTTTCTGCCGCTTGTATGGGCAGCGTGGAACGGACAGGTGTATCCTTGGGCGAATCATGAGATTCACCATCACTTGCACCCGAATAAGCAGCTCTGGTATTCGCCAATCGCTTGGACAGTTCGCAGTGCATGCTACTTTGCCTATTGGATCATCGGAACAAAGTACCTGACAAAGCTGTCGCTCAAGCAGGATGACAACCGTGATGAGTCAATTGCCGCAAAGCGTACAAATTTTGCTGCTCCCGGAGGAGTTCTGCACGTTGTGCTGCTTACGTTTGCAATGACCGACTGGATCATGTCACTTGATCCGATGTGGTTCTCGACCCTTTATGGTGCATGGCATATGGCAACCAGCCTGCTGTTCGCTATCGCTGTTGGAACGTTCATCCTCACATCACTTCGTGAAAAGTCGCCTTACAGCGGAATTATCCAACCCTTGTTGACCAAGGACCTTGGAAATCTGATGTTGGGTTTCACGATGGTTTATGGTTACTTCACCCTGTCGCAGTTTCTGATTATCTGGTCTGGCAACCTTCCAGAAGAGAACATCTTCTTCGTACAACGCTTTGAAGGACCTATGGTGTATCTCGGTGCGGGCTTGGTTGTTTGCCAGTTCCTGATTCCATTCCTGTTGTTGCTGTCTGGGAAGACAAAGCGTACGCCTTCCATCCTTCGATTCGTGGCGGGTTGGATTGCTGTCGTAAGAATGGTTGACCTTTTCTGGCAGATTGTCCCATTCATGGTCAGCTTCAGTGGCGGAATCGCAGTTCCTGTGATTCTTGGAGCGGTTGGAGCCATCCTTGGACTTGGCGGTATTTGGGTGTATGTCTTCAGTGGCAATGCCCGCAAGGTCGTTCTTGTTCCTAGCCACGATCAACGGTTGATTGAAGCAAAACAGCAATGGGAGGCATCAAGTCATGCATAAGCACGACTCTCCGACTAAAGAATACGTTGTCGGGTATGAACACACAGACGTAAAGCTTGCGCCGCTGGTGTTGTCTTTTGGCGGCCTTGTTGGTCTCTTTGTAGTAGCCAGTGCCGGCATGATGTGGTTCTTCAACTTTACGAAGCCTAAGTATGCAAGCGATGCGAATGTTCCTGGTTGGTCAGTGGAACGCAAGCTTCCTGCCCATCCTCAGCTTCAGGCTAATCCTAAAGAGGAGATGAACCTGTTCAAGGAAGCAGAAAAGCCGTACAGCGAACGCATTGAATCCGCTATCGATGTCGTTGCGAAGCAAGGTATATCTGGTGTCCCCGGTAATAAAGCTCCAAGTGCATTCAAACCTGCATTTCCTGGTAGCCGGTCAGTTGTTGGTTCATCCGGCGCTCACAAGGATGAATCTCATTCAGATTCTGGACATGATGCATCACACGGTGAAGGTCATTAGGAACCGAAAGTGACATTCAATCGTCGTTGGCCATTTGTCGTGCTACTGTGGATCATGTGCTCTGGGATGAGTTTTTCTCAGGGCGTAAGCATGGGACCTCAGGCGAGCGGTCGACCGACGTTTTCATCGGGTATCAACGCCGCCCGCGATGTAACAGTCAAACAGAAACTGGAAAATCAGATTCCGTTAGATGCTCAGTTTACAGATGAGAATGGAGTAAAGGTCTCGTTAGGTAAGTATTTCGGTAAGAAGCCAGTATGGCTTGTGATGCCTTTTTACTCGTGCAAGAACACGTGCGCCAACATGTTGCACGGTCTGGTTGAGAGCCTTCACGACCCAGCTCTAAAGTGGCAGGTTGGACGTGATTTCGAGATTGTAATTGTAAGCATTAACCCGAAGGAAACTGCCGACGTTGCTCAAGCATCGAAAAAACGTTACATGAGTGAGCTTGGAATTGCTGGAGCCTCCGAAGGTTGGCATTTTCTGACAGGGAGTGAAAACGAGATACGTAGCCTGGCAGATTCATTGGGATACGTTTATGTGTATGACCAACGTACAGATCAATATGCGCATCCGAGTGTGACCATGATACTGACTCCAATAGGTAAAGTGTCACGGTATTTGTTCGGTGTCGTTTACCCAGGTAAGGATGTCTATCTTGCATTGACAGAGGCATCTGAAGGTAGAATTGGTACGATTGCTGATCAGTTTCTGTTGATGTGTTATCACTATGATCCGGCTCGTAATGTGTACGGATTACGTGTGGTGACCTTGTTAAAGGTTTTGGGTTCGGGGACCGCATTGTTGCTTGGAGCATTTATGTTCCAGTCGCTGCGTAAGGAGAGGAAGTCCCGCTTGACGGTTATGTCTGGTACGGGGAATAACGAATGAACGAGTTGCAGTTAGCACCTATTGCTGCGTCTGAGTATGCAGGTGAAGTTGATAAGCTGTTCTGGGTGATGAATGCTTTGACAGTGGTGTTTACCATCATTGTTATTGCATTGATTGCTTTTCTTGCAGCGAGGTACCGTAAGGGCACCAATGTCGACCGGTCAAATCCCACAACACACAATACGTTGTTGGAAATGACTTGGACGTTGCCTGCGCTGGTGCTTGGTCTTGGAGTTTTCACCTGGTCCGCGCGTTTGTTTGCTGATGTTTATCAGCCACCGAAGAACGCACGAGAGGTATATGTTATTGGCAAGCAGTGGATGTGGCATGCGCAGCATTCGGATGGAACCCGGGAGAATAATGAGCTTCACGTTCCTGTGAACAGCCCGGTGAAGCTTTCGATGATTTCTCAGGATGTCATTCATGCTTTTTTCGTTCCGGAATTCCGAATCCAACGTCACGTTGAGCCAGGTCGGTATACGAACATGTGGTTCACACCGACAAGGGTCGGCAAGTATCGAATTTACTGCAACGTCTACTGTGGTACGCAGCACTCCGAGATGGGTGGTTGGGTAGTTGTTCAGAGCCGTGAGGACTTTGAAAAGTGGCAAGCTGGAGGGGGCGGTCGCCCCTTCTATCCTGGAGGCATTTCGGCCACAACCGGTGATATTTCATTAGCTCAACAGGGGGCATCTCTGTTCAAAAAGTATCAGTGTGCCACGTGTCACGCCGATGGTCCTAAGGCGAGTGCAAAGGGTGCGAGTCTCGTTGGCTTGTACAAGTCGATGCGTCAGCTGGCGGATGGTTCGAAAGTTTTGGCGGATGAAGGGTATATTCGTTCAGCGATTCTAAACCCGAATGATGTCCGTTTGGCGAACTCTACTGGATCGATGCCCGCATATCGTGGATCGTTGTCTGAGTCGGAAGTTATCGCTTTGATTGCATATATCAAAGAGATAGGTACGGGGTCCCCTCTTGAAGGTGGACGACCCGATAGTGTTGCACCTGCAGCAAATACAAATACGCAGCAGTGGCGCTACATGTATGGAGGAGAGCAATACAAATGAGTACGGCAACTTTGAAGGACATGGGAAAGTCCCATGACAAGGTCAAGGAGCCATTGAACTACCTGAATGCCACGAATACCATTAAGTCGTGGTTGTTTACGGTGGACCACAAGCGCATCGCTATTATGTATCTTGTGGCCGTATCGGTTGCTTTTCTGCTCGGTGGCCTTGCAGCGGGCATGATTCGTGTGGAGTTAACGGTTCCAAAGGGGCAGTTCCTCACCAATGATGCCTACAACAAAGTGTTTACTGCCCATGGCGTAATCATGATCTTCTTCTTCCTGATTCCTGCTGTCCCAGCGGTATTAGGGAACTTTGTGTTGCCATTGATGTTAGGTGCGAGAGATCTTGCATTCCCTCGGCTAAACCTGTTGTCGTTTTACGTCTACAGCGCCGCCTTGGTAATGGGACTTGCTGCAATCATCGGCGGAGGAGTGGACACTGGCTGGACCTTTTACACTCCTTATTCCAGCGTGTATTCAAACTCAAACGTGGCGCTGACGATTATGGCTGCGTTTGTAGCTGGATTCTCGTCTATCTTTACGGGTCTGAACTTTATCGTGACGATTCACAAGATGCGTGCGCCGGGTATGACTTGGTTCAAAATGCCGCTATTTTCTTGGGCGATGTATGCCACTAGCGTGATCATTATGCTGGGTACGCCCGTGGTTGCGATCACTCTCGCGCTCGTTGTTGTAGAACGCACACTGGGCTTCGGAATCTTCTCTCCTGAGATTGGTGGAGACCCTGTTCTGTTCCAACACCTGTTCTGGTTCTATTCACACCCTGCGGTGTACATCATGGTTCTCCCTGCAATGGGTGTTATCAATGAGGTCATAGCTGCCAATAGCAAAAAGCGAATCTTTGGTTACGAGTTTGTGGCATTCTCCACCATGGCGATTGCAGTCTTTGGATTCATTGTGTGGGGACACCACATGTTTGCGTCCTCGCAGTCGATGTACCTGGGGCTTGTCTTCTCGGTTTTGAGTTTCCTTGTTGCAGTTCCGTCTGCTGTTAAGATATTCAACTGGGCGACGACGATGTACAAGGGCTCTGTCGAGCTCACAAGTCATATGTTGTACGCCTTAGGATTCCTCGGTTTGTTCACCATTGGTGGTTTGACGGGTTTGTATCTGTCATCGCTCGCGACGGACATCCACTTGACAGCCACATACTTCGTCGTAGCGCACTTCCACTACGTCATGGTTGGCGGTACTGCGATGGGCTTCCTCGCCGGGTTGCACTTCTGGTGGCCTAAGATGA
>JBJTQN010000302.1:0-3824 GCA_046075665.1 Armatimonadota bacterium | reverse complement strand
CCGGTGACTGAGCAGGCCTGTATTGTAGTTTTTAGGTCCAGAATCCTGAGCTGCTGATATGTCATCGCTGTGATGCCCGTCTCATATTTTGACTTTTGTGTGATGGAACGTGACCGTAGCGGACGTTGGAGAAAGTCCTGTAAGGCAATGCCCGGTGGCTCTTCCATGACGACCAAATGAACTTGGTCAGCCAGTGAATGTAGAAAAGCCATCAGCTCGCGGAGCTGCTTACGTGTTTCCCAAATCGAAAAAGTGATGCGAAATGGACCGTTTTCCGCGTCCTTGCGGGAGAACCAAACCATATGGGAAATTCCGCCATCCGCTCTGTCCCGGTACCCAAAACCTACTCCATTGGTGCATTCCTGTATGTCAGCAAGCGTTCGCTTGGCACTGTCAAAGTTGACTCCGCCATGCCGAAGCCAGCGCCGGGAACGGGCAGCATGGATTTCATCAACATCTCTTTCAGTAAACCGTAGCGGTGATCGCGCCGTGGCATCCACACGAATATCCTTTGGATCAAAGCGAATCAGGCGCATGATGTCCAATGATCCATACCCGAGACGGTCATAAAAGCCTTGATCGAATATTCCGAGGGCTGAAACGGTGGCTCCTGTTGCTGCGCCCGCGGCCACCGCATGTGCAAGCGTTCTTGCCGCAACACCTCCACGACGGGCCTGCAAGCTGGTTGTCACTCCTGTAACCGCCTGGAGCCTCAGGTCTGATGACTGATAGCGAATCGTTGCGCAAGCGGTGTGGACAACGGATTGAACTGTCTCATCACGGATTCCGACCCATGATGGTCCAAGTTCGAAGAATGTGTCGAGCAGCTCACATGCATCGGGTTTGTCTGACCAACCGCAGTCGTGCCAGACAAGGTGAGCGCCCACTTTGTGTAGTGTTTCGTCGTAAACCGCTACTTGTAAGTCATCAGCCATTCGTGTTTAACCTGTCTAACCTTCGTGGCTCCTACGGCAACGTGCCTTACGATAGACGAACCCAGTTGCCTTCTGAAACCACATCCACTTTGCCATCTACAACATTAATCGCCGTTTCATCATCAATCACATAGAACGGAATTTCCATGCCAGCAGCCCATAGCTTTGCGTTTACCAGTTTGTTGTCCGGCAAGTCTGGGTGATCCAAGTGTGGGAAAATGGCGAAGTCAACTAACCCAAGCGTTGTGTCGTTACGCGGGGCATCCGCTCCAAGCGCTGGGTCCGTCCAGCCCACGAACGCATCGCCAATACGCGGCGCCATCACCATACTCCCCGCGCTAAGGCCCACCCAGACGGTATCGTTCAGTTCAGGTAGTAGGTCCATCATCCCGGATGCACGCATCCAGTGGGCCAAATATCCGGCATCCCCACCTGCGACCAGAAGTACATCCGCTTCACGGACCTTTGGCATCCAGAAATCTCTGGCAAGACTTGGTAGTGCTGTCAGCTCCAGCACACCAACAGACTTCCAGCCGAGCTCTGCCATCGGGGTACGGGGCTCATTTCCACTGATGAAATCCCAGACCTTTGTGCCGGGACCAACCCATGGATGACCATACATCGCGGTGGGAATACAAAGGGCATTCGATTCCTTGATCGGCTTGCCAAGGAGACTTACGAGCGCTGCCTTGATGCTGTCATTCTTGATTCCGGCGGATGTCAGCAGGAGTTTCATAGGACTCTAGCCCTTGACAGCCCCTGCTGTGATGCCCTTTGTGAGGTGCCTTTGCAGCAGGAGGTAGACGACAAGCGTCGGGACCATTGTGATGACAAGCCCGGCGAACATCAGGCCAAAGTCACTCTTGTATTGCGCCTGCATCGAGATACTGGCAAGCCCCAGCGGTAGCGTTTTAAGCTTGTTATCTGCGAGGAAGACGATGCCAAACAGGTATTCATTCCACAGACCAAGGAAGTTGAAGATGGCGACGGTGATGAGACCAGGGCGGGCAAGCGGCAACATCACGCTGAAGAATGTCCTCGCTTCGCTCGCACCATCTATCATCGCCGCTTCGCGAACCCCGCCTGGCAGCGTCCCAAAGAACGATGTCAGCGTAAAGATCGTAAACGGTAGACTTGCTGCAACATAAATCAGGATGATTCCCTCATGGGAATTGTGCAGCGAAACGGTCAGGTTTCCGAGCTGCAACATCCGTGCAATGGGGGCAAAACTGCGCGTCAAAACATCCGACCAGTCGGCATACTGGAAGAATAACGGGATGAGAATGAGCTGCATCGGGATCAGCAAGCCCGCGACAAACCCGTTGTAAATCGCATTTCGACCACGGAACTCAAAGCGTGACAAACAATACGCAGCCATGCTTCCAAGCAGCAAAATTAGCGCAAGACTGATGCTAACAACTTTCAGAGAATTCCAAAAGTATGCGCTAAATCCGGAGCCAACCCATGCTTTGGTGTAGTTTTCGGCGATGACGGCAAATGTCTTCGCACCGGGATGCGCCAGCGCATCCGGGATGCCAAACGGACTTCGCGTTACCTCTTTTGTGCTCTTGAGGCTGGTCGCGAGCACCCAGAACATCGGGAGTACAACCCCAAGCATCCAGAGACCGAGGACTCCGGTGCGAACAAGCGTTCCAACCTTCTCGATAAATGTTCCGCGCATCCTAGTACTCCAGCCTCTCGCGCTTTAGGAGACGCATGCTGATACGGGTTACAACAAGGACCAGAACAAAGAGAAGCACGGCTATCGCGGTTCCGTAACCCACGTTGTACTCTTCAAAGACCTTTGCGTACATCAGGGATGACATCGTATGCGTGGCAGGACTCGGCCGGCCGTTTTCCATCACCCATACGGCATCAAAGAACTTCAGACCGCCGACGATCAGGAAGATGATGCCGGTTGTCAGGACATCCCACATTAACGGCAATGTAATCCGGATGAACTGGAGCGTTGGAGATGCGCCATCGAGGTGCGCGGCTTCGTAGTAATCCGCCGGGATGTTTTCCATCGCCGCGAGGAAGAGCACGAGATAAAAGCCTGTCGCACTCCAAACCATCATCGGGACAATGGACTGTAGCAGCCTCGCGGATTCGAGGAATGGGATTTTCTCGAGGTGAAGTGCTTGCCGGATGTTGTTTATCGGGCCCATTTCGGTTGTGGAGTAGAGCAGAACCCAGAGCAGCGCCACGGCGACGCTTGCGATGACATTTGGGAAGAAAAACGTCACCCGGAAGAGGGTGGAGCCTGCGACTTTGAGATGAATCATCCATGCGAAGAAAAGCGCCAGCGTCAGGATGATGCCCCCCGGGACCACTGTGAGGTAGATGTTATGTCCGATGGCGGTGACGAAGTCGCTGCCGCTCCTAAAGAGGTTGATGAAGTTATCGAGGCCAATCCAGACAGGTGTTGACAGACCATCCCAGCGCGTAAAGCTGTACATCAAGGCATTAATCGCTGGCCAGATCACGAAGAGGCCGTAAAGCAGTACGGATGGCAATATTCCGATCCACAGGAAACGCTTGGTGTCCCGGCTGAGGTTTTGTGGGCTCATAGCGCTGGTACTCCACGTGCGGGTGGTTTGTAGATGTTCGAGTTGTTGCGCACGGCTTCTGCACCTGCTTCGAGGCGATCGGCAAACTGTTGACCGGTAATTGCGCCGCGTAGCAGATCCGCCTGCGCTTGTTGGACTAAGGTTCGGTGCCACTCGATGTAGAGCGTACTCAGCCGGTCACTGTACATCCGAGTCGAGCCCTCGATGGCATCCACGGCGCTTTGCAACGCACTTGATATTTTCACACCAACCTGGCAGTCCATCACGGGTGTCAGGGAGTCATTACGCTTTACGTAGTCACGGGCTGGCTCGATGCTCA
>JBJTQN010000301.1:0-2833 GCA_046075665.1 Armatimonadota bacterium | reverse complement strand
AAGAACAACAGCCTTCCCGATCTCCGGGAAGGCTGTTGAAATGCGTAATCGCGGGTTACTCGCGGCTTCGCCTTCGACCAAGCTGATGCTGCTGCGCTCCGGGATCTTTTGCCAGGAACTCAATTAGCTTCTCCTGTGTCGTTGGACTCGTCGTACGCGTATCAGGATCGCGTTGCTTCTGAGCCTCTGGGCTGTTGAACGCCCGAAGCGCATTTGCTTCATCCATTCTCGGTTTCAAGAAACCGAAAAAGACAATAGCCCCGACAACGACGACACCTACGATGATCAAAACAAACGGCGATACGGCCTTTTCCTTGAGTGATTCCATTGGAAAACTCCAACCTCGCCTATTCGATACCCTGCGGAACTGCTTCCAGGGACCATTGGGTTGACTTAATTTGACTTGGCTTCAACCACTTGGCATGGCCATCGAGGAAACCGATGTTCATACCTTGCGAGAAGCGATGAGGCTCCTTGATAATCGTGGAGTTATCAACGCGGGATCCGCCAGAAAGAACAAGTTGACCAATGGTCTCAGAGCCATCAAGCTGGAGCTGTGACTCACCAGTTTTGTCACCACCACTCAGGGATGCAAAGAATGCCTCCATGGTTGCCCAGTTTGTGAAGCCTTCCTGCCAAACTGATGTTACAGAGTTGTGGAACCAAATCGTCTCAGCAGGAGCAACGGCCTCACTCAAACTAACCATCCGCTGCTCTGGGCGTGGTCCGGAACAACGGCCATCATTCCAGTTTCCAGGAGGGGTTCCTCCGCCAGTATTGCTTGCTGCATCATACGATGCAGGGAAGTCATCATTGGATGAGTTTACGTTGATCGTATATCCGTAGTAAGGAGCATCGGCTCGTCCCGGGGATGTAAACATTTGCATGTTCTTGGTGTACGGATAAATTTGCTCTGGCCACGTGGTCCAGTTGCGGCTCCAGAGGTTTGGTGGATTGACCGTTGGTGCACCGCCACATGTACGTAATGCAGGCGACATCAGTGCTTCATCGTAATCCTGAATATACATCATTGAGCTGGTAACAATCTGCTTGATGTTTGAAAGGTCGGAAATGGCACGAGCCTTTGAGCGAGCCTGTGCAAAAACAGGAAAGAGAATTGCAGCCAAAATTGCAATAATTGCGATAACAACCAGCAGCTCAATGAGCGTGAATGCGCTGGATGTGTGACGTGAACGGGTAGACATCACCGAAACCTCCAAAAATTTCAATGCGGGACGACAGCGTCCCCGATGTCCGGTGACGGCATGCGATGGAGATGACCGGACAGCGGCATCATACACGATGAATGTTAAGTCAAGAAACCATTTTGTTTTGTTTACATTTGGAATGACAACTTAACGCCTCACTTATCACCAGATTCAGGAAACGATTAAGGCTACAATGTGGTCAGTTTTACGTTGCAGTCATGGATGACTACACGCACAGCAATCGGTTGCACATGGGAGTGCTGAATACGATGAATGCAAGGCGATTTCTCCACTACATCGGTCCAATGGGCATCGCGTCAATCTGCGCCCTTAGCGGTGTCGCGACAGGCAATCCTGCAACGAAAAATATCCCAAAGCCCGCACTCGTACTTACAGGGGCAATCAAGACCATCACACTTGATGGCCCATGGACCAGCCATCGCATCGTTGCGGAGCTCCCGACAGGGAAAGATGTCACGACAACCGCACGCTACACCATCGCGGATCCCAAAATCGCAACCATCAAAGATGGTACCGTCTACCCTATCCGTGATGGCCGTACAACCATCACCATTGATGTATCTGGCCGCAAACTAGTGGTTCCAGTTGATGTCCGCAATGTCACCACAAAAGCCACGCCACGCTTCATCGCGGATGTCGAGCCTATCCTCACCCGCTCCAACTGCAACGGCGGCGGATGCCATGGAGCCACACAAGGAAAAGGTGGCTTCCGATTAAGCCTTCAAGCTTTTGACCCAGACCTCGACTTCGCCAGCATCACCAAAGGCAGTGCGAGTCGCCGCGTATCTCCCGCACAGCCGATGAACTCCCTGCTACTGCGCAAGCCGACGATGGCAGTTCCCCACAAAGGCGGGCCCGCACTCGCTAGCGGAACCCAACATCACCTCTTGCTCAGCGAGTGGATACGCCTCGGGATGCCAGGTCCAAAGCAAGATGACCCGACAGTAACAAAGCTGGATGTCTATCCCAAAGTGCGGAAGCTGTCCGTAGGCGACACACAAACGATACGTGTCGTCGCCACGTTGTCCGACTCTACGACACGCGATGTCACCGCTGAAGCGCTCATCAGCGGCTCGGATGCGGCCGTCGCAAGCGTTAGCCCGGATGGCATTATCAAGGTCACCGGAAAAGGCTCCGCCGCAGTCCTGATCCGCTACCGGGATGTCGTGACAACCGCTACCATTAACAGTCCATTTGGTGCACCGCTGAAACCCGGGGCACCATCGGATGACGAAACGCGAACTCCGGCATCGGTTGCCATGGATGTCCTCGTCGACAAAAAGCTTGCCCAGCTCGGTCTGACATCAAGCCAAAAGGCCAGCGACACCGAGTTCCTTCGCCGCGTGACGCTTGATATCTGCGGAACACTGCCATCCCCGGCTGACATCAGAGAATTCCTCGCCGACCGCGAGCTCGACAAACGCTCTCGACTCGTTGACAAGCTCCTTGCAAGCCCGGAATATGTCGACACATGGACGCTCTTCTGGGGCGACTACACCCGTGCGACCACCAAAGTCCTTGGTGAACGTGGTCTCGCATCGATGAACCAGTGGCTAAGGTCATCCGTTGCACTGAACAAACCCATGAACACCTTTGCGCGTGAG
>JBJTQN010000300.1:0-21226 GCA_046075665.1 Armatimonadota bacterium | reverse complement strand
TCCTCGTCAAGGTCAACCAGATTGGTACACTGACGGAGACATTGGAATCCATCGAGATGGCAAAGCGTGCCGGCTACACCGCAATTCTTTCGCACCGCTCAGGTGAGACCGAAGACGTCACAATCGCTGATCTCGCGGTCGCAACGAACTGTGGTCAGATCAAGACCGGTGCACCTAGCCGCTCGGACCGGGTCGCAAAGTACAACCAGCTTCTTCGCATCGAAGAGCAACTCGGCGCAACCGCCCGCTATGATGGCCTTGCAAGCTTCTACAACCTCAAGAAGTAGTCGCAGGCAAAGCTCAGACAATATCGCCCCCTCTTCTGAACTATAGGAGAGGGGGTGTTTTTAAGTGTACACACCCACGAGTTTAAGGGAGTTTGCTATCCGATGATAGAAATGCGAGCACATCGGATGTTGAAACTGCCCGACCTGTGATTGGTTCACTGGCAAACAGGGCAGCCTGATGATCACGCCGGTCATAGTCTGCCTGAGCATCCTCAACCATCATCGTTTTGTAGCCGTAGTCAGCTGCTGCACGTGCCGTGGAGTTCACACACTGACTGGTGGTCAGACCTGTAATGATGAGCTGTTTGATGTGTCTGGCTTGCAATATTTCGTTCAACCCGGTTCCGTGGAAGGCGCTGTAGCCAGTTTTATCGATGACGGTATCGCAAGGCTGGCGTGCGATACGAAGATCGACATCGGCCAAGGGTTCGGATGCGAGAGGATAAACATGTATCCCGGCTGCCGAGTAGGCATGCTGATCGAATTCCTGAAAATTAAGGTGCAGATCACTACGGTCAGGCGCGGTTCCGCAGAGTCTTGCATAGAAAATGGGGATGTCCAAGTCCCGTGCGGATGCAAGGATACTCGCAATGTTTGGGATTACGACGGTATTCATTCGCTCATGTAGATAACGGGTACCGCTTGGGTAAAGTGCCTCGGTAAACGTAACTAGCGGAGATGTCGACTCGGTGTAGTAACGCTGGACATCGATCACAAGAACGGCCATTTGAGAAAGCGCCATGATGCCAATCATTATGCTGCCGCAACTACTAATTTGGTGTACGAATGATGTTCTCAACACTCCGATTCAGTTTTGAATAACCATCACAAAGGGTATGCAATTATGCATATAGATAATCCCGCTGACGCACCAATTAAACCCATTTTCAATTTGCCAATGCAGGATGACCCGTAGTAGAGTGTAGAGAGAATTTTTGTCGGATTGATAATGTAAGTGTGTCTGTCGATTTGGTGATACAAAGAGGTTGATGGAAATGAACAAATTTATGGAATTCGGAGTCCGCGGTGCGATTGCACTGTCTGTGTTTGGACTCACCGTTTCTGCAGCAAATGCACAATTGCTTTTCAGTAACTCCGTGGATCGAGGTTCTTACTCAGCTGCTGGCGACCACGTTGGTTCGAACGATTCATACATCTCTGGTTTCGACAGCTTTGAAGGGCAGCAGTTCAGGAACTTCTTTGTCTTTGATATTCCGACGTTGTCTGGTACCGACACCTACACAAGCGCTGTCTTAAATATCAACAATGGTGGTACAGCAACACCGAATGCTTTTGGAATGGCTGGACGAACGTTCACAATCTCAAGCATCGCCACAAACATCGGTACCCTACGCAATGGCGGAACGGGCTTGACATCTGTTTTCAACGACCTCCGTGGTGGCACTGACTTTGGAAGCATCACATTTGCATCCACACCATCAAACGGCTCCACGATTAAGTTCAACCTGAACGCTGCTGGTCTTGCCGCAATCAATGGTGCCGCAGGTAGCCAGATTGCATTCGGAGGCTCGTTCGATGTTACTGATAATGTAAACGATCAGTACATCTTCGGATTCTCCGGATCTGGTACACCTGGTGATGGGAAGACCCGTCTTGACCTCGTTGTCAACAACTTTGTTGCACCAGAGCCATCCACGTTTGCACTGCTCTCCGTTGCACCAATCGGAATCGGTATCGTCGCACGTCGCCTCCGCCGCCGCGACAACTAGTTTCATCACATCAACCTCACAAGCCCGGCGGACCGCCGGGCTTGTCGTTTTTAACACGAAAGCCATATGGATAACCAACCACTGGATGACCAAAAGCTGTTTGAGTACACCCTTCGCTCACTGGGTGCCCGAGATCAGACATCCGTAGAGATCTCACGCAAGCTGGCACGCCGCGGCGCAGATGAAGCACAGTGCACACGCATCATTGAACGCCTCACCCGCTCCGGAATCATCTCTGATAGCGACTACGCAGAAAGGTTTGTAGAGCGGCGAGGCACCACGCGCGGGAAGATGCTCCTCGGGATGGAGCTGCGTCGTAAAGGAATAGATCCGACTCCCGTCCTAGCAGAGCGCACAGATGACATTGATACCGATGCGGCAGCACACACATTGCGACGGCGGATTGGCAGCAAACCCATTCCAACAGATCGTGAAGAACGTCAGAAGATGTCAGCCTATCTAGCACGCAGGGGCTTCAACTACAGCGCAATTCGTGGTGCGTGGCAACGCATCGATACATCCGATGACCTAGATTGGCTCGAAACGCCCGAAAGTGATGAATGACAAATGACACTTCATCCTATTCCCATTCATCCAGCCGCGCGAACGTCTCCGCGGGTCAATATTCTGGTTTGGCATGACATCATTGCGACTGAAAAAGACCGTCTCGTCTGGTTTGACACAACGGCCACACAATTCCGGCAGCAATGCTCACAGCTCAAGCGCGCTGGAGCACAGGTCATTCCCCTTAGAGCAGCAATCCAGTGGATGTCAACCGGGAAGAATCCTCCACCTCCAGGCGCAACTGTGCTCTGCTTTGATGACAATACATCGGGCATCAGCACATTTGGCATTCCAATCCTACGAGAGTTTGGCTGGTCCTGTGTCCTGTCAGCACACACCGATTACGTGGGAGTGCGCACGAGCAAGCCGCATCACTCCTGGAAAGAACTCGCAGATCTCGTGGCGACCGGAAATGTTGAGCTCGTTAATCAAACCGCATCACACCCGCCAGACCTCCGGAAACTGACGAAAACCAAGCGCCTGCAAGACTTTGACCGGGCACGCAAGGCTTATGCGAAGCACATCACCGCACCGCCAGCCGGCATAACCTACCCCAGCGGTAAGTACGATGCGGGTGTTATTGATGATGCTCTGGATGCTGGGTTTACTTATGGTCTGACGGAAGACCATGGAACTGCCGAGCTTTCCCGCGACTTGATGCGAATTCACCGCTGGTCAACGCATGCGCGCTGGAATGAGGCTCTCTCGGCCGTCAGGCGCAGTGCCCGCGGCTAAACACTAGCCTTCCGCCTGCTCAGCCAACAACGACCAGAGCAAGCCGTATCGCAAACCCCGAAGCGACAAAAGCAGGCTTTTACATCCGAGCGCGCGCATCACGCCAAGCTGGACGGACAGGCCCGCAACAATTACATCCGCGCGGCGGGGATTGATACCCGGAAACTCCCGACGCTCCGAAAGTGGCAACGCACCGAGGGAATCACGGAGCTGTTGTAAATCGTTGATATCAATCAGCATCCCATGCATTTTGTGAGTTTTCCCTTTGAGCACTGCTCCGCCGAGATTGGCAGCCGTTCCCCCACTTGAGATCACCACGGTGTCTGGCGCGACACCCGGGAGGCCCGTGCAAACCCGATCAATATCGACATCCAGTGCAGCCAGCTGATCAGCAGAAATAGCGGCATCCCCTAACATCCCATGCCTGTCTGAGAGGCGCACCGCACCAAGCTGAAGGCTGGTGTGAAAAGACATCCGCCCGCCTTCTCCAACGACGACTTCCGTCGACCCCCCGCCGACATCTGTCGCGACCACTGTGCCATCAATAAAGCGGCTGAACTCAGGGTCCATGGATGCCGCAGCAAACACAAGCGCTGCTTCTTCTTCCCCGCCGATGACCCGTGCAGAACCTCCAAGCGCAGCGCTGAAGCGGGTGATCGCGACATCAGCATTGGTTGCATCCCTTAGCGCACTCGTCGCTACTGCAACACGGTGCATCGCTCCATAGTGCGTGGCAAGAACAGCAAAGGATGCCAATGCGGCTTCCGTATCGCGGATTGCATCCAGGCTAAGGTCTGACCCACCATCCATGCCAATCCCAAGGCGTGTCTGAACGACTTCTTCGCAGAGAATTCCGCTCGCATCCCCGATGACCATTTTTACAGAGTTAGACCCGATATCAATAGCGCAAACGGGTTGTG
Organism: Armatimonadota bacterium; assembly: GCA_046075665.1. Classification (GTDB taxonomy): domain Bacteria; phylum Armatimonadota; class Armatimonadia; order Armatimonadales; family Armatimonadaceae; genus CAIRTT01. The sequence goes on along the minus strand of JBJTQN010000300.1, from coordinate 16,990 downwards.
CCTTGGATGTGCTTTGCATATATCAACCTTACCCCGGTTTATGTCGGGCTGTCCTGTGCTGTATTGGTATAGACAGAACGGTTGATACGCATTCATAGGCTGGATGTCCCCAACTGCCAATCGTCCATCGTCTCTGAGTCAATAAATGCTAGAATATGGCATAGAATTGGAGATGTTTTCCATGAATTTTCGAATGACTTTGTTCGCATCGATTGCGGCTCTCGCCCTTTTGTCTGTTTGTGATGCCGGAGCTGAAAAGACAACGACCACCCCTGGTGCCGAATCTGCTCCTGCGGTGGCTCCTGCTGCTGCGCCAGCCAATCCTGGTGCACCTGAGCCTGGCGGTAATGACAAGCCAGCACCTGCTGCCGAAGCACCCCGTGGTGCGCCCGGTCCTCCTGCCACGCCTGATGCCGATGCGCCGCTTGCACCAACGCCTGATGAAGACAAGAACATCAAAGATGCAGAAGCATCCAAGGATACCGCAAAGGCCGCAGCAGCGTACGTTGCCCGCGCAAGCCGTCACGTAAATGATGACAAAGCTGGCCTCAAGATTCGGTTTACGGCAGTCGTAAAGGATGCCAAGAAGGCGCTCGAGCTCGATCCAGGCAACAAGCGTGCAGCGAGTTTGCTCAAGCTCGCCGAAGGTCGACTGGCAGACAAGAAGTAGTTCTAAATGCTAGACCCGGGATTTCTCCAGCAGCTTCGTAGCATCGTCTCTGTTGATGGCTTGCGAACAAGTGATGCTCAGCGTCATGCGTATGCGTCTGATGCCTATACGCTGGAGAGAGCCCCTCCGGGTGCGATTGTGCTTCCAAACAGTACAGAGCAGGTTGCCGCAATCGTAAAGCTCTGTGCGACTCATGGAGTGCCTATTGTCCCTAGAGGCGCGGGAACCGGTCTCGCGGGCGGGGCGATGGCTCGTGAGAACATGGTTTTGCTGTGTCTCTCGCGCATGAACCGGATACTCAAGGTAGATATTCCAAACCGGCGAGTACATGCCGAAGCGGGTGTTGTCAACACTACGCTGACCAAAGCTGTAGCCCCGAGCGGATTTCTTTACGCCCCAGATCCATCATCGCAAGGAGCCAGCACCGTAGGAGGCAACCTTGCGAACAATGCGGGCGGACCGCATACCCTGAAGTACGGCGTCACATCCAATCATATTCTTGGTGCAACGGTTGTGCTTGCAAGCGGTGAGATTGTCAAAATCGATGCAAGCGAACCGGGCCTGGACATCCTCGGAATCATTTGTGGCTCCGAAGGCACCATCGCAATCGTGACCGAAGTTGTCGTCAAGATTGTGCGTGCTCCGGAAGCAATTCGGACCCTGCTTGCCGTCTGCCCCAGTGTTGCTGTCGCGACCAAGATTATCTCAAGCATTATTGCCGCTGGCATCATTCCAGCTGCGCTTGAAATGATTGACCAGACCATTTTGCGCGTTGTGGAAGAGAGTTATCATTTGGGTCTTCCAACCGATGCTGGTGCGGTTTTGCTGATCGAAATGGATGGCCCGGAAGCCGGGTTGGACCGCCTGACGACAAAGGTTGAGCAGCTGTGTATGGATGGCGGAGTTGTGCGCGTTGAGGTCGCATCGGATGCCGCAACACGTGCAAAGCTATGGACAGCCCGCAAAAAGGCCGTCGGAGCACTTGGGCGGCTTGCGCCAAGCCATGCGACACAGGATGGCGTTGTTCCACGCACAAAGCTTCCTGAAATTCTGGAAAAGATTGAAGCTATCGCCGCCAAGCATAGCCTCCGCATTGCCAATGTTTTTCACGCCGGGGATGGCAACCTGCATCCGGTCGTGCTCTTTGATGAGCGTGACAAGGATGAAGTCAAGCGTGTCCTTGCGGCTGGTGGAGATATTTTACGGGCTTGTGTGGATGCTGGTGGAACCCTTACAGGTGAACATGGCATCGGCCTTGAGAAGCAAGAGTTTATGGGGATGGTCTTTACTGCGGAAGACCTTGAGCTGCAAAAACGAATCCGGGATGTCTTCAATCCCGCGGGTCTTCTCAACCCCGGTAAGCTTTTCCCCGTCCATAACACCTGCTGTCCGCATATGGACCGACCTGACAACCCTGAGCTTCAGCTGCTTGCCAGAGGTAAAGGGTCCGTCTAGATATCTGCTGATATACGCATTGAGCCTTACTTATGCGGACAGCTATATTGGAAGTTCCGTTTGGATGGATTGCTTGTCAAAGGTTACAGCCGTCAGTTTCCGAACGATGTGCAACAAGTCACCCCGCTGGTAGGCCCCTTTAGTCAGGATATCGGCAACATGGCCATTCAACCGTTTATGGTCATCCGGCGTTAAGGACTTACTCGTCAAGACCACAACAGGAATATCTTCACAGCCTGGTTCTGCCCGCAACTGATCAGAGAACGTAAATCCGTCCATCACTGGCATCATGAGATCCAACACAACCAGCGCTGGGCGACGCTGACGGACTTGACGAAGAGCATCCTCACCATTTTCTGCCACTTTGACAGTCCAACCGTCCCGCTCGAGCAAACGGCGTACAAGCTCACTACTTGCTGTGTCATCCTCTACCACGAGAATTGGTGCCGGCGTCTCGGCTTCCGTAAGACGCTCAAGAAGCGTATCCAGACGGTTCCAGTCGATAGGCTTTGTGAGACAATCTGTCGCACCAAGCGCCATCCCGATTTCTTTATTCTCTTCAACCGAAAGTAGGACAACAGGAATCTCAGCAAGCTTTGTATCTGCTTTAATCGCCGCAAGAACCTGCCAACCATTCATCTGAGGCATCATGACATCAAGGGTGATGACATCCGGTAATACAGTCCGGGCTATTGCGAGACCTGCTTCCCCACTGCTGCAGGTAACAACATGATAGCCGTCACGACTAAGCGAGCGCTGGATGAGATCAAGGGCTTCGAAATTGTCATCGATGGCCAAAATCGTCCCACGGGTACCCTTAACACCCGCCGTTTGGACGAGCCCGCCGACAGGTGCCACGGATGAGGTTTTAGGCGGCGAACCATCTGCATCGCATTGCACAATCCGTGGAAGCTCAATCGTAAATGTACTTCCTTCGCCAAGCTGACTGGAGACACGAATATCACCGCCCATCATCTGGCAGAACTTTCGCGAGATGGTGAGTCCAAGGCCAGTTCCGCCGTATTTGCGTGTCGTGGATGAATCAGCCTGCACAAATGCTTGGAACAACCGTCTCATCTGGTCCTGAGTCATCCCGATTCCGCTGTCGGTCACCGCCATAACAATTTGTTCGGCACCACTGCGGTTTGTCGTGCTGATTACGAGGCGGATTTCTCCACCATCCGTAAACTTACTCGCATTGCTCAGGAGGTTGAAGAGGGTCTGCCGGACCTTTACCACATCGGCGATCATGATTCCGATGTCATCCGGGCACGTTACGACCAATGTGTTGTTGTTAGGGCTGATGAGTGGCTGAATCATCGCGATTACGTCATCAATGATGCTTTGAATCGAAAATGACTCCAGAAAGAGCGTCATTTTCCCGGCTTCTATTTTTGAGAGATCTAGGATGTCGTTAATGAGCGCGAGGAGATGTTTGCCTGCAGAACGGACTTTTTCCAGATCTGGCACAAAGTCTTCGGGCCTTAGATCAGCCGCTTCTTCAATAAGCATCTCGCTGTATCCGATAATGGCGTTCATCGGGGTCCGCAGCTCATGACTCATATTCGCGAGGAAGGCGGTTTTGGTTCGGCTGGCCTCGAGGGCTTCATCCCTTGCCGTTATCAGCTCAGCGTTCATTCGCTCATTTTCATGTTCCGCTCGGAGTCGTTGAAGGGTGTTCCCAATTTGGTTACCCACAGATGACAAAAAGGACAGCCAACGCTCCGCCCACTGAGGTTGGGCATCTGCGATCGAGAGGACGAACTCGCCAACGGTTTTGCCTGAAGCCGTTACAGGGATATGTACTTTGTTTGTTGCGCTGGAGGATGCGACATTCGCGTTGGTGTGTTCTGCGCTGAACGTGGATCGAATCTCAATGGCCGATATCAGCGCAAGGCCATCCGTTGCTTCAAGCTCTGCCGCTACCTTTTGCCAGAGGACATCTTCGCGGCGTTCTTCTTGGAGAATGGTATCAAGGCGGCGTTGGAGATCAAGCTCTTCCCCGCGCTTAACGAGGTTGTCTTCGCGTTCACGCGCGTCTTCGAGCTCTGCAACCAGCATCGCCGCATAGACGTTGGCATCCGCCAGTGATTCGATCTGTTTACGCAGCTCGCTATTTTCTGCGCGTAGGGCTTTAAGGTCTGCTTGAAGTGCTGAGTTATCCCGGAGTTCAGACATTTAGGCTAAAAGACCACCGTGTTGACAGTCGCCATCCGGCTGGCGATGAGGCCAAGACCAACCCGGGTGATATCAGAGGGAAGGACACGTTTGCCATCCGTACCTAGTGGGACGGGGCAGTAGTTCTCGATGCAAGGGCTGCACGCTTCAAGGGTTACACCAGACTCTAATAGGAGTGCTTTGAGTTCAGCGATGGATGGAAACCCGGGGACTGGATTGTCGTGTCCAACAGAATCACTTGCCCAGTGAGCGCCGAGCATCGAGAAGACCACCGTCACTTGTGTACCCATTTGTGCAGTGGCGAGTGCCGCTGAGAAACCAAGGACAACTTGGTGGACATTACTGGTTCCACTTGAAATGATGATTTGGAGGTCGGGTTCCTTTGCGGTTTATAATTCATCCATTGGGGGGGGGAATCTTAAACGAACAGCGTGATTTTGGACTTGGCTGCATCACCGAGGTAAGTCGCAACCCCACCGTAATCGATATCATCTAATAGCTCAGCGCGGGTTACGCCCATCACTCCCATCGACATTTCGCAGGCAACCATTTTGATTCCCAGCTCTTGTGCGAGTGCAATCATGTTAGGAAGGGATTCGATATTGCGCTGTGCCATTAGGTATTTGAAAAAAAGCGGTCCCATTCCGGCCATGTTCATCCGACTGGTTGGAACAGCATGCGGGCCATTTGGCAGCATCATCGCAACCATTTTTTCACCGACAGTTTTACCTGAATAAGTCTTGTCCTTGCGTAGAGCGGTAAGTCCCCAGAAGGTGAAGAACATCGACACTTCCATCCCCATGGAAGCCGCACCCACTGCAATCGTAAACGCTGCGAATAGTGTGTCCATTTCGCCACTAAAGACAACGAGGGTGGCTCGGTCTTCCGGGCAGTTTTCGGACACTGTGCCAACGGTGCCCTGGATGGATTTTAGTGATGCTTCGATATCTGCAAGCCGTGCATTAACCTTTTGGTCAACAAGCTGATTGACGAGTGCGATTAACTCAGATTGCGAGATGGTGATGTTGTCGCCCATATCAGTTAACTTTTTCAATAACGGCTGTTTGGATACCGTCCGTGTCAGAGAACGATGTCAGCTTTTGGTTCATTTTCCGTACCCAAGCCTCAACATCCGCCTTGAACGATGGATCAGATGCCGTAACGGTAAGGGTCGTACCAGTCTGCAGCTCTTTCATCGCGCGGGAAATCTTGACGATGGGCATCGGGCAGTTAAGTCCCTTGCAATCGAGGTCCACATTAGTCATAGCATGACCATCTTATCCCACGGGAAAAATTCATGGAACGGTATACACCGTACAGGAGTTATTGAAGGTGGGCCGAACTGGAACCGGTCTAATGTTGGAACAGGATGAATAACAAAATGAGATTGTATACTGCTGTTATCGCTGGCTTGCTGCTGGCAGTTTCCTCGACGGCTGCAAAGGCCGAAGACATTGTTGGTATTGCTGCAGGTAATAAGGACTTTTCGACCCTTGTAACCGCAGTGAAGGCTGCTGGTCTTGTCGAGACCCTTCAGGGTGATGGACCATTCACTGTATTTGCACCAACAAATGCAGCATTTGCGAAGCTCCCAAAGGCAACTCTGGAAGCGCTCCTCAAGGACAAGAAGGCTCTCACGGCAATCCTTACCTACCATGTCGTTTCCGGCAAGGTGATGGCAGCGGACGTTGTAAAGCTCAAGGATGGCACAAAGGTCAAGACCGTCAACGGTGCTGAGATCAAGATTAGCAACAAGCACGGTGTAAAGGTCAACGATTCAAACGTTGTCAAGACCGACATCGAAGCAAGCAACGGCGTAATCCATGTGATCGATACAGTGTTGATCCCAAAGACCAAGAAGTAGTCTTCACGGGACGCGTGTCCGAATCAAGCCCCTATCGGTGAGAACCGGTGGGGGTTTTGTTTTTGCATCACGACGTAACAGATTTCATCGTAGATAACGGCATTTAATGAATACACACCTCTACGTGATCAATGTCGTCTACTAACTAAAATGACCGCTTTCCAATGATGGTGAGCGGTCTTCGTAGATGTAAGCAACCTTACTTTACAAAGCTTGCCTTGAACTCGACAATCGCTGCCTTAAGGGTAGCCGCTATGTCATCCCCGCTTTAGTTTTTGCAAGGTAAAAGCATCACCTAATAAAAAACCGCTCTCCATTTCTGAAGAGCGGTCTTCGTAGATGTAAGCAACCTTACTTTACAAAGCTTGCCTTGAACTCGACAATCGCTGCCACAAGGGTAGCCGCTGTGTCATCCCCGCTTTAGTTTTTGCAAGGTACAAGTACCACCTAATAAAAAACCGCTCTCCATTTCTAAAGAGCGGTCTTTGGTGCTGGTCACAACCTTACTTTACAAAGCTTGCCTTGAACTCGACAATCGCTGCCACAAGGGTAGCAGCTGTGTCATCCCCGCTTTAGTTTTTGCAAGGTACAAGTATCACCTAACAAAAAACCGCTCTCCATTTCTGCAGAGCGGTCTTTGGTGCTGGTCACAAACTTACTTTACAAAGCTTGCCTTGAACTCGACAATCGCTGCCTTAAGGGTAGCAGCCGTGTCATCCGAGAAGTCCTTGGATTGCGAAATCTTGACAGGAACTTCTGGGTACTTGTCATGCACATATGCAAGCAGGCCCTTTTCGAATGGGCGAACCTGTTCAACGGGAAGGTCATCCAGGAAGCCCTGCGTTGCCGCATAGATCGAGATGACTTGGTCTTCAACCTGGAACGGTGCGTATTGGCTCTGCTTTAGTAGCTCGGTCAGACGTTGTCCGCGGGAGAGCTGCTGTTGCGTCGACTTATCGAGGTCGGATGCAAACTGTGCGAACGCCTGTACTTCACGGTACTGAGCGAGCTCCAGCTTGATGCGTCCAGCGACCTTCTTCATCGCCTTGATCTGTGCATTACCACCGACACGGGATACGGAGATACCGACGTTGATAGCAGGACGGATACCAGCATTGAAGAGGTCAGACTCGAGGAAGATTTGTCCATCGGTGATGGAGATAACGTTCGTCGGGATATACGCAGAAACGTCACCTGCCTGTGTCTCGATGATTGGGAGTGCCGTCAGTGATCCACCGGAGTGAGGATGTCGGCGAACTTCCAATGCATCTGCGTTAGGCATTGCCTCGAGTGCCTTCTTTGCGGCCTTTGGTCCGCCTTCGCCTTCGTAGACATTGCCATCAACGCCAGTCAAGGTATCAGCAGGTGCATCCTTGGCGACGATCAGGAAGTCTTCACGCTTCTTGGCAGCGCGCTCTAGAAGACGGGAGTGGAGATAGAAAACATCTCCAGGGTAGGCTTCGCGTCCTGGTGGGCGGCGGAGGAGGAGGGATACCTGGCGGTATGCAACTGCTTGCTTTGAGAGGTCATCAAAGATAATCAGTGCATGGCGTCCCGTTTCCATGAAGTATTCGGCCATCGCAGCACCAGCGTATGGAGCGAGGTACTGGAGGGATGCTGGGAAGGATGCAGGTGCGGAGATGACGGTGGTGTATTCCATCGCGCCATTTGCACGGAGGCTTTCTACAACCTGTCGGACGGTCGAAGCCTTTTGTCCGATGGCGACGTAGAAGCAGTAGACATCTTTACCCTTTTGGTTAATGATGGTGTCAAGTGCGATTGCGGTCTTACCGGTTTGGCGGTCACCAATGATAAGTTCGCGTTGTCCACGTCCGATTGCGAGCATCGCGTCTACAGACTTGATACCGGTGTACATCGGTTCCTTGACTGGCTGTCGGTCTACAACACCGGGAGCCTTAACTTCAAGGTTGCGTCGTCCAGCTGGAACGATTGGTCCACCGTCATCCAGTGGGTTTCCAAGTGTATCAACAACGCGTCCTACCAGTCCCTCGCCAACAGGTACATCGATGATGCGTCCCGTTCGCTTGACCAGGTCACCTTCGCGGATTCCGGTATCGCTGCCGAGCAGGATAGCACCGACGTTGTCGGCTTCGAGGTTCAGCGCAACGCCCATGACGCCGCCGGGGAACTCGAGGAGTTCGGATACGGCGACTTCGCTGAGTCCGTAGATACGTGCTACGCCGTCACCGACTTGTAGAACGGTGCCGACGCCCTCTTCAGGGACATCCTTGCGGTAATTGTCCAGCTCTTGTTCAAGGATGCTGGCGACTTCATCGGGTCTTACTGCCACAGTAGTGTCTTCCTTGGTTACTTACTGCGCGACGAGCGCGCCGGTAGTGTTGATCAGCTGCTCGCGCAACCGTTCGAGTTGTGAGCGTACAGTGCCATCAAGAATGGTGTCACCAATCCTGACACTGACTCCGCCCATCACGGATGCATCCACGATTTCGTGGATTTCAATATCTTTGCCAGTTCGCTTTTCGAGTGCAGTTTCGAGAGCCTTTCGCTGTGCATCGGTGAGCGGTACCGCCGTCACCACTTCTGCGGCTGCGATGTTTTTGTGCTCACGCACAAGGGCAACGAACTCTGCGATCACCAGCTGGAGGGCATCAATACGGCGTTTGTCAATCAAAAGGTTGACAAAGTCCACCACCGTCGCTGAAACCATCCCGCCAAGTGCCTTTTCAACAAGCGCCTTTTTCTTATCACCCGCAATAAGTGGGTGATTCAAAAATGCTGCAAGTTGTCCGGATTGTGCAATTGCACCGGCAAGCGACTTCATGTCGGCAGTCACCGCATCCACCGTCCCCGCTCTTTGGGCATGGTTCAGCAATGCAACTGCGTAGCGCCGAACGACAGAGGTGTCTTGCATTAGTTTGCTTACGCCTCCGCGATTCCGGTCGCGATGTATTCATCCACAAGCGCTGCCTGACGATCTGCAGAAAGGTTTTCTCCGATAACGCGCTTGGTTGTCCCAACCGCGATATCGACAATCCGCAACCGCAGCTCAGTCATCGCCTGCTCCTTAGCACGTTCTGCTTCAGCCTCAGCCTTGGAGACAATCTCGTGACTCTTTTGGTTTGCATCAGCAAGAATCTGATCGCGGGCAGCTTGAGCTTCCTTGATCGCGGTCTGAATCTTCTCACGCGCTTCAGCTTCAACGGCAGCCAAGCGGCTTTCATAGTCAGCTTTGAGCACCTCCATCTCACGTTGTGCAGACTCAAGACGATCATACTGACCACTGATATCTGAATCACGCTCGAGGACGACTTTGCCAATTGGGTCGAACACCATTTTCTTTGCAACTACTAAGAGAATGACAAAGCCGATGATGTTAACAAGAATAAGCTTCGGGTCAACGTTGAGGTTGTTTAGAACGTCCATAATTTGTTTGGGTGGCTCATGTCCGCGGAATGCGAACAATTCCAGAAAACTATCCGGTTGCGGGCAGCACGCCGCAACCGGATACACATTACTTACTTAAGCTTTATAAGGTCATCGAGAGTCAACGTAGGCAACTTACCCTGAAGCATGAAGAACATCAGGAGCGCATAGATGACGAGGGACTCGATAAGAGCCAACGCAATAATCATCATGGTCTGAATCTTACCGTACATCTCTGGCTGACGTGCCACACCCGCAAGCGCAGCAGCAGCAGCATTTCCCTGCCCAATACCAGCACCGATAACTGCAATCGGAAGACCTATAGCCACACCGAGTCCGAGTAGACCGAGATACAACATTTCGCTATTCCTCCAAAATGGCGGCCCCACCGCCGCATCCCTAACCGTTTGGTTTAGTGCGCGTGTGCCGCGCCATGCTCTCCATGCCCTTGGTGACTATGATCTCCATGATCACCGATGGAAAGAGCGATATACGAACAAGTGAGAATCGCGAAGACCCCCGCCTGAACAACAGATCCAAACACTCCAAACGCCAGCATAGGCACCTGGAATGGCACAATACCGGATGTCAGCAAAGCTGCCATCGAAATCAAAACCGCGATGACCGTCTCTTCTCCGAAAACGTTTCCGAAGAGACGCATCGCAAGCGACATCGGACGAACCAATGCTCCAATCAACTCTAACGGGAAAATCAGCGGAGCAAGAACTGGCATTGGGCCCACAAAGTGCTTTAGGTGCCCAACAACACCATTAGCCCTGATTCCCTGATAGTTAAACAGCACGAAGACAATCAGACCGAGCGCAAATGTGACTGAGATGTTAGCCGTAGGTGCAGGAGTAAAAGACCAAGCCGGAGTCATACCCTCGCCGGTAGGCAACCAGTACATCGGTAATACACCACAGAGGTTCGAGAGCAACACAAATGCAAACACGACACCAACGAACGGCGCAAACCGCTCGCCACCATGACCAATGGATGCTTTGGAAAAGTGTGTAATCGATGCCACAGCTTGCTCAATCAGGAGCTGCCCCTTGGATGGACGCCTGACATCGAGCTTACCCATGCGAACACGTGCAAATACAATCAACGTCAATGCAATCAGAAAGCCCATGACTGAGTACCACTCAGCAACGTGCTCACCCAGCTTGTCGTGACGAACAGGTCCCGCATGACCACCACCGTGACCAACGGCAGCATGTGTCCCTTCAGCGTGACTGCCTTCCGCTGCACCATGCCCGGACGATTCACCGGCAGGCGCTTCGTGCCCACCCTGTGCAACCTGCACGGGCATGCCGACCTTGAATGTGTCCGAGTTGTTCGCTTGTACTGTTTGTGGCACCGTTATCAACCTCTATCGAATCTGCGTCGCAGCTTGACCAACCATACGAATCACCACCACGATCTGCAATACCAGATACCCGGCGACGAACGACATTAGTTGATATGTGTTTCCAAGACGCACCAGCGACCAGATACACACGGCGACCAGAGGATATTTTACCAAAGCAAAAACCGACAATGCCCGTTTTTGCGTTTTTGATTCATTGATTTTTTGTGAAATCAGAAATTTACGAATGATAAGGCTGTTCCCAAGCCACAATGCTTCGGCTAACACGACCCCTGTAACAAACGGCCAGACAGCCCAGTCAAGCTTGTAACCCACAAGAACATTGGTGATAACAAAGCCGATAACAGCGGTCGTTATCGCAACAGGTCGATCAGGATAACCCGCAGATTCGCGCAACATCAGGAGTACTTTTGCTTTTCATCATCTAACGAAGCAGCGTTCTTCGCTACTTCATCCCGGGCCGCCAGGCGATTTGTAAGTTTGATAAGGTTGGCAAAGCCGCTTACACATCCAAGAAGAAAGCCGACAATCAACCCCGCTGGTGCCCACTTTGCCGTAACCCATTTGTCAAGCGCAAGCCCAACAAGGACACCGGCAATCAGTGAGCTGGTAAGTGCGGATGCGATACTCCAGCCATCTCCCATCGAACGCGCTTCGGACACAGAAACCTGCATCCCACGGGCGCCACGAATCTTCATCTCGGGTACGACCGGCCGTTCAAGCACAACTTTTGGAGGCTCTGGCAATGGTTCACTCCTTGCGGCAACAACATCAGAAAGTAGCTTTGCTTCCAAAGCTCCCTCTTCATCGATGTCATCCTGACCCTGCAGGCTTTCGAGCAGCTCTTTATCCACAGGTACCTGCCGTACCAAGGCTAAATGCCTCGTGTAATGTCCTGACCGCCCGTACACTGTCCGCTTCACGTATCAAGACCGATAGTGAATATGCACTATCAGCTGTTTGATAGAGCCAGACACCTTGCTCATCCAAGACACCCAGCATCGTGACAAAGATGCCAGGGATGTCATCGATGCCCGTTGCAATAACACTGACCATTGTGCAGTTCTCAACCAGATCTGCTTCGACGACCCGAATGTCAACCAGTGAACTTGCGCCTGCAAGCAATGTGCGCTGGGCATTCATCCCGCGGCCTGTTGAACCAATCCCCAAGAGTGTGATGACCCCGTAGGGTGGATGCGTTCGTGGGCCGAGCTCACCAGGAATGACAAGTCCATCGATTAGTTCGGACACACGCCCAAGGTGCTCACGCGCAACGGCAAAGGCAAATGCACCATTCCCTGTACTACTGAGGTGGATGGAAATTTCTTCATTCCGGAGCAGACGATAGACCTCGCGCTCAATCTTTGCCCTGTCCGTGTCACTGACATCCGGAAGGGGAAACCGAAGATAGACCAACTTTCCGGTACTGGTCACGCCGGTGATCCGTGGACTGCTGTCCTCAGCTGTACTTGCACGGCGAATCAGCGTGCCTGGAGCTTCCTCAAATGTTGACTTGACCCAGAGGGGGACATCGTGTATCTCAGCGATTTCCGCAGCCCTGGGGTGGACAACCTTGGCGCCCTGATGCGCCATCTCCGACACTTCCGCATACGATGCCATTGACAGCGTACGTGCATCTTTGACAATACGTGGGTCGGCGGTTTTCACGCCATCGACATCTGTGTAGATCTCAACCTCAACATGTTCGACATGAGGCTTGACTGCCGCACCGAGAGCGCTTGCCGTTGTGTCGGAGCCACCGCGTCCAAGGGTTGTGATCGCCCCCCGCTCCGTCGCACCCTGAAATCCAGCGACAAAGACAATGCGGCCGGCAACCAGCTGTTGAAGAAGGTAGGCGGGTTGAATCTCGAGGATCCGCGCATTGGTGAACTCATAATCCGTGATAATTCCTGCCTGTCCGCCAGTCAACGCGATCGTTTCATAGCCACGTGCCCGAAGCGTTTGAGCAAAAATCACCGTTGATATCACCTCACCGCAGCCTAGCAGGAGATCGGTTTCCCGTGGCGCTGGATTTACTTGAGGATCGACACCATTGAGGAGCCCCAAAAGGGTGTCGGTCGCGTACGGCGCACCTTTACGCCCGATGGCACTGACGACCACGACGACGTTCCAGCCTGCTTCAACAGCTTGCGCTACCCGATCCGCAGCGAGGGCCCGGGCCTCATCGGTTGCAACGGAGGTCCCGCCAAATTTCTGCACCATCACTCGCATCAGGAAACACCCCCGCCGACAAGCTCAAATTCCTTCTCAAGGGCTGCGACAGCCGTCGGTACAGATGCCTCTCTTACCAGACAGTGAACAGCGTCGTGGGCATCCCCTGTCTGTAAAATCTGCACACCCGCTCCGACAAGCGCATCGAATATGCGGGCGATAATGCCTGACAAATCCCGCATCGCCCCCGCAACCACCGATACAAACGCAACACTGGGCTCAATCGATGTCACAGCCGGAACCGAATCGCTGACTTGTAGAACCCGGTCAATATATTCGGACCTTACGATAAAGGTGATGCCGGAATCGTGGAGCTTGAGGTGAAACACGGGAATGCCGTTGTCAGCGAGCGCTTTTAGAAGGATAAGCCACTTATCGGGACTGGTGCATGTTGCCAATGCCAAGTCATCCCGCACCTGAATTGCGTGCACGCCACGCTCTTTTTCGAATGAAGTACCTGGGGAATGTTCCATCAAATCTACCTGCAGGAATGCTACCACGCAGCCTTTGCAAGACCATCGGCTCGGGAACAGTAAGTGGTACGATAGGCGTATTGCAACACTATGAGGGCTACCTCTGTAACAGAGTTTGATATCGAATCATCACCAAAGTGAATCGCGGCATCAAGGTTGCTAAGGGAATACATCGACGGAAGGAAGATTGATAATGCGTGTTTCAGCAGTAGAGATGCAACGTGCCCATGATCTGGGAAAGCCCATCGATGATGTCCTTGGAGCTGGGTTGCACAATAATGTAGAGTTGCAGGCAGAAGGCCGTGCGATTGCCGAGCGACTTTCGGAAGAATCCGATGTCCGCGAGGACATCGTTGCAAGTCTTCGTGAGCGGATTGAGGCGGGTACGTATACCGTCACTGGTGCTGAAATTGCGGACATGATTTTCCGCCGCGCAGTAGCCGACCGCATTCGCTAACGACAAGGACACTGATTTTGAGAAGCACCCTTATGGGTGCTTTTCTTGTTTTAATGGCGTCTTCGGCTGCAGGTGGCGCGGACATGCACGATGTTTGCGGCAGTAGGACACTTCATCGACAATGAAAAAGCACCCTTTCGGGTGCTTACAACAGTCGTGATGTACAGGTCTAGGCTTAGACGAGCTACTCTGATAAAGCGCCACCACGTTCCGCAAGGAATGCTTCCTCTGCAGCATCCAAGTCAGATGCACTGGCTCTCAAAATACGGGATCCACCTCCATCCGTAGATACCGTGAGGTCTGATAAGGACACCAAAATCGCATAGTTCAGTACGAGTTCTTTTTCCTTCGCAGATAGCTTGCTGCGCGCATCCTCGCTGAGACCATCCAACCAACGTTGCCGCTGCTGCTTCTCGTTTTGTTGATGTCGCTCGATGATTGCCGGGGGCAGGGCCTCGCGGTCAACGAGGACTGCGCACTCCTGTCCGTAGACTTTTAGGACCTCACCTGTCAGACCTGCATAATGCGGATAGAAAAGTCCCGACTTTACATCGGCTGGCAGCTGCTCGCGGTCAACAACGACCACACGGGTTCCAACAGTGATTTCCATGGCTCCAGTTTACCGCGGCCCACCCGGTTGACGGGTGCGCGGGATGTCCATTCCAGTGCGCGTTGGCCACGGCAGGCGGGTTGGCAACGCAGACCTGTTTTGCACGACCTCAAGCGCAAGCTCAACCTCCAGAGAAAAGATTTCATAGCAACGCTCACAGCCCATCAATCCCGTCCGCGACAGCTCTGAAAGCGTTAATCCACAGCTGTCACACTGCTTCTCATAAACGGTTTCTGCCGGGTGCTGCCGTTCATCGTGTTCCATAGGCTACGTGATACGATTTGATGCCCTTACGGCGCAAGGTTATCTCCCTGTGAAGCAATTCTCACGCTTCCTGCAAGCACTCCAGCCCTACCGCAAGTTACTCGTTACGATCGCAGTGCTGACGCTTGCAAACGCCATCATTTCACTGCAAACACCGGAAGTCATCCGACAGATCTTTAACCACCTTGACCCAGGTAAGTCGATGCCCTTTGCACTCCCGCAGCCATTCAATACGCTTGCGGGGGCCGTTATGCTCATCTTCATCATCGCAGTGATCGGCTCCGCAGTCAGCTTTGCACTAGGCTACTCGGTCAACCTCACCGGGCAGCGCTTTCTGGTAGACACGCGCTCCGGTGTTTACGAACATCTCCAAACCCTATCGCAAGGCTTTTTCGAGAAAGCTCAAACGGGCAAGCTTGTTGCGACAGTCGTCCACGATGTTGGTTCCGTCAACCAACTGATTACGGGTGGCTTTGTCACGGTTATCTCGGATGTCGTTACGCTCATCGGCGTAATCGGGCTGATTTTTTACCAGGACTGGCAGCTGGCTTTGCTGGCGCTGTCCGTCTATCCCATTTATGTGGGTAACTTTCTGCTGTCAAGACGGCCGCTGAGCGATAACGCCACCAAGATATCTGAGCTCCGGGGGATGATTTTTTCCGATCTCCAGGAAAAACTCGCCGGTGTCCAAGTCGTCAAGTCCTACGCGCAGGAGCGTTCTGAAGTCCGGCAGTATGTTTCTCTCAATCGAGATAACCTGAACTTAAATATCAACCAATCGAGGCTTGGAACGGGTCTCTGGGTCCGCGCCGAGTTCATCACTGCAATCGGTACCGCGATTATCCTTGCGGTTGGCGGGATGCGAGTGATTAACGGCGGGATGTTGCAGGGTGATCTGGTCGCGTTTTTGATTCTGGTGAATGTCTACCTCTACGGGCCGACTATTCGTTTGATTCAGCTGAACGACCAGTTTGCCAGAGCACAGACGGGGCTGAACCGCATTTTCAAGCTGCTGGATACGCCGCCAGCCGTCAAGAGCGCGGATGGCGCTCCGGATATGCCTGTCATCAATGGGAATATCCGCTTCGAGGATGTGTGGTTTGAGTACGAGCCGGGTCAACCAGTGCTCAAAGGGATTACGCTTGATATCCAGCCAGGGGAAATGATTGCGTTTGTCGGCGGCTCGGGAAGCGGTAAGACGACGATGATTAATCTGTTGTCACGCCACTACGATGTCACCGGCGGCAGGATTACCATTGATGGACATGATTTACGTGACATCGACCTGATGTCCCTCCGTCGGCAGATAGGCGTCGTACTGCAGGAGAGTTTGCTGTTTCATACATCGATTCGGGAAAATCTGCGCTATGGGCGTATCGATGCATCAGATGCCGATATCGTCGCAGCTGCAACCGCGGCGAATCTGCATCATGTGATTGAAGCATTTCCGGATGGCTACGAAACCAAGATTGGTGAAGAAGGCGTAAAGCTGTCTGGCGGGGAGAAGCAGCGCCTTGCGATTGCACGCGCATTGCTTGCCGATCCGCGGATTTTGGTACTTGATGAAGCAACAAGCTCACTCGACAGCGAGACGGAAGCCCTGATTCAGGAGGCCTTGGACCGCCTGATGGAAGGGCGAACAAGCTTTGTGATAGCACACCGTCTCTCGACCATTGTGAAAGCAAACAAGATTGTCGTGATGGAAAAAGGGAACATCGTTGAGCTGGGCTCCCATGCCGAACTCCTCGAGCAGGGTGGCAACTACGCCAAGCTTTACGCAGAACAGTTCCGCGCCGAACTCGAAGCATCCGGATTCACGGAATCATAATTCGGCCTAAGTCGCTGTCGATCACACATCCATTACGGTGAATGGCTGTGACTCTCCATTTTACCTAAGTAAATCAAAACATCTTTTTGAGAATAATTCTCAAATCTGCCACACAGCCGACATCAGTTCAATGCACCGACAGGTAATGTACCTAACGCACCCCGTTTTCGGGAACTTCGTGTTGC
>JBJTQN010000299.1:0-11236 GCA_046075665.1 Armatimonadota bacterium | reverse complement strand
CGGAAACCGTGTTTGTCGGCAGTGGAATCTTCAAGTCCGGTGATCCTGCTGAGCGTGCAAAGCGCATCGTGGATGCAGTAACGCACTATCAAGACTACGAGCGTCTCGTTGACATTTCCAAGGGACTTGGTGAGCCAATGGTCGGTATTGACATCCACAAAATGCCTGAAACCGAGAAGTTCGCCGACCGCGGCTGGTAGGCTGACGGAGTGTTAGCTGATTACAGGTTTTGTCCGCGCTGTGCGTCGACTCTAGAAACGGTGTCGATTCCCAAATCGTCACCTTTTTCACGTCGAAAGTGCCCAGACTGTGGTTGGATTTTCTGGAACAACTCCCGTCCAACGGCAGGTGGGCTCATCCTTGATGACCACAATCGCTTAATGTTGATACGGAGAGGGATTGAGCCAAGTCTGGGATTGTGGGATCTGCCCGGTGGCTTTCTTGAGCCCGGTGAGCATCCATTGGATGGCTGTATCCGTGAGCTCGAAGAGGAAACGGGTGCGGTTGTTGAGCCGGTTCGTCTTCATGGCGTGTTTATGGACACATATGGACCAAATCCGGACAATCATACACACAACACGTTCTATATGTGCCGAGTCGTTGGTGGTGAGATTGCGGCAGCAGACGATGCCGATGAGCTCGCGTGGTTTGCTTATGAAGATATCCCTTGGTCAGACCTTGCATTTTGGAATGTAACTGAAGCGGTTCAGCAATGGGGCGGAGAACCCCTCTGATGCCAAAGACGATAGGTGTCCTAGCGCTACAAGGTGGGTATGCGGCACATGCTACCGTCCTTCGACGGCTCGGTGCGGATGTCATCGAAGTACGCTTGCCGGAACAGCTTGCGCTCTGTGATGCCCTCGTGATGCCCGGTGGCGAGAGCACGACCATCATTCGCCTACTGCAGCGTAATGATCTTGATACGGCAATAATCGACCGTGCCAGGGCCGGAATGCCCATATTAGCGACTTGTGCCGGGTTGATTCTGCTTAGCAAGCGTATTGAGAAAGGCGCGGAGCGCGGAGGACAGCCAACGCTGGGACTCCTCGATGTAGCCGTAATTCGAAATGGCTTTGGCCGGCAGCTGGACTCCTTCGAAGCTAACCTGCTGATCAAGGGGCTCGACACTCCGCTGCGTGCCATATTTATCAGGGCACCAATCATCACGGATGTCGAAGAGGGTGTTGATGTGCTATCCACGGTGGATGACAAAATCGTGATGGTTCAGCAGGGGAAAATACTTGCCGCTGCGTTTCACCCGGAGCTGTTAGATGATGATCGTGTCCATGCATACTTCCTGGATGTCGTGGTTGGAGATTAAGCATTGCTTGATTGGCGTGATTGCGCTATGCAGTCTGGTCGGGTTTGGTTGTAAGCCGCCGATTAGTGACATTCGCCCTCAGGGCCGGACTCAACCTGGGACCACAGAGGAGGAAAGTGCTGATGGCCGTCCACGATGGAAGTTTTTACGGACATTTGCCGTGGGCGAAGTATGGGCAACGTCCCCAGATGGAAAGTACATCGCGACGATCGATGACCAGCGCGTGCGCCTCACTACATCCCTCGTAGGACCTGTGCTACATCATGCTGCCCTCCCTATCGTCGCACATGACCTAGTTCTCACAAAATCATCGGTCATTTGCTACAAACGCCTTGATCCAGCCGCCACGATTATCGCTGTGCTGGATATCAAATCCGGAAAGTGGACACGCTTCGATACCAAGGCAAGCATTTGGCAAATGACGGCAGATGCAGCAGGTGATGGCATTTGGGTGTCTTGTAGCGACCATACGGTTCGCCACTATCCCGATGTCCGTAGCGGAGCAATCGGGGTGACACAGCTGAACGTACCTGGTTACGGAGGAATGCTGTCCGCTGAACCATCGGGATGCATCGTGTCCGAAGTACTTCCAGCCGGGATTACCGCAATCTCAAACGACGCAACAATGCGCTGGCATATTGATGAAGAAAATCCCAAGCGCGTTTCTCGCGTGATTACCACTCAATGTGGAGCGATTTACATCGATTCAACCGTGCGATCCAATCCAAATGGCCACACAATTACCAGGATTGACGGATCGACGGGAGCTCCTCTTTGGGAGACTGAACATTCGGGAAAGATAGTCACTGCAGCAGCCGATCAAAAGTCTGGGATGTTATCCGTTAGCGTCGGAAACCCGGGTTCACGGGTTCCTGCAAAGCTCTTCGTCTACAGCGCGAATGGCACGGTTATCATGGATGGACGAGGAAGTGGCTACTTTTCCCCGATGTTGGTTGGAATCACAGATGGTGGACACCGAATCACCGTAATCGATGGCCAGCGTGGCCTGACGACGCTTTCAGAAAGCGGATCCACACTAGCCCGTCGGGTCCAGCTCCCAAATATTGCACCCGATGTCATCAATGGGCCGTTTTGTAGGCTATCCGTTGATGACAGATTCCTGTTTATCCAGACCGCAACCAATCAGATTCAGATATTGGAAGCCCTTCATGGGGAGTGAGTGCAATGTTTAGTAAGCTTCTTGCTGAAATTGAGCGCGGTAGCGATGTAATTCCAAGTTTGCTTCCGATGCTTGTTGACGCGCAAATTACTGCGAACCCAGACATCAGGAGAATGCTGTCACCTCAGAGTATTTCGAGCGTGTGGGGCACCATGCGCCTCGATATCCGCTCACTTCCAGTCGATGCCTGGAGAGCCGGAAGGGCAGGAGCCATTACGAGCGGCGTTGTAGCTGCCACTTATCGCTCCAGCGGAACGACATCCGCCGACAGATCAGCAACCGTGCTTGACGAAAATGGACTCGCGCTTTACACAGCGGCCATCAAAGCCGGGTTTGCGAAGACATTCGGATACAGAGGTGAAACGATTCTCGCGCTAATGCCCGATGCAGAATCGGCGCCAGAGTCGAGTTTGTCTGCGATGTGCCACATTCTTGGTGCAGACTTTGTGTTTGGCGACACGTGGCAGGAACGCCTTGTCCGCATTCTCGAGGATGCTCGCGAGCCACTCATCCTCTTCGGTACCGCGTTTGCCTGGGTTCATTTTCTGGATGCGACATCGGGAGTCATTCCACTGCCGAAGGGAAGCAGAGTACTTGAAACAGGCGGCTATAAAGGAAAGAGCCGTGAGCTTCCTAAAGGTGCGTTGTACGAAGCGTTGGCGCAACGATTTGCGATTTCAACGGATGACATTTGGTCCGAATACGGGATGTGTGAGCTGTCAAGTCAGTTTTATTCCAAGGGCCTGGGCACACGGTTAGTGCCATCCCCAAGCATCCGGTCAGTTGCCATTAATCCGATAACCGGGTCTATCTGTGGTCCAGAAGAGGATGGCCTTTTGGTCCACATTGATGCCGCGAATTGGTGCTCATATGCCGTCATCGAAACGCAGGACTGGGGCAATGTTGACGACCATGGGCACATCGAATTGAAGGGTAGAGCACCCGGTGCAAAGCCAAAGGGCTGCTCGATTGATGCAGACACGGCTTGACAGGTTCGGGCACCAGTGCTAGGATACCGTCGTGTTTACTGTAATGAACCGTCGCGTCCGTCGTACATCTGAACTTTTCACGGTGTAGTTTTCGGCGTTCGTCAGTAGTTACATAGCGCAGTCAACCGACCCGTGGGAAGTCTTCTTCCGACGGTTTTTTTGATTTTGGATTGGGTTCGCAAAGGGTGCCTCTCTTCGTAAAGTGTCGAGGCAGGGATGGTTTTGGAAGCAATGATCAGCACGACAATTGTTGGCGCGAGTGGCTATGGTGGTGGAGAGTTAGCACGACTTCTGGATGGGCATCCGGAATTTGATGTCGTACAAGTACTCTCCAATACGTTTGCTGGGAAGCCGTTTGCAGCGGCATTCAACGGGATGTACGGCACCTCAACCGGCGACTTGATCTGTGCACCAACATCCGATGAGCCCACTGGCGACCTGATATTTCTGGCTCAGGAGTCAGGTTACGCGATGAAGGTTGCTGCGGCATATCTGGCTGCCGGTAAACGCGTGATTGACCTATCGGCGGACTTTAGAATAACATCGCCGGATATCTTCCGAACCTATTACAAAGCGGAGCCTGCGCCAACATCCTTGATGGAACATGCTGTGTACGGCATGCCAGAATTATTCCGAAGCAAGATAAAGGATGCTAGATTAATTGCCAATCCCGGATGTTATGTAACGGCATCTACGCTTGCCATCAAGCCACTGCTCGATGCCGACGTGCTTATCGGGAGCGGAATCATTATTGATGCCAAATCCGGTGTCAGCGGTGCTGGCCGGAGCAAAAGTGATGCGATTTACAAGTACTCAGAAGCAAACGAAGCGCTGAGAGTTTATGGCGTTGGCGGTGTCCATCGGCATACACCGGAAATCGAACAAAATCTGGGTGTCAGCGTGCTGTTTACTCCCCATCTGGTTCCGATGACCCGCGGCATTCTCGCTACGTGTTATCTCCCATCGAAGGATGGAGTCACGCTACAGGCCGCATATGAATCCCTCGCTGCTGCATATGCCAACGAGCCATTTGTGACGGTACGGCCCGTCGGTGATTATCCATCATCCAAAGATGTCGCAGGGACAAACCGGGTTCATATCGGGCTTGGCTTTGCACAAGCATCCAGTACCCTGATCGCAGTAGCCGCAATCGACAATCTCATTAAGGGAGCAGCTGGGCAGGCGATACAGAATGCAAACATTATGTACGGACTCCCTGAAACGCTGGGGCTTGCACATGGAGGTATCTGGCCATAATGGATTTTCTTCTTGAGCAAGGTGTTCTCGCAGCAAAAGGCTTTCGGGCAGGGACCGCAGCGTGTGGCATAAAGCGCTCTGGAAACACCGATGTTGTGATAATCTCCGCAGACCAACCACTAACGGGTATCGCAATGGTTGGCACGCAAAATGTCGTCTGTGCACCGAGCGTTACGCGTAATCGCTCCGAGGTCTCCGGGCCGAATGCGGCTTCCATTCGTGGCGTCGTGATTAATTCAGGATGCGCAAATGTTGCAACGGGTCAACAGGGCATTGATGCCAATAGTGAAATGGCGGAGCAGGCAGCACTGCTTTGTGGCGGCGGAGTGCTGACGGCATCGACGGGCGTCATCGGTGTTCAGCTACCAATGGACAAGCTTCGCAACGGAATTGTGGATGCCTGGAGTTCGTCCGGGACATCCCGTGAACATGACCGGGCGGCAGCCGAAGGCATCTTGACCACGGACATCGTGCGAAAGAATATCGCCGTCAAGGTATCTACTGAGATAGGTGACTACATCATCGGCGGCATTTCCAAAGGCAGTGGGATGATTGCGCCAAACATGGCGACGATGCTCGCGTTTATCACCACCGATGCTGACATTTCATATGAGCTCTTGCAACCGTTGCTCAAAGATGTTGTAGACCGGACGTTTAACGCAATTACGGTGGATGGAGATACATCGACATCCGATCAGTGCATCGTCCTGGCATCGGGACTCTCTGGAGTTTGCATTTCTGACACAGCATCTCGTTTGTATAGACAGTTCTCTGATGCTCTTGAAGCCGTGATGTTGGTCCTTGCAAAAGCGATTGCCCGTGATGGTGAAGGGGCGACCAAGCTGGTTGAGATTCGGGTGACGGGGGCTCCAACTGATGCTGGCGCAAGGGCTGTGGCAAAGACCATCGCTGAATCTCCACTGGTCAAGACAGCCCTCTTTGGTAACGATCCGAACTGGGGACGTCTGATGGCTGCGGCAGGGCGTGCTGGAGTTCCGTTCGATCCTGGTGCCGCCAGCGCATCCATTGCGGGGATCGAAGTCTACCGCGCAGGAGTGCCAACAGGTTTCAATGCCGCGGAAGTCTCGGATGAGATGAAGTTGCCGGATGTCCTCATCGAGGTCGACCTCTGCGACCCGGCGGCGGGCGCATTTACGTTCTACACATGCGACTTTTCCTACGACTACGTGCGTATCAATGCGGAGTACACAACCTGATGAGTGAGATAACCCCAATGATGAATGGTAAGGATACTGCACAGACGCTGATTCAAGCGCTTCCGTATATACGGACGTTTGCCGGTAAGACAGTTGTCGTCAAGTACGGCGGCAATGCGATGATTGATGATGAGATTAAAGTCTCCGTGATGCGGGATTTGGTATTGATGCGACTGGTCGGAATCAACCCTATCCTTGTTCATGGCGGTGGTCCTGAAATCAATCAGCAGCTCAGCCGCGTCGGAATCGAATCGACATTTGTTGCTGGCCGGCGCGTCACAGATACCGCGACCATGGAAGTGGTTGAAATGGCACTGAGTGGCAAGGCAAACAAGGCAATCGTCTCGATGCTTTGTCGCGAAGGTGCTTCTGCGGTTGGACTTTCGGGAAAGGATGCAAATCTCTTTATCGCAGAGCGTGATACCGACCACGGTGACATCGGATTCGTGGGCAAAATCACGCAGGTGAACCCGGAAATTATCACGACTCTTGTTGCAGCAGGTTACATCCCAGTCGTGTCCACGATAGCTGTCGGCACGGATGGCCAGGCTTACAATGTAAATGCCGATACGGCTGCGAGTGCGCTTGCGATAGCTCTACAAGCTGAGAAGTTCATCCTGATGACGGATGTGCCAGGAATTTTTAGCCGCTTCCCGGATCCTGAGTCGTTGCTAAGCGAGCTGACCACATCCGAAGCGCGGGATCTTATTGCCAGTGGTGTTGTTGGAACAGGGATGATTCCGAAGTTGGAAGCATGTATCGCTGCCGTCGAAGATGGCGTTCCTAGGGCGCATATTCTGGATGGACGTGCAGCACATTCGCTACTTGTTGAGCTGTTTACAGCTCAGGGTGTCGGGACGATGGTTCGCTAGGCAGGGACTGTGTTACGGATAGAAAAGCCTGACTTGTCGGATGTCGCGACACTTGCAAGCCGCGTTTACCGCACAACCAGGTCAGCGTTTTATGAATACGCAGCGGATGTCCCGCCGCCAGGAGCACTTTCGGACACTATCAACGATGTCGAAGCCGATTTGCGCTCCGGGAGCAATGTTTTATTGGCGGTACTTCACGATAGCGGGAGGGTAGCGGGAGTCGTACGCTGGAGAGTTCAGAAAGACCAGCTGCGCTTTCATCGCTTAGCTGTGGTGCCATCGGAGCGGAGAAAGGGTGTTGCATCCGCGTTGCTTTGCGCCTTGATCACCGAGGCAGAAGGACTGGGGTGTCACAGTATTGTTTGCGATGTACGCCTCGGCGTTTCACGAAACGTGGCGCTGTATGAAAAGTTTGGTTTTGTGCATACAGGAGAACGGATGGTTACTCGTGGTGGATTTACAGTTCGCCTCGGAGTAATGACGCTTCTGCTGCAAAGTGGTTTGGATGAGAATGAAAAAGGTGAGTGAAATGACTACAGAAACCGTAATGGATTTGGATCACAAATACGCGATGACAACATACAAGCGCAATCCGCTTGAAGTTGTACGTGCCGATGGTGTGCGTCTTTATGATCCAAGCGGCCGTGATGTCATTGACTTTCTTGCTGGCGTCGCTGTCTGTGCTGTTGGGCACAGCCATCCGCGCTACATTGCAGCACTGACCGACCAGCTCCAACGCGTCGTGCATGTCTCTAACCTTGTATACAACGCGCCATCCGCAAAACTGGCGGAGCGTCTTTGCACACTGGCGGGAATGGACAGAGTTTTCTTTACCAATTCCGGTGCAGAAGCAAATGAAGCTGCAATTAAGCTTGCCCGCAAGCGAGGAACGTCGATCGCAGAGGGTAAGACGCAGATTGTCAGCGCCATCGCAAGCTTCCATGGGAGGACGATTGCAACCGTTACTGCAGGAGGACAGCCAAAGTACTCGGAACCGTTTGCTCCGCTACCAGGTGGCTTTGTACACGTTGCATTCAATGACTGCGATGCTCTCTCCGTCGCGGTCAACGAACATACTGCTGCGATTTTCCTTGAGCCAATACAAGGCGAAGGCGGAATTAATGTTGCAGACGATGCTTATCTTGCGCACGCCCGGGCTCTCGCCGATGCCAATAACGCTCTGCTAATCTTCGATGAAGTGCAGACTGGGGCCGGTAGGACCGGGACGATGTGGGGATGGGAGCATAGTGGGGTAAAGCCTGATGTTATGACAATGGCCAAGGGGTTAGGAGGCGGCTTTCCAATCGGGGCATGCATTGCGCACGGGGATGCGGCACGCGTTTTTGTTCCTGGTGATCATGGTTCAACATATGCAGGTAATCCGATGGCAACAACGGCAGCGCTTGCGGTGTTGGATATCATCGGATCTGAGGGCCTTCTCTCAAACGCAAAGATCATTGGCGCGCTTCTTCAAGAACGCATTGCTCACCTGGCATCGGAGTTTCCTGAGTGGATAGGCGCGAGTCGCGGCAAGGGACTCATGCTTGGCGTCCATGTACCGAATGGTCAGGCACGGGAGATCGTCGCGGCTGCACTTTCCGATGGTCTCTTGATAAATGCCACGAGCGAACACACTTTGCGTATGGTTCCGCCTCTGGTTCTCACAGAATCGGATGTCTGTGATGCCATGGAACGGCTAAAATCTGCATTGCAACAGCTCTCCGGGACATCGATTTCGACAGTCAGAGGCGCTGTTACCTCAGCCGTTGCCGTCGAACCAGGATTTCTGGCGGGCCGTGACCTCCTTGGAATCGATGACTTTTCTGCCAAAGAGTGCCAGCAGATTCTTTCCCTTGCTAAGCGCGTCAAAGCGGGTGAAGTCAAAAACACGGCATCCGGCAAAGTTGGCGCGCTGTTGTTTGAAAAGCCATCACTTCGGACAAAGGTGTCGTTCCTTGGCGCGCTAGCAAAACTGGGCGCATCCGGGATGTACCTCGGTAAGGATGAGGTTGGACTTGGGAAACGCGAATCCGTTGATGATGTCGGCCGCGTCCTGACCCGCATGGTGGATGTCCTGATCGTACGAACATTTGACCCGGTAATCCTAAAAGGACTTGCGGACAGCTGCACCATTCCGGTTATCAACGCACTTGATGATGCGGAGCATCCCTGTCAGGCATTTGCAGACTTTCTGACGATGCAGGAGCATCTAGGCGACATCACCGGAAAGACATTAACTTACATCGGGGATGGCAACAACGTCGCGGCATCCCTGATGCTGCTGGCACCAAAGCTTGGAGTACATTTCCGCATAGCATGTCCCGATGGCTACCTGCCGGATGCGGGTATATGGGCAAGGTCTATGGAGCTTGCTTCCGAGCATGGAACCAAAATGGAGCGCTTCAGCGTACCAAGGGAAGCAGCTGCAGGAGCGGATGCAATCTATACGGATGTATGGACATCTATGGGACAGGAAGAGGAGCACGCACGTCGCATGGCGGCTTTTGCTGGATATACAGTGACTGCTGAAATCATGAACAATGCCGCACCTGGGGCAATAGCTTTGCATTGCCTTCCTGCGCACCGTGGGGATGAGATTGCAGACGAGGTTATGGAAGGTCCATGGAGTCGGGTGTTTGCGCAGGCGGAAAACCGCTTGCATGCACAACAGGCCATCCTGGCAGCTGTACTTTAGGAGTCATTAATGCAGACGCGTAAGAACGACTTGATGCAATTGGGCGTGATGCTTATTGCGGCGGCTCTGGCCGTATTTGCCGCGTTGTGGCTTGGAAAAGTCCTATACGGACTCGCAAACGTTGCATTGGCAATCGGAATAATTCTGGTAGTGATCGGATTTTTCCGACGACGCTAATATCCGCAGGGACTTTGGTGGATGGCGGAAAAGTCCTATCCATCCACCAGAGTCTTTGTAAAAGTAAGCAACAAGCCGTCATCGACCGTGATGCTGGCTCCGTATGTCACAGGGCTACCATCAGCAAATAACCCAGCACCTGTTGGGATGTAGCCACGCTTGACATACATCCGCTGCGCAGCGCCATAGTCAGCGGTCATCCCGACTGCTATTCCCACGACGGATGCTTCGCGACGCGCTTCAGCCTCGATAGCATCCATCAGCGCTGTTCCAATCCCTCGGTTGCGGAATTTAGGCAAGACATTGAAGTCTGCGATTTCTGGGATGCCCATTTCGCTAAACTCTCCACAGTGAGAGGGCGTGATGAGCGTCACATATCCACAAAATTCACCATCAAAACGCGCAACAAGAACGTGCCGTCCACCTGCATTCTGCTCGTCTAAGTAGGATTGATACTGCGAGGCAGGCTTGTTCCATCCAAGCAGGGCGAAGGCAGCCGCAATTTCGTTGATATCTACGCTTGTGAGCCGTGCGATGGAAATCATAGAGCATAGTATCAACTACGCAGCAGGCGGCTATTAGCCACGGGATGCACCACCCAAGCGATACAATGCCCCCGGCATGAATAGCGGCAAGATACTTCTTTCGCTCCCCATCGGCGACAAGGTGGGACTCGCATTTTCTGGTGGTCTGGACACATCCGCAGCAATCGCGTGGATGCGTGATAAGGGAGCAATCCCGTTTGCATACACTGCAAACCTCGGTCAGCCGGATGAAAAAGACTACGATGACATCACGCGTCGAGCACTCGAATATGGCGCTGAACAAGCGCGTCTCGTGGATTGTCGTGAACCTCTCGTAGCCGAAGGCCTTGCTGCTCTCATTTGTGGTGCGTTTCACATCGAGTCCGGTGGCAAAAAGTACTACAACACAACTCCAATCGGCCGTGCTGTTACCGGTACGGTTCTGGTTCAGGCAATGCGCGCGGATGGCGTTGAAGTATGGGGAGATGGCTCCACCTACAAAGGCAATGACATTGAGCGTTTTTATCGCTATGGTCTGATGGCGAACCCATCGCTCCGTATATATAAGCCATGGCTGGATGAGACATTTGTCAATGAGCTCGGTGGCCGCAAGGAAATGTCAGAGTGGCTGACATCCCATGGCTATCCGTATCGCGATAGTGCCGACAAGGCGTACTCGACGGACTCAAACATCTGGGGAGCAACCCATGAAGCCAAAGATCTTGAGTTTCTGAACAATGGGCTTAACATCGTAGAGCCGATTATGGGAGTCAAGTTCTGGGATGCATCCGTGGATGTCCCAGCCGAAACGGTATCCATCACATTTGTCGAGGGCTTCCCAACGGAAATCAGTGGCAAGACATTCGAGAATGCTGTTGCGCTTGTCGAAGAAGCAAATCGAATCGGAGGTCGCCACGGTATCGGTACATGTGACCAGATCGAAAACCCTTCATCAGCGTCAGAAGCGTTACCAAGTCGCCGTAAACACGCCCGCTCTTACCACG
>JBJTQN010000298.1:0-3305 GCA_046075665.1 Armatimonadota bacterium | reverse complement strand
TGTTGAAACTGATCAAAGTCCCATGCATCCGCACCGTGGCCAAATGCTGCGCTGGTTTCATCCCGCCGCCCGGCTGAATCTGCTGGGAATGTACCCGATTCCACCAGGATGACTTTGTGTGGCCCGCCTTGTAGTTCTGAGGCGATGGAAAGCCCTGCCGGACCGGCGCCGATAATGCAGACATCCGATTGAAGAATCGTGCCATCTTGAATAGCTGGTCCGTGAATTGTCATAGTGGTTAATCGGTTTGAATGGTGCAACTTCTATGCCACTGGGGGAAATACTGACAAGCTAGTATTTTTGTTGAAACCCAGTATTTTTACTGTGTCCGAGTCTCGTTCAAATGCTTAATATCTCTACAGTACACCGATACCTCGTTAACGACATGGCAGCACAGAACCCACGCATCAGCATTGTCATCCCGACTTACAACCGTCCTACCGAGATTGTAAGGGCGGTGCGTGCCATTCAACAACAGTGCTTTGGTGCGTGGGAGTTGGTCATTATCAACAACGGTTGCACCGATAACACAGATGTTGTGCTCTCCGAGCTATCATCCGGAGATTCACGCATTCGCATCGAAACCATCCCACGCACCCGGGCAGCTGCCGCACGTAACTGTGGCATCCGTTGCACATCCCCGACAACTGAGTTTGTGATGCTACACGATGACGATGACTGGCTTTTTCCTGGAGCGTTACAGAAGCTGGTTCACAAGGCAGATGAGCGTCCGGATGCAGTGTTGGTGTACGGGATGCCTTTGAACTGCGACGACAGTGGAGCATCGGATGAGACGCTTGAGACGGCTTTTGCAGCACGTCGCCTGTCTATCGCAGAGTCTGGCAGGGTGTACTGGTTGAAACCGGATGCAGATGACACATTTGGAAATGTAGCAATCTGGAGCCCTATTTCAACATTTGCTCAAGTGCTCATACGTCGCACTGCACTCGAACAAAATGGACTCCTATTCGACAACTACGGAATTGCGGATGATTGGGATTTTTGGATTCGGATGTCAATGCTCGGCTCATTCGCGCGGCTGAACGAACTGGTTCTTTATCGTAGGTTTATTGCAACCAATACAAGCAACAATCATGCTCTTATGGCACCATCAGTTCAGTCCATCCGACACTCGCTAAAGTTCGGCCGAGGTCTTACGCCGGCGCAGCGGCGTGTCGCAAGGATCGCCAACGCTGTTTCACCGTATATTTTCATCCTCTGGGCGGAACGTGCGTTTGCCCGAAAGGACATTTCTGAAGCATTACGCTTAACGCTCGTCTGCATCAAAGAGGCGATAAAAGCGCAGCGTTCGTGGCGGCGACTTGACCGTGAGCGGACCTTTGTAGAGAAGTTTGCGAATACTGTCGATGCATCTGAAACAGGCTTTGCAATCCACTAACGACTACTTGATACCTATCATCGGGGACTTATCCGGAATCGTATAGGCCGTGCTATTGTCTGGGACAGCAGGCATCGGACCCAAATACAGCATCCATACACGGGCTACGCGCTTGAGGGCGCGAAATAGCTGCATCGTAGCCTCACGTATGTTTCGATGTTTTAGGTTTTTTGCTGCGCTTCGTAGAAAGAGAATCGCGCTTGCGAAGTAACCTAGTCTTGCTACCCGCTGCTGCTGTGGTGTGAATGATGAATCAGCCCGTAGTCGCTGACGAATGTTTTTCTCTGAGACTGCGCGCAATGCTTTGTTCCCACTGAGGTTTGTACTATTCGACCTCTTGTAAAGCGTGAACTCAAAGAGTCGAACGAAGCTGTGCGTACGCGTGATATCCAACCACATATTCCAGTCATCGCTGATACCGTAGGCTTGGACAAAACCACACGAGCTTAACAACACATCACGGCGTACTAGCACCTGTCCCATGGTGGCAATCCAACACCACACAACCATGGTTCCAAATGTGTCGGGCGCATCTTCGGGGATATCGACAATCTTTCCATTGTCACTAACGCCGACCCTCCGCGAACCATAGCACTTTGAAAGCGTTTCCGTCGAATTGCCATTGTCATCGCAATGCAAAGGCATCCCGTACACGCCAGCCGCCTCCGGGTTTGCTACAGCTAACGCCCATAATTTTGATAATGCACCCGGGAATAACCAGTCATCATCATCATGTACGACGACGTATCGGGATTCAGGATGGGTGGCCCGTATCCCCGTCATCCGGGCAACGGCGACCTGTGAGCGCTGCAGAGGAATAACCGTCATCCGTGGCTCGTTTGCGGCGATGGCCGTCAGCATTTCCAACGAGTTATCGGTACAGCCATTGTCGACGACAATCAGCTCCCACTCAGTAAAGTCCTGGCTGCGAATAGCATCTATTGCTTGTCTGGTCTCGACCGGGCGGTTGTAACACGAAATAACGATGCTGATTTTGGGTGGCATGACATCGGCACATGCAACGTTTGTGCCAAAACCAACCGCAACATTTCGACGTTCAAGGTTGCACATTCACCTAATTTTAGGAATTCACCTTGCTTTCGCGAAAACCCGGTACATTGCTCAGTTAATAGATGTTCACGGTTGGCTGTTTCATCAACTTGTTACGGGCGATAGCCCGGTTTATGTTGTTGGAGTAACAGGTGTGAAATGAAAGCAGTGATTCTGGCTGGCGGTCTCGGGACCCGCCTCAGCGAAGAAACGAGTATCAAGCCAAAGCCAATGGTGGAGGTTGGGAGCCGTCCAATTCTGTGGCATATCCTCAAGATGTACTCTGCACACGGCATAACTGAATTCATCATCTGCTGTGGCTACAAGGGCTATGTCATCAAGGAATACTTCGCGAATTATTTCCTCCATAACTCTGACATCACCTTTGACCTCCGCTTCAACCAAATGATCATCCACTCGGCAAGCGCCGAGCCTTGGAAAGTGACATTGGTCGACACTGGCGAGGCTACGATGACCGGTGGGCGACTCCGCCGCGTCCGAGACTATGTCGGAACCGACACGTTTTGCTTCACTTACGGCGATGGCGTAGGGGATGTCAATATCACTGAGCTCGTTGCCTTTCACAAAGCGCAAGGCACTGATGCAACCCTCACCGCCGTTCAACCTGCCGGGCGCTTTGGAGCCCTCGGGCTTGCCGGCGGGCAGAACCTAATCACGAGCTTTCAGGAAAAACCCGATGGCGATGGTGCATGGGTCAACTGCGGCTTTTGCGTCCTCGAGCCAAGTGTCATCGATCTCATCGAGGAAGACTCTACCGTCTGGGAACAAGGGCCACTTCGAGATTTGGCATCATCCGGGCGCCTCTCAGCGTATCGCCACGATGGCTTTTGGCAGC
>JBJTQN010000297.1:0-5956 GCA_046075665.1 Armatimonadota bacterium | reverse complement strand
CTCAATGTAGGTGTATCGCCAACGATGCTTACAGCTGCAACAAACTTCACATTATCGCGAGGGGTGATGCGCGACGAAGTTGATTTCACAGATTTTGATGCTATTCCGAGGGCGATAGCAGAATGGTGACTCTTGCGCGATGCCGCAGGAACGCTACTCACCACCTGTGGGGTGGAATAGACAACGATGCCACCATTTTCAGATAAAGCTGGCTTTGCAGTTCTGGCGGACTGATTCACGTCCCGTGGGATCACAACCAACCAACCTGTAGCTGCCAATACTCCAAGGGCAGGAGCCCAAACGGCTGGTTTACCAATGAGTCTCTGCCAAACCCCTTGCTTGGCAAAAGTGGCACTTGCGATTCGATTAGATAGTTCGGTAGGCGGCAACTGAACTGGAGGACGCCCGGACATCGAAATCAGTGAACACAAAGCGAAGTACTGTGAACAATCCGCACACGACTCGAGATGCTCACGAACGACACGCGGCAACTCAGTCCGCGTGCGGATACTCTCATCGGCCAATTCTTGGATTTGTTCACACATGTGTTAATAGATGTCATAGATTTGACAAGGTTTCACCTAAATCGACAGTTCGAAGCAAGCAGTATTACCTGAGTTCTCACTTCAATTTTGATATTGCATGGTACAAAGAATGTATGAGTAATAATGATCCAGTGAAGTCAGGCTTGAACCTCCCGAAATTTAATTCTACGGGTACAGATGACACTTCTACAGACATCATCACTCCAAAGATAGACAAGGCAACCTTTGGTCGGCGTGTTGTGCTTATTTCCTTGTTGGCTATCACGGTGATCGGAATGCTGATTGCGGCACTGGTCCGTACTCCGATTGGAGATGTGTTGCGTTCAGGCGGCGACTCCAAGTTTGCTGCACCTGAGCATCGTATTGATTAGGGCCAATGTCATCCGACAGACGTTTATGCCCTGCTTGCGGTGCCAATAACTTTTCAACTCAGCAGAGCTGCTGGAGCTGTAACGCTTCGTTAGTTCCGCAAAGGTCTCCCGCGTCAGTCTCCCTACCACCAGATGACCCAATGGTCGTCCCAGCTATTTCTGTTGCGATTCTGTCGCTGCTGGCCCCATTCGTCTCTCTTTGCACAGGTTGTGTCTTTCTGATGCTGTCTGGTCGCCGAAACGTGACGCTCGGCTGGTGGAACATCATTGCTGGGACAATTGGTACAGTCCTACACGTGGTGGCTCTTGCAGTTGTCATCCCAACGGTATCAACTGGCATCCTAACGAAGACGCTCGCGGGGTTGTCACAGCAACGACAACAAAGTGACCTTGACCAAAGCCAATCGATATTAAGCGGTCAGCAACAGTGAGTGACACAATTGCCGCGCTTGCATCCGGACAGATTCCTGCCGGTGTAGCTGTTATCAGAGTAAGCGGTCCCACAGCTTTCGCGATAGTGGACAAGGTGACGAATGTCGCTTGTCAATCGCAAGGTCACGCGACAGCACGACTGATCGCGATTCATTCGACTCCCGATTATCGCTTGTTAGATAACGCACTGCGAATCGTCTTCTGTGCACCCAAGAGTTTCACGGGTGAAGATGTCGTCGAGCTGCACGTACATGGTGGGCTTGTGGTCATCGATGAGGTTTTGGAGCAGCTGTATGCTGCCGGGGCGCGTCCGGCGAATCGTGGAGAGTTCACGGAACGAGCTTTTATCAACGGCAAAATTGACCTAATTCAGGCAGAGGCAATTGCAGACATCATTGCAGCCCCAACACGTAGTGCCAGAGAACTTGCAACGTTGCAACTTGGTGGCCTCCTGTCCCGACGAATCAATACTATAGAGCAATCGATTCAGAGTGCACGGGTTCTGGTTGAGGCATCCATTGACTTTCCCGAGGATGTAGGTGATGTGGATGTAAACGCACTCACATCAATAATCCATGATGCGCTCCGCTCTCTGCAGGCGCTTCATGAAACAGCACGTCGTGGACAGCTTCTACGAAAGGGTGCAGTCATTGTTCTCCTCGGTGCACCAAATGTTGGAAAGTCATCTCTATTGAATGCGCTGGTTGGAAAAGAACGGGCAATTGTTTCGCCGATTGCCGGAACGACACGCGACACGATTGATGTTCAGATAGATTTGAGTGGCATTCCGGTTACCCTGACGGATACCGCAGGGCTGCGGGATTCAGCTGATGAGATTGAAAGGATTGGTATTGACCGCACACGTAGCAGCGCACATGAAGCAGATATCATCCTGGCTCTTGATAGTGTCGGCACTCCGCGTGTTGCGCTCCCAACCATTCAAGAATCAACAAAGATCATTCATGTCCAAACGAAGGCCGACTTATTGAATATCCCAAATGACAGTGGTGACACATACTATGTGAGTGCGCTAACCGGATTTGGGATTGACGACTTGATTGATGGTATTCGTCAGTCACTCTTAGATGATGCACTAAGTTCGTCGTTGACCGACGCGATTGCTATAAACGCGAGGCACGCAGCACTTATCACAAATGCAATCGAAGCGTTGAAGCGTGTAATTGTCGCTTCATCCGCAAATGTTCCAGCCGATCTACTTGCCGTGGAGCTGAACGATGCAGCATTCCATCTGGCAAGTATCTCGGGCCGCGATGTCATCGAAGCGATGCATCAGGAAATTTTTAGCCGATTCTGCATCGGCAAATAGGTACTAAGTGGAGAATGTCTCCCGTGCGCCATCGACACGAATCGTTTGCCCGGATACATAGCGACTCTCATCAGAAAGGAGAAATGCCACTACATCAGCGATGTCATCCGGTTTGCCATAGCGTGCAAGTGGAGCACTCTCATCGAGATCACTTTCATCCATAACTCGTGTGGCGGCAAACCTTGCCGTCCGTGTGGGACCAGGGCTTAGTGCGTTCACACGAATGCCATTTGGACGAAGCTGAGTAGCGAGAGAGCGTGAGTATTGAACAACGCCAGCCTTAGCGACGGAATAAATGACACCATTATCCACACCTAAGTGAGCGGCACTGGATGCAATGTTGACAATAGAACCACGGTTGTTGGGGATCATTCCAGGGACAAAGTACTTGCAGACCCAGATGAGTCCCAGTAAGTTACGATCCAGCATCGCACGGACATCTATCGCCGGAATGCCGATACCATCATTTGGTACAGGCTTACCGCCTGCGGCGGCGATATCTCCCCCAGCGGCATTCACCAAGCAGGTGACGGGTCCGACTTCCGATGTGATTGCATCCACCCATCCTTCGACGATGTTTTCATCGGCGACATTACCGGTGACTGCAAACACTGCGCCGCTCTTACGAACGCTGTCGCCAAGATTTGCGTATTCACCAAACTCTGCCGGAGCTTCCCAGGAAATGTCATGGAGGATAACGCGTGCGCCGAGCCCGGCAATCCGTCGGGCCATTGCATTTCCGAGTCCTCTTCCAGACCCTGTAATCAGAACCGTTTCGTTGCTAAGGTCCATGACAGTTCCTTATGGGATGAGCGCGATTTTCAAGCGGTCCTGAGGATTTGAGATGAGTCGTTCAAATTGAGCCATCCCGTCGCACAGTGGAGCCGAGTCCGTCCATGGCTCAAAATTCGCTTTACCGCTAACAATCAGATTGATCGCCGTGTTGTAATCTGCGGCCGTGTAAGTGTAGCTACACTGAAGACGTATTTCACGGCGAACCAAATGTATGAAGTCAATCTCAGTTACTCCCTCATCCATGCCAAGGAGCAAAATGGTCGCGCCTTTCGCTGCAATGCGGCAGGCTAATTGTCGTGCGGCGGAGCGTCCCACACAGTCTGCGATGACGCTTGGGCCACGCCCGTTGGTAGCGTCCAGGATTTGTGCATCGATGTCTTCCGACCTCGGGTCGAAGACGCGTGGCGCGCCGAGCTTCAGCATTACGGCAGCTCGCATTGGGTTTGGCTCCACAACGCCGACTACATTCCATCCACGTGCTACGGCAACCGCAAGTGTTGCGGCGCCCAGCGTACCACCACCCAGAATCAGGACATCTGGGAATGTCCCTGTATATGCAGGAACAAGTCCCAACAGGTGTACACCGTTTGCAAGAGGCTCGATCATCACTGCAGCTTTATCAGAAACTGAATAAGGAATCGGAATCACGTTTCGGGCGGGCACACAGACGAAATCCGCCATCGCGCCGTTAACACGGTCAAGCCCAATCAGAAACCAGTCATCGCATACAGACTGTCGACCCGCAAGACACATTTGACAACGGCCACAGGAAACCAGTGGATTCACGGAAACCCGAGTTCCTATCAAATGGTTATTAGCCGAATCACCTGCACTTTCAACAACGCCAACGGTCTCATGTCCAAGGATTAGCCCGGGTTGGCGGCGAGCCTGCAATCCAAGATAACCATGGATATCGGAACCACAGATTCCAGTCGCAAGAATGCGTACACGAACCTCGTGTGGTTGTGGTGTCGGGTCTGGTGTCTCTTCCAATGTAAGCGTTCTTACCGCTGAATATCTGAGTACTCTCACTGTGCTGTCCAACCTCCATCGACTGTCAACGTCGTTCCTGTGATAAAGGATCCAGCATCTGAGCAAAGCAACAATGCAGGAGCCCCAATTTCTTCGAGATTCCCCCAGCGTCCGAGGGGTATATTTCCAACAAAGCGTTGATACTGCGCAGGGTCATCCATAACCACTTTGTTCATTTCAGTAGCAAATGGCCCTGGGCAAAGAGCGTTCACTGTGACACCCTTGGTCGCCCACTCGATGGCCATCACTTTGCTCATGTGAATTACGCCAGCTTTTGCAGCACCATATGGCACACGATGACCAAATGCGACCTGTCCAAAAATCGAACCAATATTCAGGATACGTCCCCACCCACGCTTGAGCATCGGACGGGCAAACGTCCTAGCAACCAGGAACGGAACCGTTAAATCCGTTTGCACTACATAGTGCCAATCATTTTCAGTAAGTTCTTCAGCGGGTCCACGGCGGTTTACTCCCGCATTGTTGACGAGGATATCAACGCCATCCACCACCCCATGAACGTCATCAAAAAGCCTTGTGACAGAAGCATCATCGGAGAGGGTGCCCGCAACAACGAAAACGGTTCCGTTACCACGTGCAAGTAACTCGCTTTTCGCTGTTGCTAACTGAGCCTCGTCCCTCGCAGTGATGACGACGGTGGCTCCGGCATCATAAAGGGCTGCCGCAATAGCCAACCCAAGTCCACGGTTCCCCCCGGTAATCAGAGCAGTCCTTCCCACTAAGGAAAACTTTTGGAGCGTTGCATTCACGAACGATATGTTACGACATTCGATAGGCTCCATCGATACAAGTTGGCAGATTTGGTTTTCATGATTCGCTGTCCAATTCGGATGTACGATAGTCGTTATGTCATCGACCGTTACTTCTGATCCGCGTATAGATGTTGTCCTTCTAGACCCAAGCTGTGTTCATTTTTTCCGCACAGACGGGACTGCGCTCCGAGTAACGATAGATGACCCTGATTGTGGACCGGGACGCACAGTCCTTCATTGCCAGGTGGCATGCGCGTTTCCCTGGCGATTTACAGATCGCTGGATTGGCTTGCGTGATGACAAAGACAAAGACTTGGGCATGTTAGAAACCACAGCAGGGATGTCACAGTCATCGCTGGACATATTGAAGACGGAGCTTGACCGACGTTATTTCATTCCGACTGTGACGAAAGTCAGAAAGGCGAAGAAGGAATATGAAACCGTCACTTGGGATGTACAGACGGATCGTGGACCTCGTACCTATCACGTACATCAGCTCCGTGAAAATGTACACCAACTGGATGATGGCAGGATTGTGATCACGGATCGGCACGGCAGCCGCTTTGCTTTTGCAGCTTTGGCAGATGCGGACAAGGAATCCCGTGTCATTCTGGAAAGAGTACTGGGGTAGAAAACAAAATGAATTGTTTCGTTTACTTCCGGGACAACGGCGAGAACGGA
>JBJTQN010000296.1:0-3639 GCA_046075665.1 Armatimonadota bacterium | reverse complement strand
CGCGGCCCCGATAAATGTGCGTCTCAGGAGGTTTGACATAGCGTATTCTAGCCGTCCGTGATTCCCCGATGCAACCTCGTGGCGTTACCAGCCCACTATTTCAGGATTTGCTGCGTCGAAAACAGCGTGTTCTTCGCAGGGGATGTCGCAAAGTGCGGCTTTCCCGTACATCGCTTGAGGATCTCGAGCGCTTGCTCGATGTTTTCCTGTGACAACCGCGCACCCTGTGCACGCGTGATGATAAAGCTGCTCCGCTTCGTGGTTCCCTGCTGTTCCATGGTCCGCCTCCATTTGGTTTTCTATAAGCTGTGCTGTTCCCCGCAGCCCGCATTAGATGCGGGGAACAGCGTGTGTTGACGATGTGGTTATTCCCCTACGGCTCGTTGTTCTCAGGGGCATCAAAGCCGCGGCCAACGCTACGCTTTTTGCGTAGATAGGCTGGCATTTCCGGCAAGAACGATGCCGCCTCATTCACGGTTTCGAAGTTCGCCCGTGAATGCAGCTCACTACGGCTCAGCTGCCGCCGCGACATCCGGTCCTGCGAGTAATGCAGCTCCTTGATCGCCATCCGTTCGTCCTGCACCAGCAGCTGCTCAAGCGTCTCGATGTTGGCTTGGACAAACGCACTTGTACTGCCACTTGCTTTGAGCTCTGCCACCAGGCGCTCTGCCGTAGCACGGTCACGCCGCAGCAGTGCCTCCCGCACCTGGCGGTAGATCACCGCCGCATTGAACTCATCCACGCGCTCTTTGACCGCCGGGTTGAGTGGTTCCGCTGCTTCCGTCGTGTCCGGGACAACCGCCACCGCAAGCACAGGCACTTCCGCTCTTACGATGTCGCCATCCTTGGTGCGTGCCGTGACGGCAACCTTGAGGAGCTCGATGTCACCGAGAGGCAGTGCGCCATGCTCCACACGGATCAGCAGCCAGGAAGAACCGCCTTCTACAAGTGGCTGCAGGTTGGTCTCATTACCCAGCGGTCCAAACTCCGGCGAGAGCAGCGTCGCGGACACATTGGTGTCGACGACACGAATATGCGCTTTGACATCCGTTGCCTGAACCGCCCGCAGCAGCTCAATTTCCTCCTGAAAGGATGCCAGCAGATCCAGCGCTGTCTGACCGTAGTGGGAGCGACCGCGGCCCGCTTCCGCCATCTGTGCCATCACGGTTTCATCGAAGTGACTCGAAAGCCCCAGCGTGGATGTCGTAACGCCCCGTGTTGCAGCAAGCCCCACACGGTCACAGATCGCCACCGGGTCGGTGAGACCGGCATTCAGGCAACCATCCGAGATAACGATAACGCGATTCAGGCCATCCCCAGGGCTTGCGAGGAGGAGCTCCGCCGCGGACTCCCAGCCACCGAACAAGTTTGTGCTCCCGCCGGTTTCGATGGCATTGATTCGCTCAATGATTTGCGCTGGTTGCTCGCAGTGTGTGAGCTGTTGGACGACATCGACATGGGTGTCGTACGCCACGACAGCAACACGGTCCTGTGGACGGAGGCCATTGATGATCTGTCCGATGACCTTTTTGGCATCGGCAAGCGGCGAACCGCTCATGCTGCCCGAGCGGTCAAGGACGATACCAAGGGTGATTGGTGGAACCTGCTTCTCGGCTGTGGTGATGATGGTGTCCGCTGCGACGCTGACGAGGATATCGAGGGCTCCGCCGCTCTGGCGAACGACAGGCTTTCCAGGAATGACATCGATTGCGAGTTTAATGCTCATAGTGTTTTTTTCACGCTCTTTGTGTGGATCGTAGGAATCACTCCCAGCCCCGATCCGGAGGGTAAGGGAGACCGATCATGGCAAAACGGGGTGTTTTGCATGGAAGTAAAACGATGGATAAATGGGCCGCGGCACTGCGGCAAAGACACTCTATAGAAAGGTGACTAAGTTACAAAGTGTGACATGTGTGGTGATCTCCTCTTTCTCCAAACGGTGTGGTGGTGTAGACCTATCGTTGTAGGTCCCGTGTGTTGTTACAAAAAATCTTGACTACATTCGGTCCCGGCTCATCAGCCAGACCATCGATTCCTGCAGACGCTTCATCTTTGCGAGCAGCCCCTTACTGGCCGCCGCCAGCTGGTACTCGTGTCGCAAAAGCTCTCCAAATGCCGCTTCCAGTGCCTTGATCTGCCGTGTGTCGGTCAGATTTAGCCTGGATGGCTCAATCAAAACATCGATTCCGTCCGCGATATTCCACGTGACCGTGCGCTGCCGCCGCGCTCCGGGCGCCGTTGGTGCCCCGCTGCCAGCAAGCAGGTTGTCCAGAATCGCTGGACGCTCAAGCAAGAGGTGCGCAAGCTCGATGAGATCGGAGTCCAGATCATCCAGTGGACCGGACACCACTACCATCGGTGACGACGCAACACTCTCCATCCGCTCCACATTGCTATAGACCGGTTGCGACTCCATCAGGAGTGAACGGTCCATGCTACGGGTGGCGCGTCCAACAGGCCGCTCAGACCGTGGCTG
Source organism: Armatimonadota bacterium (assembly GCA_046075665.1). GTDB lineage: Bacteria > Armatimonadota > Armatimonadia > Armatimonadales > Armatimonadaceae > CAIRTT01. Next base: position 1,163 of record JBJTQN010000296.1, on the reverse strand, counting down.
GATACGGTTATTAATGTCCTCAGCCCGCTTTCGCTCCTGTGCAGCCATTTCCTGAGCCCGGGTTACCGGATCGAGGAGACGCTTACACATGTCGATGTCCGCGGATGCAACAATTTCCTTGATGCGACTAAGGGACAATCCCCCACTGAGTAGGACACGTACCGCCACCAGCTTTGCAAGCTGCAGTGCACCATAAATGGCTTCGCGACCATCTTTGGTGGGTGCATCTAGGAGCTGAGTTGACACGTAAAAGCGCACAAGTCGCTCTGTAACCTGCCCAGGAGTACCAATACCGGCTTGAACGAGGAGGTCATCGGCCGTGTCAGCAATGACTCTGACTGTTCCGATAAAGTCCCGTGGAAGTGGATGATTGGTGCTCACGGGTACAGTATACCACCGTCATCGCCACTGTCAAGAATAAATTTACAGTAACCAACAGTGTCAATGACAGTGATTGATCAAACTAGGGAAAAGCCCCTTTATTGCCGAAACTATGTCTATGAACGCTATGCTACCACTCATCGCAACCGTCACCGCCATCGCCGCGCCCATCCAAACCCAGACCGCGCCTGTCTACGGCAACCTCTTCGATGGCCGTACGCTTACGGGGTGGCGCGCAACCGGGAATGCAAGCATTTGGACGGTCAAGGATGGCGCGATTATTGGGATCAACGATGAGAAAAAGTCCGGCTCGACGCTCTACACCAAGGCGAAGTACGAGGACTTTGATCTCTCGCTCAAGGTGATGTGGACCGGCGTTGTCGACTCTGGTGTATTTTTACGCAAGCCTGAGTTACAGGTTCAGCTGGGCCAGTCCAACTCCCTCAAGGTCGACATGACCTGCTGTTTCTACACCGGCACCAAGGGCGATATCTATCCACAAGCCGGCCGCGGCAAGGGCGTCGCCGCCCTCCTCAAGGAAGGCGAGTGGAATACCCTCCGTGTTCGTGCCCGCGGCGACCGCTTCGAGGTCTGGCTGAACGGCACCAAGACCACCGACTACACCAACCCTGCCTACCCCGGCGCCGCCCCCCTCGGCCTCCAGGTCCACCCCGGCCTGTCGATGTCCGTTCAGTTCAAGGACATCGTAGTGAAGAGCGCGTATGGGGAGAGTGGGGAGTAGCTCTATCCCCCTACCACAACCTCTCTCAATCCTTCAACCA
>JBJTQN010000295.1:0-10313 GCA_046075665.1 Armatimonadota bacterium | reverse complement strand
ATTGTCCGTGATGGCGTCTCTGGTCTCCAGTCAGCACATGCCAAAGCGCTGCGTCCATCATTGGAGCGTATGGTTGAGATTGGTCGGCTTGCGGATGATGTACTGAACTATGATTTAGATCAGCTTGCGATGGCACTTGACCCATCCGCAGACCTTGACTTCGACTACCTTGGATTGCAGACGCTTTACGACCGATATCTCATCACTGACAAGACCGGGACACGTAAACGGAGAATTGAGACGCCACAGCTGTTCTGGATGCGTGTTGCGATGGGGCTTTTCCGAGCAGAACCGACTCAGCGTGAAGAGCGAGTTATCGAGCTCTACAACATGTATAAGAGCCGTCGCTTCTGTTCATCCACGCCTACGTTGTTTAACGCAGGAACATTACGGTCACAGCTCAGCTCGTGCTATCTATACAAAGTAGACGACTCCATAGAGTCGATCATGATTCGCGGAATCGCCGAAAATGCATTCCTGTCCAAGTGGGCCGGAGGACTTGGTGGTTCGTGGACCGCAGTTCGTGGGACTGGTGGATATATCCAAGGAACGAATGGCGAGAGCCAGGGGGTCATCCCATTCCTCAAGATGCACAACGACCAGCTGGTGGCTGTGAATCAGGGAGGCAAGCGGGCGGGTTCCGGGTGCGCTTACTTGGAAGTGTGGCACAACGACATCATTGACTTCTTGGAGCTTCGCAAGAATACTGGAGATGAGCGTCGCCGTACCCATGACATGAACACGGCGAACTGGATTCCTGACTTGTTTATGCAGCGGATGGAAGCACGCGGGTCGTGGACGCTGTTCCGTTCATCCGATGTTCCAGACCTTCATGACCTCTATGGAACTGCCTTTGCCAAGCGCTACGAGGAATACGAAGCATCCGCGGCGCGGGGTGAAATCTTCGGCAAGAAGACGGAAGCGCTAGAGCTTTGGAAGTCGATGCTGAAGATGATTTTCGAGACCGGGCATCCATGGATTACGTTCAAGGACCCCTGCAACCTGCGCAGCCCACAGGATCACGTCGGCGTTATCCACAGCAGTAACCTCTGTACGGAGATTACGCTCAATACATCCGATGAGGAAACCGCAGTCTGTAATCTTGGTTCGGTGATTCTGGACAACCATCTCCTCGTCGATGGCACACTTGACCATGCAAAGCTACGCGAGACGATTCGTGTTGCAGTGCGTGCGCTTGATAATGTCATCGATATCAACTACTACCCTACGGAACCGGCAAAGCGCTCCAACATGCGACATCGACCGATTGGCCTCGGTGTGATGGGCCTGCAGTACGCACTTTATAAGCGTGGCATTGCGTTTGCATCCGATGAAGCAGTTGAGTTTAACGATGAGGTAATGGAAGCGATTGCCTACTATGCTTACGAAGCGAGCAGTGATCTAGCTGCAGAGCGAGGGACTTATAGTACATATGATGGCAGCAAGTGGGACCGTGGCCTCATGCCAACTGATACGCTTGAGATTCTTGAGCGTGAGCGGGGTGAGACCATCGATGTAGCACGCGGAGGAAAGCTTGACTGGGAGCCTCTGCGACAGAAAATCGCCAAGCAGGGGATGCGAAACTCAAATGTGCTGGCTATCGCTCCTACCGCCACCATCGCGAATATTATGGGGACCAGCCCTTGTATTGAGCCGATGTATAAAAACCTATTTGTAAAGAGTAACCTCAGTGGCGACTTTGTCGTTCTCAATCCGTTCCTTGTCAAGGATCTAAAAGCTCTGGGATTGTGGACGACCAAAGTGATCGATGATTTGAAGTACTTCGATGGTGACTTGGAGAGCGTCGAAGGTATCCCGGAGACAGTCAAGGAACGCTACCGGACGGCATTTCAGATTCCGTATGAATATGTAATTGATGCCGCAGCAAGACGCCAGAAGTGGATTGATCAATCACAGTCGGTCAACTTGTTCTTAGGTTCGCCAGACATGAAGGCGTTGTCGCATATGTACCGCAGGGCATGGAGGACGGGGCTCAAGACGACGTACTATCTCCGGACCTTAGGAGCAAGCAACATCGAAAAGGCGACGGTTGCCGTAAAGCGGAATCAGACCGGCGATAGCCAATCTGAAGAGCTCAAGGTCTTTACTCCTGAAGAGAAGGCGGCATGCAGCATTCAGGCGATGCTTAACGGTGAAGTCTGTGAGGCTTGCCAATAAAGTAAGGAACAGTGGCCAGGTTACAAGACCCGGCCATCCTCTTACACGGAGCACCTATCTTTACCTAACCTGCATTCATAATGATAATGCCCGCATTGTTACAGGCAATTTCTGCTGAATGTGTATAATGCTAACCGTTGCGGTGCAAAAGCACCCACCTTTTAGGACAATCGCCCTGTGTTGACACCCCGTGCATTAGAAGACCTTTGGACCCGATTCAAAAATCGTGGTGACCAGCGTGCACGTGGTGCGATTATTGACAATTACACCTACCTGGTCAAGATCACTGCCGGGCGTGTCGTTGCCAATCTCCCACCGAACATGGATCGGGATGACCTGATAACGGCAGGGTCCATGGGGTTGATCAAAGCGGTCGACCAGTTTGACAGCGGTCGGCAGGTCAAGTTCGAAACATACGCGATTGCGTTGATCCGTGGCGCAATCCTCGAGAGTCTTCGTGAAGATGACTGGGTGCCCCGTTCTGTTCGCGAGAGAAGTCGAAATCTTAGTAGAACGATGGTCGAGCTCGAGCGTGAGCTTGGACACGCACCATCTGAAGAGCAGATAGCCGAACGGATGGGTATCTCCACCGAAGAATATGCCCGTATCGTCTCCGATGTCGGCCGCGGTGCAGTTACATCCCTCGAAGATATTCTTGTTGGTTCAGGCGGAGATGGAGAGTCACTTCATGTCGGCGATATTTTGCCGGATACTGCTGCCGGTCCAACCGATGAAGTGGAAATGCGTGAGCGCGTCAGGCAGCTGGGTATATCCATTGACCGCTTGCCTGATCGTGAACGACTTGTCATCGCTTTGTATTATTACGAAGGGTTGACATTCAAAGAAATTGGAAAAGTCCTGACGGTATCCGAGAGCCGTGTCTATCAGCTACACACTCAGGCTGTTATCAGGATGCGCGGTTATCTTGGTCGAGATCGGGATCTCTTCCGCGAATCCTGACGCAGCAGTCAGTTTTGCTTGGCGGTAGTGAGGGATGCAAATGGCTCTTATTATGACAATCGCAGCGGTGCATCTTGTTTTCAGTTCGCAAGTCGACGCAACAACTTCACCGTCGGAACTCTTTCAACGAGCACGCACTGCCTACACGCAGGGCGATAGCGCAACAGCGCTTACATTGATGGAAAAAGTCGTAGCCGCAGAGCCTAAAAATGGGGATGCGCTTGGTTGGCTTGGGTTTTTGTGGTTACGCGCCGGTGATTCTGTCAAAGCGGTACCAGTACTCGAACGCGCAATCACGCTGAAGCCTGGGTCGGCTGATGTCGCTACAAACCTCGCAAATGCGTTACAGGGATTGCCGACCAAGACTCCAGCGCAGCAAACCAGGATTCAGCAACTTTTCGAGCAAGCAGTAAAGATTAACCCATCAGCTAGTGAGGCTTATACCGGTCTTGGGTTTGCGGCATACAGGTCTGGCGATTATGCAAAGGCTCTGATTGCGTTTCGCCGGGTAACAGAGCTGAAGCCAGCCGATGCGACAGCACACTTGAACCTTGGACTAGCATATGCGCGGCGCAATCAGGATGCCGATGCGCTATCGAGCCTAAAGCGTGCGGTGACAATTAATCCTAAGTTTAGTGCCGCGTGGATCTCCATTGCTCAACTGGAGCTAAAGGCTGGAAAAGCATCGCCTGCACTTACGGCATCATCCAAGGCGATGGCGATTGAACCACGCAACATCGATGCACTTCTCGTTCATGCACAGGCTGCTGTGGCAGCAAAGCGGGATGATCAGGCGCAGGCTGCATACGGAGTCATCGCTGATATTTATGCATCACCGGATGCAACGGCTGCCCAAAAGGCTGACGCATCCCCTCGCTATAATCAGGGTGTGATGCTCGTTCGCCTCAATAGGCTCGCCGATGCGCTGGCAGCTTTTGAACTTGCTGCTCAGATTGATCCCAAGCATGCAGACACTGCACAAAACATTGGTACGGTCCTTTTCTCCCTTGGACGCTATTCCGAAGCACTGACAAAGTTTCAGGCAGCTGCGGACCAGGATCCAAAGTCCGCGGCGAAATGGCGCAATGTCGCTCTCGCAGCACGCAAAACAGCTGATTCGTCCGTCGAGATCGGAGCGCTTCGTAAGGCAGTGGCCCTTGACACAACGGATATAGTCAGCCGGCAGCTTCTGGCACCTGTCCTCGCAAACTCGGGCCGCTCATCAGAAGCCATTGGGCTCTACCGACAACTCGGCTCGCTACAGCCAAAGAGCGCTGCGCCACTGGTTGCGATGGCAACACTGCTCATGAAGCAGGATCAGCTTGATTCCGCATTGACCGCTCTAAAAGATGCTACTGGCCGCGAGCCAGGAAGTGCGGTTGCTTGGAACAACCTTGGTGTCCTATACGAGCGACGGGGACAAATCAACGATGCCATCGCCTCGTACAAAGCAGCGTTAAAGGCAAATCCGTCGGATTCTGATGCGAAGGCCAATCTCGCACGTTTCGGTAAGTCCACCACCGGAACCTCCAAGCAGTAGGCTGAAAGTACCCAGATGCCATTTGTCATACTCCTTGCCAATCCGGACAAGGTGGCCGCTGCGGATGCACTGATACGCGTTAAATCAGAGCTGGAGAGACATCATGTAGATGTCCAAATCGCCTCTCCTGATGCGCCTATCAACTCCAATGGTGCTCTTATGCTAGTTGTCTTCGGAGGGGATGGTACCTTACTCGCCGCAGCACGGATGTATGCAGCAACTGGAATACCAATCCTCCCTATTCATGTTGGCCGGTTTGGGTTCATAACTGAATCGGACAGCACGCAGGTCTGGGCGCACGTCAGAAGTGCCTTGGATGGCGCCTTAGAGGTCCATACACGGTCAATGCTTTATGCTTCGGTCGAATGTGCCGGAAAGGTTATTTCTGCTTCACCTGCCGTAAATGATGTCGTTGTTGCATGCTCAACGAGGCGTCTGGTCGATCTCGATGTACATGTCGATGGTGACTTGGTGGCAGGCTACGCGGCAGATGGCGTTGTTGTAGCCAGTCCAACCGGTAGTACCGGCTATGCGTTGTCTGCAGGTGGACCACTTATGCACCCAGATGTCCAAGCAATATTAATCACACCGATTGCAGCACACACACTAAGTGCACGAAGCCTCGTAATCCCAATGGATGGCGTTGTTCAGATTTCCGTCCCAAGTGGTGGTCGCGGTGTTGTAGATGCGACGATTGATGGACAGGTAACCCTACCAGTTCCTGCGGATGGACGCGTGTTCATCCGAAGAAACAGGCATGGCTTGGTGCTCGTAAAAGGAACAGGGATGACATTTTACGAGAAGGTTAGGCATCGTTGGAGGCTGGGTGAGCGTCGTACGGCAACCCCGGATAGTAACAAAACACATTGACAATGAAATTGCGCTCGTGCTAAAATGGCGCGCATTGGCATTTGTCGCAGGACAACCGAAAAGAGGGCACGCACAGTGGCGAAGTCTGGTGGAGCAGTAGCAACGAAAAAGGCAAGTCCCCGTCCCGCACCGGTCAAAACGTACCGCCCAAGTGGTGGAGCGTTTGTTGGAGTGGATATCGGGACACATGCTGTAAAGCTTGTGGAAGTCACAGGTTCAGGTACAAACCTGAAAGTGACTGGGCTTGCGCGTGAGCGTACCCCGGAAGGCTTGGTTGTTCAGGGAGTTATTCAAGATCCCAAGAGCATGGGCCAGTTCCTGAAACAAATGATTGCCAAAAATGGTATTCGTTCCAGAAAAGCGGTTGTAGCCGTTGGTGGAACCGCGGGCATGGTCGTTCGTGTTGTTGAGGTTCCCAAAATGTCTGCGGGTGAGCTGGCAGACACAATGAAGTGGCAAATCGAGCAGTATATTCCGTTTGCTGCATCGGATGTCGAGATGGCTTATCAGAAAATAGATGACCCTGTTGCTGATGCCGACCCGAATGCACAGATGGAAGTGTTGATTGCTGTTGCTCAGCGCGACATGGTTTCTGGGCACTTGGAAGTGATGAAGCTTGCGGGTCTTGAGGCAGTTGTCGTAGATGTTGAGCCATTGGCAATCGGACGGTCTCTCCTAGATATCTCGAAGACGGGTCTTAAATCCAAGACAACCGTTGTTATCAACGTTGGTGCATCCGGTACGGAAGTTGGCATCTACCGTGATGGTGTCCTTAGGTTCCCACGCACGATTCCACTTGGTGGGGATGCATTCACCCGTGCGGTCGCTGACAAGCTCTCGCTCTCACTTGATGCAGCTGAGGACGAAAAGGTTGAGCGCGGCGAAGTCTTGCTCGATCTCGTGGACCAGGCTCAGGAAGATATCTTCGGTGGTTCAGGTGATGTCGCCGATAACGGAATATCATCCCCATGGGATGTCGACATCTCTGCGCCACTGCCTCCAAGCCTGTTTGGGGATGCCGCGCCAGCAGCACCTGCTGATGAAGTGCCAGTTGAAGAGGTCAATCCTTTCGAAGTTACTCCAGAGCCTGTTGTGGAAGCGCCGGCGGTTCCTGAGGTAGTTGCCTTGTCGGCAAGCGAGCAACGTGTACGTGATGTCTTCATGGCACTGTTACCTGTGCTCGGTGAGTTCACGATGGAACTTCGCAGATCCGTTGACTACTTCCGTTCAAAGTACCCGAATGAGACAGTTGACCACTTGCTGCTTTGCGGTGGTGGAGCAAATCTCCGCGGCTTCGATGCCTACCTGGAAAAAGAAATCGGTCTTCCGGCAAGCGTTGCGGACACATTTGGCAGTGTGAATGTGAACGCTAAGTCCGTCGCAGGAGCGCAACGAACCGCGTTGTCATCAGCTTTTGCCGTTGCTATGGGCCTTGCTGCCCGGGATGCTGTAATAGGTTCGTAGGAACTTTCCACTAAAGTGTCGAATACTTTCGACTGAAGATGTATTTGTCTTGGTGAGTCTTAGGTGTGTGACTCGGTTGGATGAGGTGAATAGATGTCAGTGCTTCGCATAAACCTTATGCCTGCATACATTGCAGAGCAGCGAAAAACCAAAACGGCAGTCGTAGGGACTGTCGTCGGGGTCGTCGCTGTGATTGGTGGTCTCCTTGGCTACCAATTTGGCTATCTCGTGCCATCCGTCAACACGATGATTGAAGAAGCGAATGCAGCGGATGCAGATGCCAAGATTGTTGAAGGTATTGAGGCAGAAACAACCAATACGTTGTCTCAGATAAAGCCTCTACAGGACAAAGTCAACTTTGTGAAGTCAGTGCAGTTCCACAATGTTTTGGTCCCACAGATCTACCGAAATGTGGCTAAGTACACGTACCGCAAGGTTGAATACAGCTCAATGGCCGTAAATGGCGATTCGCTTTCAATAAACGCTTACGTTCAAAACCTGTCCGATGTTGGCAAGTTTTACTTGACACTCTTTGCAAACCCTGACATCAAGTCGGTTTCAATCAGCGCACTTCCAGGTTGGCCAAATGAATCGACTCAGACGGTTGGTTTACCTGGGGAAGCGCCAATGAATCCCAATGCGAGCGGATTCCCGCTTCAAGTCTCTGCAAATCTTGTTATGCCAGTCGCAGCACCGGCACCTCCTGGTGGTGGTGGAGTCGATGCTGGTGGCGGTTTTGGTGGCATGATGGGCGGTTCCGGCTCTATGATGGGTGGGGCAGGTATGCGCGGTGGTGGTGGCCCTATGATGGGAGCTCCTATGGCAGGTGGTGGCGGTGGATCCGCTGCCGGATCCAAGGGTGGCGGTCCGCAGGCTGTTGATTAGGTTGCAGGCAGGAAGAGAACCAAGAATATGTCAAAACTGACTCGTCCTCAAATCTTAATTATCGGTGGCGTAACCGCACTGGTATTTGGTTTGGGTGGATATTTTGGATTGATTGATCCGGCACAAAAGCAGCTTGAAACGGAGCGTACGCGTCGTGATACCCGTCGGTCAAAAGCCGATGAACGCGCGACGGTTGAGCGTAAGAAGAAGGATGCCGAGAAGCAGGTTGCTCAAGCGAAGGCTGACTGGAATGTCTACGAGCGTCGCTATATGCCAGATATCGATGTGTCAAATACCTACTCTGCTTGGCAAGACCTCATCAATGAGCAAGTGCGGGTTCTCGGTCCTAAGCTGCAAAAGTTTCTTGACAGTGATAAGTCAGTTACCAAGCTTCAGGGGAGTTTTGCGCTTCCTGCAGCTCCAAGCGATCCCAATGCGTCCTTGAATGAGCTTTACGTTTTCTCGCCTGGCGGAGTGCAGGTGCAGGGAACCTTCAAGAACGTCCTTGCACACGCAGAGCGCTGGAACCGCTTTGACCGCTTGGTGCTTGTAAGTGGATTGACGTTGTCCGGGAACTCTCCAAACCTGGTTGGTCAATACAATCTTCAAGTCTTTGAATACACCCATGGAGATCGCATGAAGGCAGTCGCGATACCACAGGCATCCGGTGGTGGTGCTGCCGGTGGGTTTGGCGGCGGAATGATGGGCGGCTCCGGATCCATGATGGGTGGTGCTGGAATGCGTGGTGGTGGTGGTCCGATGATGGGTGCTCCGATGTCAGGTGGCGGTGCGCCAGCAGGCGGCGCTGCAGAAATGAAGGGCGGAGACTAATGCTGGGTCAAAGCAATACGATGGAAACAAAACACATGATTCGTACTGGTCTGGTTGCCGGCTTTCTTGGCGCTTCCATGATGCTTGCCGGGTGCGGTGGAGAGGATGCTGCAACCACAGCTTCTCCAGCTCCTGCACCACAGGCTACCGCAGGTGTAGATGCAGACAATCTGGGTGGAGGTGGAGCTGCAACGCCTGCCGTGACAGCCCAAGTTCCGGGGGCGGGACGCGTTGCGGGAATTACTCCTGCTGGTGGCGGAGCTGGAAAGCCAGCTGCCAACAGCTGGGTCACAGCTGCAACTAGCGTTAATGTCGATCAGTCGCTGATAGCAGCAGGTGCTGCCGCTATGAACGCAGCCGCTGGGGCTCAGGGTGGAGCTGCAGCTGGTGGCAAGCCACCTGAGGTAAAGGATGGCCAAGTTGCCGCCGGATTCCGCAAAGACCCATTTGAATCATTCATCAAGGTCGTTGTTCCTGAGATTCCTGCATATACGCTCGCACTTCCGAGACGTTTTGCTGCGCCGTACATCCCGCCAGCACCTACGGAAACGGATGACCCGCTGAAGACTAAGGGTCCATTGCCTCCGCTTCCACGTCGTATCGCAGGTGTTATGTACAGCGGTGCGATTACAGCGATTCTTGAAACAGGAGATCCATCGGGTGATGTGATGCACCAAGTGATTCGCCCTGGAACCAAGGTTCCTTCCGGTGATCCGCAGGCTGGTGAACTTACCGTCGAATCAATTACGCTGCGATCCTTGGTCTTGCGGGCAGATGATGGGCGTTCCATTGAAGTGAAGCTTTCTGGTCTGGCTCCTGCAGTTGCCGATGCACTGAGAGGGCAGTTCTCGCAAGGTTCTAGCGGTGGAGCCGGTGTCCCAGGAATGGGTGGCGGTATGCCCGGTATGGGCGGATCCTCAGGGATGGGTGGCCGCGGAAACAAATCCGGTGGTGGCGGACCCGGCGCTTCGTTGTAGAATATGCATTGTTGTTGGATGTTGGTGAGGTGACACTATGAACGTTACTCGTATTTTGGCAATCGGAATTGGTCTTGCTGGTGTTGTTGCTGTTGCGCCTTCGACGGCTTACGCACAACAAGAGCGGAATCCGAACTCGATTACTCTCGATCTCAAGGATGCTCCTATCCGAACAACCTTGGAAATGGCCTTTAAGCAGGCTGGCATCACCAACTACGTTATCGACAATAACGTCGCTGGCTTTGTCACCATGACAATCACTGAGCAGCCATTTGAGAATGCTCTCAAGCTCATCATGCGGGCGGCGACTGTTCCTCTGACCTACATCAAGGAAAACAATGTGTACATTGTCAAGCCTCGCCAAATTTCACAAAACACTTTGCCTGCGACGCCTGATATTTCTCAGGAAACGCCAGCAGCAAACAATGTGTCGTTCGAACGCATTCCACTAACGTTTATTGATCCGATTGACCTCATGGGTGCCTTTGGCAATATCCTGTACATTCGTCAGTTCAACCGCTCTGGCGGTGGCATGGGTGGCATGGGCGGTGGCATGGGTGGCATGGGTGGTGGCATGGGTGGCATGGGCGGCGGCATGGGCGGCATGG
>JBJTQN010000294.1:0-9581 GCA_046075665.1 Armatimonadota bacterium | reverse complement strand
TGATAGCGCCAGCCCTGGTGCGAATATCCAGCCCTTTACGGGAACGCGCTTCCTGACATGCGATACAACGGCAAAAGGGTGCGGGCCACCCCTCCGCAGCTGCTGTTCCTAGAATCGTAAGTTGCACACAAATACATTAACACGAAAAGAATGATGAAAAAATGAGCACTATTCAAACTCCGGAAGGATGGACAATTGAAAACGATGCTATACGGCTAACTTCTTCATTCAGCACCTTCCGGGATGCCATCCATTTTGTAAACAACGTCGCACAATTGGCAGAGAGTCAAAACCATCACCCTGACATCACAATCAACTATCGCAAAGTCACTTTGACATTGACGACCCACGATGCTGGAGGCCTCACTGAGAAGGACTTCACATTGGCAGTAGCCATCAATGAGTTACCGGGTTCGATAAAGCATCCATCAACATTGCCAAATTGCTGACGAATAGAATGTGGATGAATCTTTCTAGACTGGAACCTTCCCGGATGCGAACTCAGAGCAATCTTCCCACCCCTCCAGCGGGCATAAAGCGCGTCGTTATCATCAGCCTTGATGGCGGTAAACCCGCGGTGATGAAGGTTTCCAGAATGCCACACCTCGAGGGGATGCTAAAGCACAGCGCATCAACGATGAAAGCACAGGCGGTCATCCCATCGATTACATTGGTAAATCACACATCGATGCTAACGGGTGTCAAGCCAGCAAAACACAAAATCATCTGGAATGAGTGGGAGCCACAAAAAGGCATGGTTCCCGTGCCAACTGTCTTTTCCATCGCAAAGAAGTTTAACAAAAAGCTGCGGACAGGACTGTTTGCCGCAAAGCAAAAGTTCACTCACCTCTTCCTGCCAGGTTCACTCGATAACTACGTCGTCATTAGCGACTACGCCCCGGCCGTAGCCACTGCTGTTGCTGACACCATTCGACGAAACACCCCTGACCTGCTGTTTGTCCACTTTGCTGATCCAGATGCAACCGGTCACAGCTACGGCTGGGGCAGCCCGCAGCAAAAGAAGGGCTTTGCGGACTGCGACAATGGCATCGAAATCATTGTTAGCGCATTACGACGCAAAGGCCTTATGGACGAAACAGTCGTCATCATTTCAGCAGACCATGGCGGCCATGAGAAAACGCACGGGATGGATGTAACCGATGACCGGGAAATCCCATGGATTGCCTACGGAGCCGGCGTCAAAGCAGGAACCAGACTGGGACAACCCAGCACCTGTGACACTGCGGCCACGGCGCTCTGGCTGCTCGGGATTCCAATCCCTGCTGATCTGGATGGCCGCCCGGTCGTCGATGCGTTTACCCGCTAACGAACCGCCCCCGGGTCGACGACAGGTGCATCCCGATCCACCTCAGGCCAGCCAGTACGCGTCCAGCTAATCGGGCGTATTCCAAGCGTCGTCAACCCCTTAGGGACATTCTTGTCGTACCAGTGATGGACAAGATAGTCCGTCCCTCCCGTACTGGTGATCATCGCATGCCCCGGTCCCGCCATGTGCGCACGACCATCCAGCATCAACGTCCCGCCGCCTTCAGTCAGTTTTCGACCTTCAGCATCAAGAAACTCGCCATCGATGGTCCGGCATCGCCCAACCCGTATGTTATATGTCGACTCCGAACCGCGGCAGCAAAAGTCGAAGCTGACAACCAGATACCACCATCCACGACGGTGGAATAACGCTGGAGCCTCAATCGCATGCGGCAATTCAGGGCGCTGCGCAATACAGCTCATTTGGTATCCGGTGTCCACACGCGTCGCCGAAGCATTCAGGCGAAATCGCTGACACCCACCCCAAAATGACCCCAGAGTCATCCACCAGACACCCTTGTCATCCCGGGCCACGGATGGATCAATCGCATTGTAGTGATCTGCTATAAACGACTCGATGACAACGCCCTCATCCTTCCACGAATAGTCGACATGGGATGGATCGAGAACTTTATTCGTCGCCAGACACACGGCACTGCGGTTCTTTCCAAATGCGCTGACCGAGTAATACAAATGCCAGCGGTCTCCAACTTTCACAAGGTCAGGGGCCCAAAGGTTTTTCGCATTCGGCTGGACTTTCAATGCACTCTCAGGCAACGGCTTGAAAATCTCTTGGATGTATTCCCACTTGCGGCCATCCGTGCTCTTGCGCAGCCCAATTCCCGGCCCTGTAGAAACCAGCCACCAAATGCCATTCTCTACCACGATGGTCGGGTCATGTGCGTGGCGGATATCTCCGGTGAGGGTTAATGGCTTTTGCGGCATGGCAATTCTCCAAATCTCGTTTCTAAGAAGCTTCCATCCCCTAGTCCTCAGAAGACTCCCTCTCCCACTTACTGCCATCAAACGTGATGATTTCAATATGCTGGCCACAGGGACCATCGATATAAAACGACTCTGTGCCGTCCCGGTGGAGCTTTGTCTCTTTGCCATATTTGACCGCTTGGCGAATCAACTCATCGCGCGAGACGCGCCACGCAAGGTGCCCTGGATGCTCATCGCGCACCACAAATGCCAGCTTGATTCCGCCCGCTTCGACAAATGCCCACGTGGCATCCTGATACAAAACCGTGCTTCCTGGCACCAGCTCCGTATAGAACGAAACCGCCGCAGCAATATCCGGTACGACCTGCGCGATGTGATCAAATGTCCAATCCATACCGGATTCTACTCGTTTGCACCCAATTTACATACGCTGGTGATCACATTCGGAAGATAACCATCCTCGTGACCAGCCCGGCTTCGTCCGACAATCCATATATGGATACAAAGGATGTCAGCCTTCTCCTCGGCGGAGCCGCCCTCACCGTTGCCGGGTGCCGCCGCGCTGCGACCGCAGGACCGGAACAAAATGTCATCACAATCGATGTAACACGTGACCGCCACTCAATCTCGCCTGAAATCTACGGCGCAAGCTACGCTCAAAAAGATGCCGCCGGCTACCGCTGTCCGATCGACCGCTTTGGCGGCAATAACACATCCCGGTACAACTGGATGGCAAATGCAGACAACAAAGGCTCGGATTGGTTCTTCGAGACCATCCCCCACGACAACCCTAAACCCGGCGGATTTGTGGATGACTTCTGCACCACAGCGCGCAGTAATAATGCCGCGACGATGATTACTATCCCGATGACGGGTTGGATTGCACAGCCCGCTCCTGGACGCAAGAAAGCGTGGAGCTTTTCAGTTTCCAAATATGGCCGTCAGGAAAAGACGGATAGTCAGTTCTGTCCGGATGCCGGTAATGGCAAGCGCCCGGATGGCAAACCGCTTGGAGGAAACAACCCGGCGGATGCCAATATCGCAGCAACGCCAGCGACGTTCAAACCATGGGTTGAGAAGCTAGTTGGAACATTCCCAAACGTAAAATACCTCCTCCTCGACAACGAACCCGGACTATGGCACGAGACGCATCGGGACATCATTCCGGCCGGCGTAAGTATTGATGACCTCTGGCAGCGCTCCCACGCCACAAGCCGGATGTGTAAGGCCGCGGCGCCAAAGACACAGGTCTGTGGTCCCGAAGAGTGGGGTTGGACAGGGTTTATGTACTCCCCCCGGGATGCGCAACACGGCAAGGAACATGGCTGGAATAACCCCTTCAAGCCGATGCCGGATCGCAAAGTGCATGGCAATGTTGACCCGATGACATATCTTCTCAAAAAGTTTGCGGCCGAGGAGAAAGCAAGTGGGAAGCGCCTCCTCGATGTCTTTACGCTCCACTTCTATCCACAGGGCGGTGAATTCAGCGGCGACACCAGCCCCGCGATGGTAAAACGGCGTGCACGCAGCACGCGGGCCCTGTGGGATCCATCGTACAAAGATGAGACGTGGATTTCGGACACGGTTCGCCTGATTCCACGGATGCACGAGTGGGTGAAAAACAACTACCCCGGGACACGGATTGGCATCACGGAGTACTCCTGGGGAGGGGATGAGCATATCAGCGGCGCGACCGCGCAAGCAGATATCCTCGGGATCTTCGGACGCGAACGCCTCGATATTGGCTGTCGCTGGACGAGTCCAAAGGCGGGTTCACCGGCTTACAAAGCGATGGCAATGTACACAAACGCCGATGGTCAGGGCCACGGATTTGGCGACACAAGCGTTCACTGCGCCGTTGCAGAGCCAGATTCGCTATCCGCATTCGCAGCCATTGAATCCAAAACAAAGCTATTGACAATAATGGTAATCAACAAGGAAGTCGGTCCACGAACGATTTCACTTGCGATAAACGGTCATCCATCCGGCAAGGCAGCAGTTTACACACTGGGCGCGGACAATAATCTTGTTTCCCAGCAAGGAGTAGATGTCAGTGGGCAAATCACGGTGCCCGGGCCATCGGTTGTACTCATGAGGCTTCCCGCAAAAGCCTGAGTTCACAACAATGCTCCGGTGTCTCGGGATGCCCTAGAATGACATCCGGAGGGCGTACCGATGCGTGCTGTACAGATTTCTCAGTTTGGGGATACGGGTGTTTTGGATGTTGTGGACCTGCCGATTCCCGACCCCGGAGCCAATCAGGTACGCATTCGTGTGATGGCGGCTGGTGTTAATCCCGTAGACACATATGTTCGCTCTGGCGCGTACGGCGACCGACCGATGCCGGTGTACCTCGGTTTTGATGCCGCCGGAGAAATCGATGCCGTTGGCCCTGGTGTGGATGCATCTGTAATTGGCACGCGGATTTACACGTGTTCCGCGCTTCTCGGTGCGTATGCCCAGTTCGCGATCGTCGATATCGACCGAAGCTATCCCCTTCCTGACAACATTTCGTTTGATCAAGGAGCGGCAATTGGCATCCCTTACGCAACGGCGTACGCTGCATTGCATCAACATGCATCGACAAATGATGCATTCACTGTCTTTGTCCACGGCGGCTCGGGCGGCGTTGGCATCCCGACGATTGAGCTGGCCAAGCTTGCGGGAGCGCGTGTGGCAGCGAGCTGCGGGACGGATGCCGGCGAAGACATCCTAAGGTCACATGGCGCCGATATTATTGTCCGGCACGACAAGCCAGGCTACTTGGATGATCTGATGTCACATGTCAGCGTTGCTGGACCATCCGGACAGCTCGGCATCGATACCATCGTCGAAATGGCAGCGCACATCAATCTTGGCAATGACCTGACATTGCTAAACAACCGTGGCACGGTCGTTGTCGTGGGCAGCCGTGGACCGGTGCAGATCAATGCCCGGGATGTGATGCGGCGTGATGCCCGTATCCAGGGGATGTTGTTGTTTAATCTGACATCGGAAGAGCGTCAGGCAATCCACAGCAAGCTCTACCCTTTGCTTCTGGATGGCGCATTGAATCCGCGGGTGGCTGCAACGCTGCCATTGGATGAGGTCCGGGATGCGCATATCCGTGTGCTCCAGTCAGGAATTGGCGGGAAGATTGTCCTAAACCCGTGGGCTTGATGGAGACTTTCATTCCAGTATGAGTCATCAGTCAAAAATTCTTTGATGGATTGGAACCTTGTTTGTTCCGAAATCGTTTTACTGCATGGTAAAACGCCATCAGATTACTTTACTCGCCGGTAAATATTTAAGCAACTGGTCAGTGAGTGTCCCGAGGATAAAGACGATGAACAAGCCAACCGATAACCAATTTCCATTGCAGCCCGATATACAAGCCCGCTGGAGCCCGTATGCACTTGCAGAGACGCCTCTGACAGCCGATGAGCTCGGTTCGATTTTTGAGGCTGCCCGCTGGGCACCATCCGCTTACAATGAGCAGCCATGGCGCTTTGTGATCGCAAGCAAGGATGCCGACCCAGAGACGTATGATGTCATTTTCGGCTCGATGATTGACTGGAATAAGATGTGGACGGCGACGGCTCCTGTTCTGATCGCGGTTGTCGCAAAGAAGACCTTTAGCCATGATGGTTCGGCAAACCCGTGGGGTCCATACGATGCCGGTCAGGCTGCGGCCTACCTCTCACTTCAGGCCACGAGCATGGGTCTGTATACGCATCAGATGGCTGGTTTCGATCCTGGTGCCCTGACCGAAGGGCTTGCCCTCTCGGATGACTATGCGCCGGTAGCATTGATTGCGCTTGGGCATTTGGGCAACCCGGACACGCTTCCTATTGATCCATTGAAGGAAAAGCATAACGACACGACGCGTAGTCGTAAGCCTTTGAGTGAGACAGTTTTGACCAAAGGCGGCGCGACAAGTCCGCTGCTTGACTAGTCACACTGAATAGCTGCTACGAGGAAGCCTCTCGAGGACAATCGTCTTAGGGAGGTTTTTTCTTTTTCTCCACGGCGAGACGGTTTTGACCAAGGGCGACGCGACGATTCCACTGCTTGGCGAGTTACTCATTCGCCAGGTATCGTTGGAGCCCATCGGAGGCTAAACCTTCCGGACATTATTCGTTACCCTAAACCCGGAACCAAGTCCCCATCGCTTCTGTTGGAGATGCTATGAAACACGCAATCGTCTTTGGCTATGGCCCGGGTACCGGTGCCGCACTGACGGCAAAGCTAGCCGCCGCCGGCTATACCGTCACCGCCATCTCACGCAGTGAAGCTTCAAATCTCCCGGATGGTGCCTACTGGCAGAGCGCGGATGTCCGCAGGCCAGTCGAAGTCCATATGGCGGTGGATGACGCCGTCGCGGCGCGCGGCGTCCCCCTCAAAGTCTTCTTCAACCCTGTTGCCGTCCGTCAGGCACGCGGTCTGGATATCGATGCAAACGACATCATGGATGACCTTGCGACATCCGTGGCGGGAGCCATCAATGTGGTTCAGGCCGTGGTTCCGCACATGCGCAACAACCCGGATGCATCCATTGTTTTCACGGGCGGTATCCTGTCCGACAACCCTCACCCGATGTTTACCAGTGTTGGCGTCTCAAAGGCAGCGGTCAAGAACCTGGTTCTCTCATTCGCGAAAGAGCTAAAATCCACGGGTATTGATATCCAGCTGATCACCGTTGGAGGCTTTATCAAACCGGGAACTTTGCTGTCTCCGGATGCAGTTGCAGGGCGTCTCTTTGATGCTGCGCATACAAAGTCAACGCAAACTGAGACGCTCTTTGATGGCCACTAGGAGCCGAATACCACCAAACGTTGTTTTTTAGTTCGCAGGAAACAAAAAAGCCCCGCCCGAATCCGGGAGGGGCTTTTGCTTAGCATCGCTAATTAGCGACCGCGGCCACCACGTCCGCCACCACCGCCGTAGCTATCGCCGTAGCCACCACCGTAGCCGCCGCCGTAGCTGGAGCCACCACCGGATGAGCGTCCACCGCCGCCGCCGTAGCCACCACCGTAGCCACCGCCGCCACCGGAGCGTCCACCGCCACCGTAGCCACCACCGCCACCGGAGCGTCCACCGCCACCGGAACGACCGCCGCCGCCACCGGACTCACGCTCGCGCGCTTCGTTTACGGTAAGGGTGCGTCCACCGAATGCTGCACCGTTGAGTGCAGCGATTGCAGCCTGTGCTTCTTCAGCATTGGACATTTCAACAAAGCCGAAGCCACGGGACTGACCGGTAAAACGATCTTCCATGACAGCTGCATCAGTCACATCGCCGTGATTGGCAAAAAGCTCACGAAGTTCATCCGAATTGGTGCGGAAAGGAAGTCCGCCAACATATATACGCATCTACTCACTCCCACTGCGCAAATCGCAGGGCCAACCAATCTGTTGCCCTCCCTCGCGCAATGCGCGGCCAATCCGCGCGATAGGTGCCTGCTACCGCATCCGTAGAGCAAAAACTGAACAACCGAACCTGGACCGGAATCAACATTGATTCACACCCCAACCGAACTGTACATCTGCCAACCGATCATAAACACTCGGGGAGAGGGCATTCCCCCGACCTAGCACATCGGCACTCTATCCTGCAATATTAAATTATGCAAACTTGTAAAAATAAAGGGTTGTCATTTTTTTCATTTTATGTTAGTTGACGCGGATCCCATGGCTGATGCTCAAAAACAAAGCCGCTCCCCTCGTTAATGGGGAACGGCTTTTGTAAATCAGACTCCATAACCGGAGCCGGGGGCAGACTACTTGGGAACTGGGCGACCCATGCTCTTGTAAGCATCTTCGATTGCCTTGATGTCGGCTGCTGCTGCCTTGTTCGTCGCATCAACCTTGACAGCCTTGCGCAACGTGGTCAGCGCCTGTGGGTAGCGCAAACGTGGTGGAACCGACTGATCCATCATTTGTGCATGACCGAGCTCTGCAAGCGCCTTGCCTGCAGCCGCTGCCAACTTCTTATCCTTAGGTGCCTTTGCAGCAGCAGCTTCTGCCTTAGCGGCGGCTGCCTTCAGTGCATCAACGCTTGGGCCAGCAGGTGCTTCAGGCTTTGCTTCGCCACCACCAGCAGGTGCCGTCCATGACTTTGGCTTGGAATCAGCTTCAGGTCCGACCTCTACACCAGCCTTCTTTGCTTCTGCTGCATCATCAAAGCCGGCGAACGACAGGTTGTTAGCCTTGTAAAAATTGCCACGGTAGTTGCGCTGAGGAGGTTGCGTATGGCAATACGTACACTTCAAGCCTTCCTTTTCGGCAAATGGTGGCTTTGCATTAGCGGTGCTTGCAACAAGACCAAGCGCGGTCACTGCGAACAATGCACGAGTTGTCATTGACATCTTCCGGACTCCCTTTGGCCGTTCAACAACAGCCTCTTACTGGATTTCTACGCCAGAGGGATTCCCGTTTTCGGAAACATCCCCCGGACACATCGCAATTATACTGGTGCGACACCCATTAAACGCAACCTTAAATCCGTTGAATGTGATCAGGCATCCAAAACGGCATCCAAATGAAACATCCGGTCCGGCGTCGAAAGCGCCAAAAGGTCATCGGGGATGAACAGCTTTGTTGGACACAAACATGCCGCTTCAACGCTTGCCAACATGTCACGCACCATGTCCACAGCAGATGGATCAGCAAATGGATTTGATTCGTTCTCACGGAGAAAACGGTGTAAACGCACACGCAACATGCGCGTCGCATCACTTCGCTCGTCCTCACGGATTTGTTCATCATCGGACAGAGCGAACAGAAACTCAATTACCGGATCAACAGACATCGGTTGCATCCTACCCGCATTTTCGTCACGGTGGAAGATAACCCGGTATTCTTGCCGGGATAACGGACTGCCAATTTTGGGAAGCATGCCCAACGCCACCTGACTACTCTATGGCACAAGTTCCCTGTCCTCAGGATCACCCAAACCATCTTCAACATCACGCGTCGCCAACAGGATACGCGCCACGACTTCATCAACCGCAGACTTGTCCGTACTCCAAGGCGGAGGCGCGAGGCGCAAAATATCCGGTGGTCGGTGGTCGGGTATCACCCCATACCCGCGTAGGGCTTTGGCAATCCGCCCCGCATCCCGATGCGCCAGCGCAATATGCCCACCACGCTGCTTGGGATCCTGAGGCGTGATAACGGTCCAGCCACCGGTTGATGCAACATCTACCAGACATTCACACAGCTCAGCGGTTACCACCGCACTCGCGGCTTCAACCGCTGATATTCCGACTGCTTCGTATGGCATTAGGGCTCCTGAGAGCGCCGCAAGGCTCAAAATGTGAGGTGTCCCGA
>JBJTQN010000293.1:0-4363 GCA_046075665.1 Armatimonadota bacterium | reverse complement strand
CATCCGCCTTACTTCGATGGCTTTACCATGCAATCCGGTACCGCAGCCGATGTGGTTGGTGCAAGGGCGATGGCTATCTTTGGCGACTCCGTCACCACGGACCATATCTCCCCTGCGGGTGCGATCAAGGCATCCAGCCCGGCTGGCCGCTACCTCCAGGCACAAGGTGTTCCTGTCAGCGAGTTCAACTCCTACGGCTCACGCCGTGGAAATGACCGTGTCATGACCCGTGGTACATTCGCCAATGTCCGCATCAAGAACCTAATGGTTCCCGGTGTCGAAGGCGGCGTGACCGTACATCAGCCAAGTGGTCAGCAAATGGACATCTACGATGCCTGCATGCAGTACCAAACCGAAGGCGTGGGCCTTATGGTCTTTGCAGGACACGAGTACGGAACGGGTTCGAGCCGCGACTGGGCAGCAAAGGGCACCAGCCTGCTGGGTGTCAAGGCCGTTGTCGCACAGAGCTTTGAGCGTATTCACCGCTCTAACCTCGTCGGCATGGGCGTCCTGCCACTGCAGTTCAAGGATGGTGAGAGTGCACAAACCCTAGGCATCACAGGAACTGAATCCTATGATCTCGTCGGGATTGCCGGCGGAATCACACCGCGGATGGATGTCACATTGCGTATCAATCGCGAGGATGGCACCACATCCGAGCATGCATTGACGCTGCGGATCGATACCCCGATCGAAGTCGAGTACTACCTCCACGGAGGTATCCTGCCCTACGTTCTCCGCCAGCTCGTGGCAAAGGCATAAGGTAATCAAGTGAGTGAGCAGCTTCCTGTCATCGACAGCGCGGATGGAACCACCGCAACCACAAAGGTCCATCGACGCATACCTGAGTGGCTGACCATCAAGGTACCGCGCTCGCGTGACACGCACAGGGTCGAAAACCTGATGCGTACCGGGAGGCTGGTCACTGTCTGCGAAGAAGCACGTTGCCCAAACCTAGGTGAATGCTGGACCAAAGGCACCGCCACGTTTATGGTGATGGGCGATACGTGTACGCGCTCCTGCCGGTTTTGCGCGGTCAAAACCGGTCGGGGGGCTCCGCTCGAAGCCGATGAGCCTGCCCGCGTCGCCGATGCAGCGGCAGACCTCGGACTCAAGCACGTCGTCGTTACAAGTGTCAACCGGGATGACATCTACGATGGCGGTGCAAGTCACATCGCCGCGGTCATTGAGGCTCTGCGGGTCAAGTGCCCGGACTCCAGTGTCGAAGTGCTGACACCCGACTTCCGGGGACGTCGTTTTGCCATCGAAATTGTGTGCAATGCCCATCCGGATGTCTTCAACCACAACACCGAAACCGTTCCACGCCTCTATCGAACGGTCCGGCCACAGGCAAAGTATGTTCGCTCCATTGATTTCCTCCGTACCGTGAAGGAAATCGCACCAACCATCTACACCAAATCCGGCATCATGCTCGGATTTGGGGAAACTAAGGATGAAGTAATCGAAGTCCTGCGTGACTGGAAAGATGCCGGCGTCGATGTTGTCACCCTTGGGCAGTACCTAAAGCCGGGGAAGGGGTACCTTGATGTCGTCGAGTACATACACCCAGATATCTTCGATGACTACAAGGAAATCGCGCAGGAAATGGGCTTTGCCTATGTCGCATCCGGGCCGTTTGTACGCTCCTCTTACAATGCCATCGACTTTGCAAATCAGGTGCGTGATACACACGAATCAAGGCCGGTATCACCAGGCAAACGCAGACTTGATTTGCCACTCGCGGTGGTCTAATGGAGCGGCTTGAACCGTAGCCCTCTGCGCAAGCTGGACCTTCCACTGGGCTACCGCTTGCTTGCTTTTCTAATCATGGTGCTGCCCCCGTGCTTATTTGCACTGTGGGCCGGAACCAATTTAGTCGGGCGAGCCAACCGGCATTTTGACCGAAGTGCGGTCATCGTCTCAGCTGAACTGACTCGGTCACTCAAACGACCTGTAACGGTCGGAAAGCTCGATGTCTCGTTGGACCTTGCGTTCAAACTGGCAACAAAGGGGACTCTTCCCGCGGGCGGCTTTGTCATTGATGCCCGGGATATCAAAGTCGGTACCCTTCTATCAGAAGAAAAAATTCACGGTGGACGTGTTCTGGCGGCGGTGCCAAAGGCTCAAATCATACTGACAGGTATCAAGCCTGTCAGTATGGTTGTCACCCTTCAGCAACCTACCCTTGTTCTCGCAAGGCGACCGGATGGCCAGTTTTTCATCGCAGACCTGTTCAAAACGAAGCCGATGAAAATGGATGATAAGTCCACGCCGCTTGACATTCGGGTTGATGTTGCTGATGCATCCGTAAGCCTTCGGGATTATTCGCTGAAAGGGTTCAAATCCGCGCCGCGAGTGACCGAGCTGATCCATGTTAACGGAACCGTCGATGCAGGCGGGCTGCTCGCGACCCGTGGTCGCTTCTCCGGAGAAGCGAGACATGCCACCCGAACTGGCGACGTCGTTGGCCGGGATATCGGTATTGGGCTGGTCATCGACCATCCTGTCATAGATCGGGAACAAACAACTCGCGTGCGCATAACTGGACGGGATGCCAACATCGACTACTGGGTCCCGTTGGCAGCGCTACCGGCGAAGACCATCCAAATTGCCGGAGGTCGAGGTGCAGCTGACTTAAACATCATGACCACTGGAAACAAGGTTACGCTCTCGGGAGACATCCGAGTCTCCGGAACCAGTATCCGGCTGCTGGAAACCAAAATTCCGGATGCCACAGACATCGATGCAACCCTGAACCTTCGGGGGGCATCGATCGCCTTTTCAGGCAACGCCGGGATTTCCGGTGTCCCGATTCAACTAAATGGCTTGGTAGACCTAACAGGAGAAACATCCGGAGCACTAATCGTAAGCGCCGAGCGGTGTACCACCCGAAAAGCAGCGACAATGTTACGGGTTCCAACCACCTCAATCCGTGGTGTCGATCTTGGTGATGCCACTCTTAAGCGAGCCCTCATCGAGTGGAAGGGGCGTCGATTTACCGTCGATGCGGATGCATCCCTTCGTGGCATTCGAACGAAAGCGATCAACGCACCCATCAACCTCACGGCTCGTATACACCTTGCTGATGAAAATGCGACGGTTGACGGTTGGCTGGATGCCGGGCGTCTACGTCTTCCTGTTGATGCAACCATTCATCTCCCTAGTGGTCTGAGCCGGTTTCATTACACTGGGAAAAGCCTCAACATTGATGACATTCAGGATGCGGTCAAGGGCAAGGTGGAGGATATTGGCTTCGACGTCACGGCAGATATTCAAGGGGATGGAACATACAACCCGGCGGCGAAAAATGCAATCACCAGCAAAGCTATCGTAAATGGAAGTGCTCGCGCTAGGACGACAGGCGCAGAGGCAACCTTTCAGGCTGACCTCGTTGCTGATACGGACCGTGTCAAAATTTTACAGGGAAACATGCTTGGCTCAGGCGGTATGGCAAAGGTTTCCGGCACACTTGCTTACGCAGGTGCACTCGCTCTTGAAGGAACTTTTGCTGGAATTGACCTTGCAACAAGCGGGCTCATCGTAGGGATTCCATTTGACAATGGCAGCGCCAGCGGGCGCATTGTAGTCGATGGGACACTTACAAAACCGATTGTAAATCTTGGAGATCTTGTTGTCCTGAATCCCCGTGTCATCGCGGAAAATCGTGTCTTGCAGGCAGATGCACTACGCTGTGAGGAAGTTCGCTGGGCGAGTGATACATCGGGTGGCCTCGCTATCGATCTCCTTAAACCGCTCTACGTTTCGTGGCTCCCGGCGGATGTGGTTGTGACGGGACGTATTCGCGGCCGTACAGACTCCCCTCAATTCGATGTTTCTATTTCAGGTAAGCATGTAGATATCGCCCGGCTTGTCCCAATGATTCGTGGGGATTTGATTCCTTGGGCTATGGATATCCTGCACGACAGCGGCGACTACCAAGCGGTGAGTAAGGCCTTTGGCTGGCGGGAGGCAGACTGGGATGTCACAGGTGATG
Source organism: Armatimonadota bacterium (assembly GCA_046075665.1). Taxonomy (GTDB): domain Bacteria; phylum Armatimonadota; class Armatimonadia; order Armatimonadales; family Armatimonadaceae; genus CAIRTT01. Next base: position 369 of record JBJTQN010000293.1, on the reverse strand, counting down.
TAGGCGAACTTACGGCGAGGGTCAGTGGAACGGCAGAGCAACTACGCATCGCAGGAAAGGTAGAGCTCGAGGCGATTGGCCTCGGGGATTACCGAATTGGCAGTGCATCCACGCAGTTCCTTTGGCAAAACCAAACTCTGGCACTCTCGAATATCGCAGCCAATGCCGAAGCTGGCCGTGTGACAGGGGATGTCAGCATCGCAAATGATGGCAATATAACAGGATTATTAGCCTCTGACAGTCTGAACCTGGGTGTTCTGGCAAACCGTATCAATCAGGATGCTGCGGTGGGAGGAAGCGTTTCAGCACGCATCGGAATCTCAGGGACGCTGCAGCAACCAGCGCTGACCGGCCAGCTTCAGGTCCAGG
>JBJTQN010000292.1:0-9781 GCA_046075665.1 Armatimonadota bacterium | reverse complement strand
AACATTGATGGTACTGATGACCTTGGATGAACTATCATCCATCATTCGCTTACTTTTAGCCTGACGTTGCTTCCCGCAGTCAACCAGCTCGAACGCTACGGGAACAGCATCGCCACTGATCTTCTCACAAGGTGGAAGTTTCACAGGTATCTTGGTTGATGACAGTGATGGCAGGTAAACAACTTGACTTGCCGTGCTGCTTGGCTCAATCGTAGCCATCAACATGAAATATCCAGCATCACCAGGATTCACGACTTGAACACCAGCGTACACACTATCCGTGGAACCAGAAACAATATCTCCAATCGTGAGATCATTACCACTGATGAATGCTGTGTTACTTGCAGCTTCAAACCGAACTGCTAGCCGCCCCCGCCCCACCGAGAAGAGAAACTGATTTTCACCCTGCTTCAGGCGCACAGGAAAGTGAAAGGCATCCGTGCCATACGGATCGCCACCGTGCACGACTCCGGGTCCATAGAACACGCCATGTCCCGATGCTCTTACAACTACCGTCTTATCAGATTCCGAATGAACGATAAGTGCGACGTACCCACCACGAAGCTCACGCTCTGAATAGGCGCCATCGCCTGAAACAGGGACTTCCCGCCATTCTGGACCACCGCTCGCAACTGGCTTACCATTCTCTATCGCAAGATTGCCATTGATAATTCCTGCGGTTACCCTGTCGCGATCAAATGCTGTTCTACCGCCTCTGCCAGCTTCACCAATCACGAACGCTCTGACAACGTTACAAGTATCCACGAGTGTATGCATGTGCCATTGTAATGGAATGGCCGATATACGTCATGCAGCAATTGACGATTGAATAGAATACAACAGGAATATCGTAGCTGATATCAGGTAACTCAGACGAACGTAATCCGTTTAGGGCATCGAACAAAGAAATCTAAAGACAAAGCAAAAAGAGCACCTCTGTGAGGTGCTCTCCATCTAGCCCGTAGGGGAATCGAACCCCTGGTTTCCTCCGTGAAAGGGAGGCGCCTTAACCGCTCGACCAACGGGCCACGGCAGACAGTTTACCCTAAAGTATTTCTGCAAGCAAGGTTCGTATTGATACAATCTCTATATGAATCCACGAGTTTTTGCAATTTTGCTCCCAATTATAATGTGTGTGTCCCTTGGATGTACAGCGCGTAAAGCCCCAGGAGAGGCACGAGGAGCGATGCCATCGGATGGAAAGGTTCGCGTGTTGTTTACTCGTGTCAAAGAGACAAGTGACATAACGCATTACAAATGGTCCTTTATCGGTGACCGTAACTGGTCTGAACCAGTTTGCAGCGCGGCTAGGTTTACACTGAGTAACTCATCAAAGCTAAACTCGGTTGCTAGCCGTGGCGGGTGTTTTACGTGGGAAGTAGATGTACATTCAAAGCGAACGAATACAACCGGAGAATGGACATCATCTGGTGAAATCCGTGGCAGCAATGGAAAGACAGCAAAGTTGTCAATCCCAACTGGAAAGTGTTTGGCGACCTTTACACGTGATGACATGTTGGCGGTCGGCGATGTTATTTCTCTGGGAACGGTCGGGGAGAATCCACTCTCAGTTAAATTTGCGAAGTAACGTAACAACCAGATAATCCACATAGAGCTCCAAAGCAAGTACCTTAGCCAGCATGTGAAACGCTGGGCGGTTTTGGCAAAAAATAACCTCTGATGAACCCAATCATCAGAGGTTATTTCCGTCTTGGTCGAAGGACTAGCCCTTGAAGAGCACCTTCTCGCCACTACCAACGATGTCATCTTTGGAAAGTGGAACTCTGACTCGAATCATCCGGACTCCAGGTTTCGTCTTGTCGTCAAGGTAGTTCTTGTCGTTCCAACCTTCACCATTCCAGCCGATGCGGTCCTGTACAAAGTCAGGTGCAGTTCGGGGATTGACGCTGAGAATCAACTCAAACTTGTCGCCCTTGAAGCCGTACATCTTTGGGTCTTTGCTCATGTCGATTTCCCGACGGAAAGTACCAGGGGCATAAAGTCCCTGTCGGGCGATGTGCACATTTCTCTTGGTGAGCTTATCTGCAATCGTCTTTGCGTCAACACGAAGCTTTGCAAACATGGCTGGAATTTCGGCTTGTGTGTAGTAACGTGGGTAAGCATTGAATGCTTTTGGATAAGCCATCGTCACAAGCTGCCACTGCCCTCGGGTAGAAATCGGAGCGCCGCCAGCCAGAGCCTGCGCAACAGGAACACCCTTTACAATGGCCTGATCCTTAGGCGCAAGATTGTAGACCTTAGCCGATTCCGCAACGGCTTCAGCATTTCCCGCACGTGGAGTTGCAACGTAAGCTCCTCCCGCATCGACCTGCCGTCCACCGCTAGTCGAAACGATGTCCTGCATAAGTGTAATCTTAGGATCCACTTCAAAACTGAACGAACCAAACTCAGGCATTTTATAGCCTTCGTCCTGCAAGCGGACATCCACACGACAACCGTTGACTGGACCGTCAAGTGTCAGGCCTTTGCCCAATGTCTTGATGGTGTTGCCGTCAGCTTCAAAAACACCGGCATCGAAAGTGTCCTTGATGGATCCGATAAGATTCCAACTACCTTCGACCTTGATGACCTTTGCTTTAGTTCGGGTTACCGTAACGTGAAAGTCAGTGTTGACTTGTCCAAGTGCGGCGATGTTTCCCGGTCGCAACGCCTTACGGATCTGCATAATCGACCGGTTCTTGGTCGAACTGCGGGTTCCCATTTCGTTGCGCAGTTTCACTTCATCAGTGATTCCAGGACGCTTCATCCAATCCTGATGACGCTTAGTGGCATCGTCCCACGTTGCAATCGCTTCATCAACCATACCTGCACGCTCGTACGAGTGCGCCAGTGGGTGTACAACCTGGTTGATTTCTGCATCTGGGTCATTGGCAAGTGCCCCTTGATATGCCTTGACTGCCCCGTTGTAATCCCGGACTTTGTCAAACATATTCCAACCCTTTTCTTTGTAGACATCAAAGACTTTGGGGTTGTTGGCAATGCCTTCATCGAGTAACGCAAGACCTACCGGCAAGTAGCGTCGATCCGAGCGCTGATCCGTATCGGTAAAGTTATACATTAGGTGCCAAGCACCGGTTGCGTAGACATCAAGCCAGTTCGGATCGAGCCAGGTAATCAGGCGAATCATAGGGAGAATCGCATCGTAGTTGCCACTGTGGAAGAACGCATCAGAGCGAACCCAGAGAAGTCCTGCGATGACCTGTCGGAAACCAGAGAGTGCAGCCAGTGAGTATTCGAAGGGCAACCCTGCCCCTCCAAAAGAAGCTGTTGCAGCATTCTTTACACTCTTTGGCTCGATCGCCGGTTGCCGCCTCATGTCATCCCGGTCGTTGATGGCCTGCATGGCGATGATTGCCACAGTTAGCGGAATCAGTGTGCCGGCAAGCTTGGGATTTTTGGCGAAAGCTTCGCGAAGCATGTCAGACCTCCCGGCGATCAAAGACGAGGATTGCCAAAACCATCAGAGCGGTGGCATATGCAACTGCGTATGCACAGTTCTGCGTCAGGAACAACGTTTCGTTCTTCACGACGACATCCGGTTGAAGCAATGGGTTGGTGTACTGAAAGTTGCCAAAGTTCGGAACGACATAGTGGACACCCAGCAATACGTACTTGACGATTGCTACCTGGCTGTTCTTTGCAAGATCAAGCGTATAACTGGAAAGGTTTCCAATCACGAACAAGACCATTGTCAGGAAGAAGTTGACCAGAGGCGTCACGAAGGTTGAGAAGAACATGGCCAGAGCTGCGAGCAACAACATCTGCATCGCAATCATCAGGATTCCCTTGAAGAGAATCAGAGGGCTGACCGCGTTCTCAGCACCAATCTGCTTGACTGCGACGGCAATGACGAATGCAAGCCCCATCAAGCCGATATTGATGCCCAGCGTACCCAGTGCACCGAAGAACTTACCAAGAAGAAACTCGTAGCGGCGGACCGGCTTTGCGAGGATTGTGTAAATCGTTCGGCGCTCAACTTCCGTTGGTACCAGGTTGATACACAGAATAACCGTGATAAAGAGTCCAGCAAGGCTGATGATTCCAAGACCCATACCCTTTACGAGGGTTAGTTCTTGGCGGGGAGCAAACTGCTGGAAAATAAACGTAAATGCAATCAGAACAACGCCAACCATCAGGAATGCGTTTAGAATCTTTTTGCGAAGCGCTTCACTGATGGTATTGCGCGCAATCACCATGGCTGTGTTCATTACTTTGCAATCTCCTTGTATGGATTGGCTGTTGCGTCGTTGTCGATAAGCGGTCGGTCGCCGGTCGTGATCAGCGAACCGCTGACCTTGTCCAGCCTGCCTCCAACAATTTCAACAAAAATGTCTTCGAGACGACGCTTCATAGGTACAACGCTGACAACGTTTGCGTTGCCGACGCGGGCAGCATCTATGACCGCACTTACATCGTCGCGTAGCACAGATGCCGTCAGCACATCACCAGTGCGAATTGCACCGTCAGCGGAAAGTTTGGCAGCGAGTTCAGCAGGTGTATTCTCAAGCTTGACCTCAACCCGCTCACCACCAAGGAGCTCATCCATGGTCCCGAGAACCTGAAGCTTTCCCTTGTGAATGATCGATGCACGATGGCAGACAAGTTCAACGTCTTCGAGCTGGTGGCTCGAGAGGAACATCGTCTTTCCCTGGCGCTTGAGTTCAAGCATCAGGTCGCGTATGTCTCGGCGTGCAATCGCATCGAGACCGGATGTCGGCTCATCGTAGAACAAAAGCGTCGGGTCGTTGATCAAGGACTGTGCAATACCTACGCGCTGCCGCATACCTTTCGAGAACTCAGAAACAGGCTTGTTGACATCGGACTTTCCACCGAGGCCCACGAAATCTACAAGTTCATCTGCTTTCTTCTTCGCTTCTTCACGATGCATCCCAAACAACTGAGCATAAAAAGTCACGATTTCGCGGGCAGTCATGTGCTCGTAAAAGTAAGGACTTTCCGGTAAGTATGCGATTTTGTGCTTGACAGCGATATCACCGGCGGGAGCACCAAGTACGTTGGCATCTCCGCTGGTCGCGTATATCAATCCGAGAAGAATTTTAATCGTTGTCGTTTTCCCGGCACCGTTAGCACCCAAGAAACCAAAGATTTCACCTTCTCCGACTGTCAATGTCAGATCATCAACTGCATTGACAACTTCCCGCTTCATTGGAACGGGATACTGCTTCGTCAGATTTGTAATCTCAATAGCTGCCGCCATTTGTCGGCCCTCCACCCTGACCTAACACCGATCGTAATCGGATGCCAGTGTCAGAGCGCCCTTTCTTCTTCGAAACCGCTACCACTTGGATGCGGTGGCTTGCACCACGCGAAATTCGCCAGCGCAGCGGACAAGCATCCCCCAAGTCGGGAATTCCACGCATGGAGTCTACCTGTAAACTTCCAGATTATAGGACTGAGGGCAGTCATTGTCAAAGCGATTGATGCAAACACGTTGCAATAGAAACAGCTTATTCACAAACGCCTATCCAAGGGACAGTAAGTATTGCTATCAATATAATCGTATATATACCGATACAAATTCTAGCAAAACGATAAATCTTCGGGTATAAACCCTCAATCCTTCGGGCAACCGGTGGAGATGTACCATCAGCGTAAGGTGCAAGCAGCATCGCGCAGTGGTGCGGGACTAATATAAATTGAGGTCGAATATGAATATCCGAAACAACCGACAGGCGTTCACCCTTATCGAACTCCTCGTCGTCATCGCTATTATTGCGATTTTGGCAGCTATCCTCTTCCCAGTGTTTGCCCAAGCACGTGACAAGGCACGCTCTGCATCGTGTCTGTCCAACCAAAGCAGCTTGGTCTCGCAACGCTCATGTATTCCCAGGACTATGATGAACTCATGCCACTGACCACATCCAATGTCAACGGACAGTGGCTCACCAACTTCTGGCACATGGTTCCACCAACATGGTCATCATTGCAGACACACCCTGCGGTCATCGGATCGCAGTTCCAGTGGGCGAACACAATCCAACCTTATGTCAAGAACTATGGTATTCTCGCTTGCCCTTCAGCGACTGACTTCCGGCCAGCTCCTGCTCGGTTCACGTATTCGAACATGCTTGCGAAGCCAGAGAAAACCTCCTACACAATCAATGGTCTACTTCAGGCATATCCCCAAGCTGGTATTAATGCTCCAGCTGACCTTCCATTGATCTGGGAAGGTAGAGGAAAGGCTGCTGCTATTGGTGGGAATCTCCAGAACCCACTGTTGTTCTGTGCAGATGGAACACAGCCATGTGTTTACAACACATCCTGTAGTTCGGGTACCAACGGCGGTACCGGTGGTGCATTTGGTATTGATGGCACCATCTGGATCCACCAAAAGGGTATGAACTTTGTCTTCGCTGATGGTCACGCAAAGTACCGCGCCCTCGGAATGCAACTGTCCCCTGCAAACACCAACTGGGCAGTTGACCCTTACACGGGCTACAACGCATCCGGTATCCCAGGCTTCCTGTGGACCAACGGCTGCCACCCATGGTTGTTCCGCCCAGACTTCCAGCCATAATCCTGATCAGTCAGGTATAATCCAAGCCGTCCAGCATTCGCTGGGCGGCTTTCCAATTGTGAGGTACCCGCATGAAGTATTTACTTTTGACCGTTGTATTGGCATCCGTTGCCTTGGCAGGATGCCAGAAGACAGAAGAGCCAGCAGCAGCTCCAACTCCTGCATCTACATCTGCGACAACCACAGGTGCTCCCGCTACAGGAACTCCGGGCCAAAAGTCCGATACCCCTGTCCAGTCACCTTCCGGCTCTGCAGCGCAACCACAGTAAGGTTCTAGACAGATACGAACCGCAACTTACGTTGCGGTTCTTTTCTTTACGACAAGAGATAACGATGTCAAACAAAGATGTCCTCGCAACATTCCTCGACTTGCTCAGTTTCAACTCACCATCGAGGTCAGAACGTGATGTCAGCGTTTATTGTGCTGAGAGACTACGTAGTTTAGGGTTTGATGTTCAATGGGACAACTCCTACGCAGTTACCCGCTCCGGCATCGGAAATCTCATCGCAACGCTTCCTGCATCCGACACAGACCTTCCAAGCCTCCTCTTTGCAGCTCATTTGGATACTGTTGAGCCAACTCCAGGTCTTACTGTTGAAGTCAACGGAGATGTAATTTCTGCATCGAGTGACACAATCCTCGGAGCTGATGACAAATGCGGTGCAGCGCCAATCCTTTGCGCAATGGAGCAGATTGTCTCCGAGTCGATACCCCACGGACAGCTTCAGGTTGTCTTTACAACGTGTGAAGAGATTGGATTGGTTGGTGCGGCGAACATTGACAAAGCAATGCTGTCGAGTGAATTTGGATTCGTCCTGGATGGTGGCCCACCACTTGGCACCATCGTGACATCCGCACCCGCATCTGAATGTCTTGAAATCATCGTTCATGGCAAAGCTGCACACGCAGGAGCCGCCCCTGAGTTGGGAGTCAATGCAATCGTCGTGGCAGCTAAGGCCATCGCATCGTTTCCTGTCGGTCGCATTGACTCAGAAACGACAAACAATATCGGCGTCATTACCGGCGGACTAGCCCGAAACGTTGTACCGGATACGGTGACCATTATTGCGGAAGCACGCTCGCGCAACCAGTCAAAACTTGAAGCGCAGCTTGCCACCATAAAGTCAGCGTTTGAACGAGAGGCGTCCAAAATGGGAGCCACCGTTAGTATCCGGACAACGAACAGCTACCCCGCCTATCATCTCGCCAATGACTTCCCTGTCATCGCGATTGCTGCACAGGCAGCAGCTACGATCGGATTCCCACCGCTCTTCAGAGAATCGGGTGGTGGAACAGATGCCAATCACTTCAATGGGTTTGGCATACCGACGGCAGTATTAGCGACGGGGATGGAGCAGATCCACACACACAATGAGTTCTGTACGATTTCTGCGTTACACGGGAATGTGGCTTGGATATTAGAAATCGTGAAGTCTGCTCGGTAATCTAGACCGACTTCAGTCGTTCTAATGCCCACAGAGTATGTTCCCTGACAATATCGGACACATCTGACAGCCCAGTTTTCAGTACTGGAATAAGTTCTTTGATGCTGGTATTTCCTATCGCTACTGCAACGTTACGCCGAAGTCCTGAACGTCCGGTACGCAGAACTGGTGTCCCGGAGAATGTGTGCCTAAACCAATCATCGGATGACAAATTTCCAAACAGCTTTCCAAGGTCCATTGCACCAAGCGATGAATTCCATGCAAATCGAGGCGATGATTCGTTTGACGACTGTGAATTCCATGGACAGATGTCTATACAGATGTCGCAGCCAAAAATCCGATTGCCCATGAGTGGACGTATTTCAATGGGAATGCTCTCCTTAGCTTCAATCGTCCAGTAGCTGATGCACCTACGCGGATCCAGGGTGTTTGGAGCCACCAGTGCGCCGGTTGGACAAATGTTCATACACCGTGTGCACGTACCACAGCCTTCCAATGGCTTTTCTGAGGTGTCCGGTGTGATCCGGGCGGTTGTCAGAATTACCGAAAGGAACACATAGTTACCCAAGCCGGGCACGATGACATTGGTGTGTCGTCCCTGCCAACCAATACCAGCGCGAACCGCTAGTTCGCGTTCTGGAATCGGCGCAGAATCTGTTGCAGGACGGGACTTTGAACCAGGAAAAAGTGCATCGACTTCGCGCATTCCCTGTTTAGTCATCACCTTGATGACGTTGTGGTAGTCCAACCCTTGTGCATATTTAGCAATGATTCCATCTGTCGGACCAGCGACTACATTTGGGTGGTTGTAGGAAACAGCAAGCACGATGGCGGTTTGTGCCCCATCCAACAGTTCCGAAACTCCAAGCGGTCCAATGCGCAGTTCTCTTCTCGTCGAGAGCCAGAGCATTTCGCCGGCATAGCCTGCATTTGTCCATGCACGCCAATAGTTTTGGTGACGACTTGGATGCGTGTCCGTGAAACCAACGCTTGAAAATCCACAAGCATAGAGTGCCTGACGCAGCAGTTCTTTCGGCTCAGACTGCATTCTGTCCTACCGACACGTCATTAGCTTCGAATACCGTTAAATCGGTTACGGCATAATCAGACGGATACTGTAAAACGATACAATCTGGCATCATGTCACTCATACCGTTTGACAGCCCGTTTCGCCACGGTTTTGTCCGAGTAGCCGTCTCCAGTCCTGCTATCGTTATTGCGAATCCAAAGGCAAATGCGGATTCGATAGTGAAAACAATACAGGATGCGGAAAAGGAGTATATCCAAGTGTTGGTAACGCCCGAGCTTGGACTTTGTGGCTACACCTGTGATGAGTTGTTTCACCAACGGGTTCTTCAGCAGGGCGTTTTAGATGCGCTTCGAATTGTTTGTGAATCTACTGCAGAAACATCGGTCCTTACATTTGTAGGAGCTCCCATCCGCGTTGGAGCAAAACTCTTCAACTGTGCTGTAGCGATCTGCAATGGATACGTACTGGGAATTGTGCCGAAACAACATCTTCCAGGCTACCGGGAGTACTACGAGCCACGATACTTCACTCCATATTCTGGTGATGTGATCAGCATTTCAATCAATGGACATGATGTTCCATTTGGAAATGGGCTACTGTTTCAACTTGGTGATGATCCATCGGCTTTGGTTGGCGTAGAAATCTGCGAGGACGCCTGGGTTCCCGACACCCCTGCGACCCACCAAGCGTTAGCCGGAGCTACAATCATTTGTAACTTATCGGCATCCAATGTAACGACGGGAAAA
>JBJTQN010000291.1:0-7099 GCA_046075665.1 Armatimonadota bacterium | reverse complement strand
CAAATTTCATCCTCATTTCCTACGGCAGGCGGCTTGTACCATTGGGCTACAATTCTGGGTAATCGGTTCATTGGCTGGATAACAGCATGGCTGAACATTTTCGGTCTAATCACAGTTTTAGCATCCATTAATGCGGGTGCTTGGAACTTCTTTATTGGTGCATTTGGTCACCGTCTTCACTTGCCGGAATCACCACTGGTCCCGATTATTGCCGTTACGCTGATCACAACCCTTCAAGCAGCGATTAATGCAAGAGGTATTCGTATAACCAGTATGCTGACAGATTTGAGCGGCTACCTCCTACTTGGCACGACACTTCTAACAAGCGCTGCCCTCATCTTCACATCAACCCCGATAACCCTCGGCCGCTTACTTGAGTTTTCAAACAATACCGGTTCCATTGGCTCCGATGTTTGGCCAAAGGTAAGTACATCGTGGGCGTTTCTTCTGGGACTGCTCCTGCCGATATATACAATGACTGGTTACGATGGTTCCGCACATACCAGCGAAGAAACACGGAACGCAACCACGACAGTACCAAAAGCGATTGTAAGCAGCGTTTTTTGGGCTTTTATCGCTGGATGGATTTTATTGGCATCCATCGTCCTCGCAATACCGAACATGGCTGAGGCAGCTAAACAAGGTTGGAACGTTTTCTTCTGGGTTCTGGAGCAGCGCCTGCCGGATATGCTACGCTATCCAATCCTCGGGTCTGTACTTTTGTGTCAGCTTCTATGTGGTTTGGCAACGGTAACCAGTGCCAGCAGAATGACCTTTGCCTTTGCACGAGATGGAGGACTTCCTTTTAGCACAACACTGGCAAATGTAGGTGCCGGTAGCAAGGCACCAGATGCTGCTATATGGGCTACTGCCGTAACGACTTCATTGTTTATGGCTATCGCGACGCTTACAAATATCCAAGGAGTTTCCGTGTATGCAGTCGTTGTTTCATGCGCAGTTATCTTTCTTTTCCTTGCCTATGCTATTCCAGTTATCTATGGTGGGATTGCATTGGGAGGAAACAAGTGGCCCGCACCAGGTAAGTGGAACATTGGTGTTGTTCCTTTCAAAGTCCTATCTGGTATCGTTGCGACGGCTTTGTTGGCTATCGTCTACGTCGGCATTCAGCCACCAAACCAATGGGCGTTGACAGTACTTATCGCAACGATTGCTTTACTATCAGTCCTCTGGGTAACCATCCAAAAGCGTACCTACAAAGGACCTCCGAACCTGAATCACTAACCACTTGATAAAGATGATCGTACGCACAAACTTTGAAGTCGGTCTTTATCTCATCAATGTCAAATGTCGTCATTGTTGGCAACGTGTCCAACAACAACATTGAAAGGCACATTAAATGGAATCATCATTAAGTCGCAGAAACGTTCTTGGGCTCGCAGCCGCGGGCCTCGTCGGAACAACGGTCGTAAAACCGGGGTTCGGCAAGTCGTTTGGAGCAGCTTCACATGATTACGGTGCTGTGCTCCCAGGCTCTTCACCCGGAACAGCTGTACTGGATCCGCAGGAAAAGATTCGTGTTGCTCTTGTCGGATGCGGTGGACAGGGTAAAGCCAACTTGCGTGTCTTTATGCAGCAACCCGATACCCTGGTCACCGTTGTGTGTGATCCCGATGCAAACCGGATGCGCGAGGCTGCGGATATGGCAGAGGATCGCTACGATGTGCGACCAGCGGAAGTCAGAGATTACCGCAATGTTGTGACCCGCAAAGACGTTGACGTCGTAATCGTGGGGACTCCAGACCACTGGCATGCTCTGCCCATGATTGCGGCCTGTATGAATGGCAAAGACGTCTTTTGTGAAAAGCCGATCTCACACAACATTATGGAAGGTCGCCAAATGGTCGACTTTGCCACGCACTACAAGCGGATTGTCCAAGTTGGCACATGGCAACGGAGTCAACAGCAGTTTCTGGATGCCGTAACCTATGTTCGCAGTGGCAAATTAGGCAAGATAAATGTTTGCCGTGCATGGAAGATTCAAGCTCCAAAGGCCGCCGTTCTTGGGAAAGTTGCGCCATCGGAACCACCAAAGGAAGTAGACTATGACCTCTGGGTTGGCCCTGCAGCCATGGTTCCATACCAGTCAAATCGCCTGCATTATAACCATCGGTGGTACTACAACTTTGCGGGCGGGATGGTCGGTGACTGGGGTGTCCACATGATGGACATCGTTCTTCTCGGAATGTCAAAAACAGATAATCTCGTCCAACCAAACAAAGTGACATCCCTGGGTGGAAAGTACTTTGTCGGACCAGAGGATGACCGTACAACCCCTGATACCCTTCTCACGCTCTATAACTTTGATAACTGGATTATGGACTGGGAAGTCCATGTAGGTGATCAGGCGGTTGGCGTAGATGGTGGCCGGGATCACGGAGCACTGTTCATCGGGTCTGAAGGTCGCCTGCTCGTCGACCGGGCTGGTTGGAGTATCTTTGATGCGCAAGGCAAGCCCGTCGAAAAGCCTGCTCCTGGAAACTGGGGAGGTACGATGAATGGCCTTGGATCCCATGTTCGGGAGTTCTTAAACTCCGTCAAGAGCCGCGGAACGACACGCTCGAATGTTGCATCGATGCACCAAACGACAACCGTATGCCACCTAGCAAACCTTGCTTACCTAAGTGGCGAAACCCTTCACTGGGATACGGCAACAGAAAAAGTCACGAATGTGCGTAAAGCAATGGATGAGCTCCCTTATAAGCGTAAAAACCGTAAGGGATACGAGCTTCCAAAGCTGGGTTAGGATTAGATGAGTCGGTTGAGTTCCGGGATGCTGAAGCTCAACCGGCCCAAATGAACCACTCTTGGCAAACTCACATGGCTGACCTTCGCATTGTGACAACGACCCACGATGGTCGTATCCTGACAAACAACAACATCTGGACCGCAGATTCCAGATCGATCGTCTATGATACGCGCTCTGACCGTCTCGGAGATGTCTTCGACGGCGTCCGTATTATGCAGCTGGATATCGACTCTGGCGAGGAGCACTGCCTCTACAAATCAAAGAATGGTGCGGGCTGCGGCGTTGTCACTACACATCCCTTTGATGACCGCTACGTTTTTATCGCAGGTCCCGAGCATCCAACAAGCGATTGGACGTATGGACCATCCCACCGACAAGGGATGATTGGGCACCGGTCATCTCATCAGACAGCACACAATATGGATGCCAGGGAGATTACCGAGCATCCATGCCAAGGAGCACTTCGAGGGGGCACACATGTCCACATGTGGCATCCAAAAGGCGATTGGCTTCGCTCAACCTATAACGATGCAAGCACTGCACAAAATGTTCGTGATGTTGTCATCCACATTCCAGGAAATGTCGAGGTGTCAGCATCACACCCGAGGAATCACAGTGGAAACTATCATTCATTTATCGTCACGGATACGGTTGTAAAACCGTCGAACGCTGATCAAATTACTCGGGCATATGAAGAAACATGGCTTGGTTCAACACGCCAGATTGCATTTATGGCAGACACGACGGTCGGCGGTGACGTAATCACCGAGATATTCAAAGTAGATGCAGCAACGATTACATTAGCATCGAAGCATACGTTTGATACAGCTGGCCGTATCAAGCCACCTACGGGTATACCTCAAACCCGCCTAACGCACTTTTCCCGGATAGATTTGCGTATTGCGAAGAAACCTCGTCACTGGTTGGCATCGTCGCCGGATGGAAATACCCTTGCAGTGCTCCTTCAGTCAAACAATGCCTATCCCCAGTTGTATACACTTGATCTGCGCACATTGAAGCTGACGCAACGTACATTTGTTCAAGGTGGAGTCACAACGGCAATCTCGTGGAGTCGATCAGGTTCAGCAATCACATTCGGAGCCGATAACGCGGTGTTTGTTATTGACACAGTCTTGTGGAAAGTACGTAAAGTGGCAACTGTGACCGCCGGAGAGTTATTGCCCCTTTGTTGCTGTATCTCCCCTGACGAGAAACGGATCGCAGTAGAAATCAGACTCAACGAATCGAATCACATCGCAATCGCGACACTGGAGTAAGGTGATGAGCATACGGGATATTCTGGACGCACACGAGCTAAGGGCACTCTGTAACGAAATCATCCCGCCGTGCCCGGACGCAGATGGTGCAGCATCCCCTGCGGTGCAAGAACGGCTGTTGACTATCTACAGCCTGTATCGAGAGAACGACCGCGAATCGCTACAGTCATTGTGCGATTATGCCAAACGGGGTGAAGCCCAGTTACATCCGTATTTTCCAACATTTGCTGAAACGGTCATGGAAGCATATTGGACAAGTGAGCTTGGTCTGTCGCTGGTTGGTTTTAACGTTGCTCAATCTAGCTCTAGTTGACTTTCCACTCCCGCAGCTGTCCAAGAACATCGTGGCGTGTCAAATCCAGATGCAGTGGAGTAACCGAAATGCGGTTATTCTTCACTGCATGGACATCGGTGCCAGGTATCGGGTCGACATCCACTGGCTTACCACCTATCCAAAAGTATGCTGAACCATGCGGATCGACACGCGCCTCGTGCTTGTCTTCATAATGCCGCTCACCCTGCCGCGTGATTTCCACGGAGACTTCAGGCGCAGGCAAATTTGGGACATTGACATTTAGAAGGCAGCCAGCTGGGAGTGGGTTTCCGATGAGTTGAGGGACAATTACATTTGCGATGAAATCACCGGCAGTGTCCCAATGGGGTGCTGGATCAAACGATGCCATCGAAACGGCAACCGCTTGGAATCCATTAACAACACCTTCCATTGCGGCCGCAACAGTACCGGAATAAGTTGTATCCCATCCGAGATTTGGCCCGTGATTAATGCCGCTGACCACACAGTCAAACCGAAGATCCTTCATGAGCTGTGTGAGTCCCATCAGGACACAATCAGCAGGCATTCCACTACAAGCATAGGCAGGCGAACCATCGTGAAGCGCGACTTCCTTCAAGCGCAATGGCTTATGTAGCGTAATCGAGTGCCCCGTGGCCGAACGTGGACGATCAGGGGCACAAACGGTTACGCAATGTCCGGAGGCGGCCAGAGCCCTTCGCATCGCCAATATGCCCGGCGCGTGAACACCGTCATCGTTAGAAAGCAAAATATTAAGGGGTCGAATCATGCCGGCGGATACTACCATATTCTCATCCCTAAATGGATGCATCCGATTCACTCGCCCAAACAGCTACGGTTGCGAGTGCGGCTGCGCAACGCTTGAAGTCCGTTGGGTTTATCTTGTCGACGGTATCGGCATGCGTATGATGAACATTCCAATATTCGGTCGTATCCGTATTGAGACCGGCAGTCGGGTAACCAAGAGCACCAGTTGGGCTGATATCAGCACCTCCGCCCCCATTCGTTACGGCGATGCCCAGTGTATCGGTCAGGAGTGGTGTGAGTTCCGCTTGTATAATTCGAAACGCCTTGTCGTTACCAGCGGTAATTCCAACAGCCTGTGGATTTCCAACGCCACTGTCGGACTCCACGAGGAGCCGATGGCGCTCGCGCATAGATTTCACGCGGGCCGCATATTCATTTCCGCCCCGTGTCCCGTTTTCTTCATTCACCCAAAAAGCTACGCGAATCGTCCTTCGTGGCCGCCAGCCGCCACTTTTGATATGCATCAGTGCATTCCATGCAGCACAGCATCCGCCAGCATCATCGTTCGCCCCTTGTCCAACATCCCAGCTGTCGATATGCCCACCGACTGCTATCACTTCATCTGGGAATTGGGAACCACGGATATCGGCCCAGACATTTGATGACCGTCTATCCGGACGGAAGTGTGCATCCATTTTCAGCCGAACGGAAGGTCTATCGCCTGCATCATAGAGGCGTTGAAGCAGCTCTGCTCCTTCGATTGACACTGCACAACTCGGAATCTTCTCGACACCATCTTCATAGACCATCGCACCGGTGTGTGGGGTGTTCAGCGACTTTGGGCCAACGCTGCGAACGATAGACGCAATTGCTCCGACTTTTGCCGCTGCCACTGCCCCTTTAGCCCGGTACTGTACCGTGGCCCCATAAGTCGAAAATGGGACATTGAACAGAACGACTTTGCCCCGAACGAGTTCGGCTTTCGCTGCCAGGTCTGTGAAGTCCCGAACAGGCACCACAGGAGCCAACATTCCTCCCCGTCCCGTTCCTACACTTCCGCCAAGACCAAGCATCGCGAGTGATGTCCTTCTAGGCGAGATGAGCTCGAGCGATTCCAGCCCCCTTTCCCACCTTGGAACCATGACGGGCTGTCGGGTCACTGAGTCAAACCCATCGTTACGCAGAGTCTTCTCGAGCCAGTCCAGCGAGCGTTCAAGCGAGTCTGAGCCGCTAAACCGATGTCCGTAGCGATCGCACAATGTAACGAGACGATTCAACGCTCTTGCGTCACTCAGGATTCTGCCCTGAACGTCCAGAACCTTCTGCGTAATGTTCATGTTTATATTGTATTAGACTGATTTGGGAATGTCGAAAGGTGAAAGAACTCGGTTGGTGACGCCCTTCCGATTTGACTTGAAGTCAGCCTGAAACATCCATCCAGGGTAAACGAAGTGTCGGTCAGGGTATGTTTCAGGGCAGGATTGTCGATGGTGTGAGTTTTTGCGTTGAAACGATGTGTCGTTCGATCGCATTGAGATCCGGGTCAATGCCCCATCCAGCCCCCTTCGGCATAGACATTAGTCCATCTTCCAGGCGTAATGCTCCTCCGGACAGGTGATCTCTGAGAGGATCGCGCAGTCCATCCCGTCGAAGCAGTGGCGGTGGCGCCTCAGTACGACCTGGCTGTCGGATATCCGTTGCGAGGAAGTGCATCGCCGCGGCAACCCCGATCGCATTTCCTGTAGCTATTGGAGAGACATTGATTCCATGAGCAGATGCGAGGGCCCGAATACGAAGTGCCTCCGTCGGTCCACCGCACCATGCGAGGTGGACGTGGGCAACGTGGACACAGCGTGTCCGCAGTAAATTTTCAAACTCGGTACGCGTTTGTAGGAGCCGTCCTGCGGCCAGTGGCATCCGAATTGCGGCAGCCAAATGCGTGTATAGCTCTGGCATATCTGCCGGAACAGGGTCCTCAAAAACCGAAAACCGGTT
>JBJTQN010000290.1:0-4644 GCA_046075665.1 Armatimonadota bacterium | reverse complement strand
GTGCCGATCTCGCCGGATGGGATGACAATTCTGTATGGTGGCGGGTCTGGCTACGATGGTTCGTCGCGTGATGCTGCCATGTGGGTCGACCATCGGCGAAGTTATCGTAGGGGCGGGCACCGTCGCCGATGGTCGACCCGCATGGCAGCATCACGCGACGAACCAGCTTAGCCAGACCCGCCACCATACAGAATTGTCATCCCATCCGGCGAGATCGGCACAAACGCGATGCATCCACCCGGCAAGCGCACCACAGGTATCAACACATGCCGGTTTCGCATCGAAACGCTCGGGCGGACACGGCGGGCCGCCCCTACGCGGAAGTTTGTGAACCGGGTTGCCACAATGAAAAGATTGCCTTGGCAAGCGCGATGCATCCACCCGAAAAGCGCACCAAAGGAATCAATGAGATTCATGTCGTTGATTACGATCGCACACCCACACTCACACGCTCGGGCGCCAGTCCTCAAGCTGTAAATCGACGCTGGTGCGGCCGCGGAAGACATTTAGTACTGGGCGGTAGGCGATGTCAATCAGGCTTCCAGTGCTGATTTGGTCGTGCCACTCTTTCGCGCGGAAGCGGATTGCCTTAAATGGCTGGCTTGTGCCCGGTAGCTGGACGGTTAACAACAACGTCTCGGAGTTCCCGAGGCGGTTTTCGACCACCTTTGCCGACTTCGTCATAAACACCGCCGCCGGGTTGCCATTTCCAGTCGGCTCAAGCATGCTAAGCGTCCGCGGCAAGGTCTCTGTAATCGCTGCAGCATTCACGATCTCCGCATCGATATTGAGGACGCCCCGCGGTGGCGTCTCGGGGAGCAGGTCAGCTGCCACATCCTGGATCCGGGCGATAAACGCGTCTAAGTTAGCCTCTGCAACCGATAAGCCCGCTGAGTGGTGGTGACCGCCATACTTCTCGAGGAGGTCTGCACATCCGTGCAACGCATGGAGGAGGTTGAATGTAGGCGTCGAGCGTCCGGAACCCGTGTAGACCTGCTGGTCGATATCGTAACCGAGCATAATGCTTGGCTTTTGTGTGAGGTCAACGATTTTGCTTGCAACGGGGCCAACAAGCCCTTTATTCCAGCGCTTGCCCGCCAATACCATCACGCGGTGATGTGCAACATCCGGGCTAATCGCAAGCACACTTGCCTCCGCGACAATGTCCTGCATTTGAGCCTTACGCAGCTCGTTTAGCTCACGCACACGCCGGGCCAGCTCCTCCGCACGGTTGGCATCCTTTGTTGAGAGCAGCTCAAATGCAAGACCTGGCTCGCCCATCCGGCCCGCGGCATTCAGAGCCGGTGCAATGTTGAACGCAATCGTCTGCGCCGTAATCGTGTTCGGGTCTAACCCAAGTGCCAAGTAAAGCGCCGCGAGTCCAACCTTGCGATTGGCCCGCATCAAGGCCACACCTTGTGCCACCATCAGGCGGTTGTCTGAGATGAGGGGTGTAACATCCGCTACCGTGCCGATTGCTGCGAGGTCCACGAAGTTTTTGTGAAAAGCCGGCAAGACATCCGGCCGGAAGGTCTGCATATACGCTTCCAGCACTCGGAAAATCACGCCCGCACCGCAGATATGCGCAAAGCCAACCGTGCTCTCACTGATGTACGGGTTTACGACGGCAACCGCATCCGGGAGGACCTTCCCGGGACGGTGGTGGTCTGTGACCACAACATCGATGCCCAGCGCTTTCGCATACGCCACCGGCTCAACCGCGCCAACACCGCAGTCGGTTGTGATAATCAGGGTGGCTCCCAGCTTAGCTGCCTCATCGACTCCGTAGCGCTGGAGATCATAGCCATCCGAGCGGCGGGGGACAAACCCACTCACCTTCGCACCTACGCCCTGGAGCGCACGGACGGCGAGCGCTGCGGATGTAACGCCATCACAGTCGTAGTCGCCGTGGACCATGATCTGCTCGCCGGCATCGATGGCCTGTTGGATGCGCGCGGTGGCTGCGGCGATACCTGGGAGGGTTGCATGGGATGTCAGCCTCGTGAGGCTGGGATTCAGGAATGCCTCTGCCGTCTCAAGGGTGATGCCGCGATTGACCAAAACCATCGCGATCACGAGGTCCAGATTGAACTGGTTTCGCAGGGCGGTGACTAGGGATGGGTTTGGATCGCTGACAGACCAGTCGTAGGTTGTTCCATGGAGTGTAGACATTTGTGTTATCTACTTATCGTATGCGATGGAGTTGATATTACAAAGGTGGAGGATTTTTATTTTTGAAGTGGGGCGGACTTGCAGCGTTACGCTCTCATATGTGGATGTCGTCTACAGGTTCGAGTCATTCGTTATCGTTGAGATGAAATGAACCATCAAAAAAACACCCCCCGTTTCCGGGGGGCGACTCGGTCAACGAAACTCAAACAATCCACTAGTGGGTTGCAGAGTCCAGTTCATCCCGCTGGCCCTTGTTGATAAGCTTTCGCCAGTCAACCACCAACGGTGCAGCTCTACCTTGATAGGAATGGATAGTCGTCACTTCCATCTAAAAAATAAAAAAAACACCCCCGTTTCCGGGGGGCGTCTCGGTCGACGAAACTCAAACAATCCACTAATGGGTTGCAGAGTCCAGCTCATCCCGCTGGCCCTTGTTGATCAGGCGACGCCAGTCAACAACCAATGGTGCAGCGTTGAAAATCGATGAGAACGTTCCTGACAGAATTCCAATCAGGAGTGCCGCGTTCAACGGACGAATCACCGGACCACCAAAGACCAGCAACGAGAGCAGCGTGATCACAACGGTACCGGATGTAAACAGAGAACGTGCGAAGGTCTCGTTAATCGATGTCGTCACGATGTCAGCGAGGCCGACCTTGCTACCCTTATGATGGAGGTTCTCACGGATACGGTCGAAGATGATAATCGTGTCGTGGACGGAGAAACCGATTACGGTCAGCGCCGCCGTCACAAACATCGAGTCAATCTTCCAGTTGAGCAGGTAACCCAACCCGCAGAAGACGCCAATCAACACCGCGACATCATGCAACATCGCGATAATCGCAGCGATACCAAATGTCAGACCATTCTTAAACCCGCCGATCGAGAACCGGAAGGCGAGGTAGAAGACGATGAACAGACTCGAGAACAGAACCGATGTCAAAGCGTTTCGGGTGAGCTCACCGGAAATCGCAGAGCCGATGCGCTCAAAACCACCCAGCGTTACGCCGGGGAACTTTGCCTGAAGCTTGCCGACCAGCTCAGTTGCTTCGGCGGATGAAATCTCATCACGGCCCTCAGGCTTTGGAATGCGCACATACACGGTGTTGCCACCTGCGATCTGCGCTGCGGTTTCCTTGATGCCCTGCTCTGCCATCGCTTCTTCAACCTGAACACGGGTTGCCGGTTGCGTGAACTGCAGTGTCAACTCAGAACCACCGGTAAAGTCGATACCAAGCTTGAAGCCACCCATCGCGGCGAACGCCACACCCGGAACGATGATTGCGAGGGAGAGCGCATACCAGCGAGCACGCTGCGCGACGACCTTGAGCTGCGGGCGGAAGAGGTTGTCCGCGCCCCACTGCTTGAGCATTTGAGGATTTGGGCGACCGCTCTTGCCGTGTGTCAGAAGGAGGAGGAATGTCCGCGTCACCGTGATTGCCGTGAACATCGAGAGCGCAACACCAATCAACAGCGTCAATGCGAAGCCGCGGACCGCGCCGGTACCGAAGTTGTAGAGAAGGAGGCTGGTAACCGCCGTACACATGTTTGAGTCGAAGATGGCGCTAAACGCACGTCCAAATCCGGTGGAGATGGCGGCGCCAAGGTTCTGGCCATCCCGCAGCTCTTCTTTCGTGCGCTCAAAGATCAGGATGTTGGCATCCACGGCCATACCCACGGAGAGGATGAAACCGGCGATACCTGGGAGTGTAAACGTAACAGGAACAAGGACGAAGGCCACGTAGGTGAACAGCGTGTAGAGGAGGAGAGCCACACAGGCGACTGCACCTGGGAGGCGGTAGACCCACAGCATAAACACGATGACGGCGGCGAGGCCGACGAGGCCTGCTACGAAGCCGTTGCGGACGGCTTCGGTTCCAAGGGTTGCTTCAACGGTCTGCTGCTGGATGATGCGCAGTGGGACGGGGAGGGACCCACCATTCAAGTAGTCAGCAAGCTGCTTGGCTTCCTTCAGATTTGCAAAAGGCGAAATGGATGCACGTCCGTTGAGGATTGGCTCGTTGATGTTTGGTGCCATCAGGATGCGTCCATCGAGGTACATCATCAGGATTTCCTGGCTGTGATCCTTGGTGAACTGTGCAAACTTGTCACGTCCTCGGGTATTGAACTCGAGCTCGACGAGAGCGCCTGTGCCGCCTGGGTTGAAGTTGGCGTGTGCGCCACCGGCTGCGAGGTCAGAGCCATCCATTTCCTTGCGTGCCTGGTTCAGGAAGGCATCGAAGTTGGTGACTTCATCCGCGAGAGGCTGCAGCTTTGCAACATCTTCAGGGAGAATCTTGGCGCTTGTCTTGCCACCAGCGCTTGGGAGGGTCTCAAGAGGCGGAGGCAGTGGAGTTTCTGTGGCCTTTGCAGCATCCTTGTCCGCACGATCAAACATCTCGCGCAGCGCTTGGTTTGAGTGGAACTTGTCACGGAAGCGCTGGCCGGAGTTTTGGTCGGTGATTTCGTAGT
>JBJTQN010000289.1:0-9442 GCA_046075665.1 Armatimonadota bacterium | reverse complement strand
GTCACCGGCAATTTGTTCTATGGTAAAGGACTGAAAGGACTTATCTTCATTAAACGCATTTATGACATAGTCCCGCCAAGGCCAGATAGTGCGTGGTCGGTCTTTTTCGTATCCATTGGTGTCAGCATAACGTGCCAAATCCATCCACTTTCGTGCCCAACGCTCGCCGTAGTGTGGTGATGCTAGCAAGGAATCTACTTGCCTCTCGTAAGCGCCGGGCTTTCTGTCAGCGAGAAATGCCGCGATAGTGGTCGTACTGGGAGGTAATCCAGTCAGGTCCAAAGAAAGCCGGCGAAGCAGCTCAAGTTTGCCCGCCTGTGGTGCATGCCCAAGCTGTAAAGATTTTTGGCGCTTTCTGACGATGGTATCGATTGGATGCCCTGAAGGTTGTTTGAGAAGTATTGGACTCGGCGGTACAAATGCCCAATGTTGTTTGTACTTTGCTCCGCCTGCGATCCAACGCTCCAAGAGGGCTTTTTGACCTTGGGTAAGCGGCTTGTTTGCAGAAAGGGGCGGCATCTGGAGCGGACCAGTTGCGTGGATTCTCTTTGCCAGTTCAGATTGCTTGATATTCCGAATGACAATCGCTCGTTTGCCACTGGACAAAACTTTAACTGCACCTTGATACGTATCGAGGCGTAATCCGGCAGCACGTTGTTTGTCATCCGGTCCATGGCATTTCAGACAGTGGTTCGAGAGAATCGGACGAATATGCCGATTGTAGTCAATATCTGAGATTGGCGGCGAAGGCGGAAGCCCGGGTGTGAGGAGTAGACCCAAAAGTAGTACAAAGGTAAGTCCAGCCGTCATAGTAGTGTTCCGATGCTCCTGACTAGGTATTTCCGCATCGGGGATGTGTAAGTCCTGCATCGAAATACAGAACTTACACAATTACTCATGAATAACAGCTATTATGCGCCGATTGCGTCAAGTATCAGCGATGCACCACCGTAAATACCTGCATCATCGCCCAGCTCGGCCGGGACAATTGGACAGACATCGACCATCGTTCGGATGCCGTTTGCCCGTGTTGAGCGCCTGATTGGTTCCAGAATGAGGTCACCTGCGCCGGCAACTCCTCCGCCAATCGTAATCATCTCCGGATTGAGGAGGTTAATAATGGAAGCGATTCCAAGACCGATAAAGTAACCAGTTTCATCAAATGTCTCAATCGCTACATCATCGCCGGCAAGCGCGGCATCAGAAATCATTTTTGGAGTTAGGAAGTGCCAGTCTTGTTCCGCAAGAATGGTCTTTCGGCCAGCACTGATTTTTCTTGCACATCGCTCAACAATTGCGGATATCTGTCCCATTGCTTCAAGGGATCCGAATGCCGCGGCACCACCCCTGCTGCCAGCTGCGATGATGATATGTCCGATTTCACCCGCACCACCGGTGGCTCCCGTCCAGAGCTTTCCATCCAGGATGATTCCCCCGCCAATACCTGTACCAAGGGTAATCATGACCATGTTACGAACTGCTTTGCCAGCACCAAACCGAAACTCGCCGAGCGCTGCGACATTGGCGTCATTACCCATAAGCACCGGAAGCTCGGTTGCTGCACTAACCTTTTCGGCAAGTGCAACTTTGAGGTACTGCTGACCGTTATCGTAGAAGTTAGGTGCCCACAAAACGTGTGTGCCTTCAGGATTGATGTGCCCTGGGACGCCGATTCCAAGTCCGGCGATTTTATCTTTAGCGATACCTGCTGCTGAAATAGCCTGCGCCACAGCATCGGCGATTTGCCTAACAGTCCTGTCAACGCCTTCCATCGCCAGAGACGGAGCCCGACCGCCACCAAGAGACTGCCCACTTCGGTCAAGGACAGCGGCTCTGACATTCGTCCCACCCAGGTCAACTCCGATTACGTACTCTGCTGCGCTATTCCAACTCAAAGTCTGCCTCCACTGAGTCTCCATCTAGTTACTCGCACGGAGTTTATACGGGCCTCGGGCGAAGTATCACATTTTGGGTATCCGAATGTCAATCAGGATGCGCATTATCGATACGTTCCTTAGAATCACGGAAAATATCGGGCCCGGTTATTTGCGGTGATACTCGGTCAAGTGGCCTGTGTGAGAAATACCACAATGTATTCAGGGGAGTCGACCCATGAATATGTCACGCAATCGTTTGACAGCCGTCGTTGCTCGTCCTAAAATCGACCTATTAACAATACCGGGTGGAGACTCAGTGGATGCCTGGCGGAGGCCCCGTGGAGTCCCGGTGGTAACTGAGTGGATGGCGGGCATTCCAACTAGCTGAATAGGATAAGCGTACACTAATTTGGCATTTCGAGGTGAACATTACCACGCTGTGGACGACAAGGGAAGAGTCATTATTCCCTTGAAGTTTCGCAGTGAGCTCGGTGCTACATTTGTGATCACCAAGGGCGTTGGCGGATGCCTGTTTATCTACCGTGAAAAAGACTTTCAGGTCATTGAAGAAAAGCTTCAAGCGCAACCTGTATTGGACCAACACGCGTTGCTTATGAAACGATGGTTGTTCGCCGGTGCATCCGATATCCAGGTTGATTCGCAAGGTCGTATCGCGATTCCCGCATCCCTTAGGCTACACGCAGGTATCTCAGAAAATTCAGACGCTGTTATCGCTGGCACAGGTGAGAAGATCGAAGTTTGGTCGCGTGATTCATGGATGCAAATGAACGCATCAATGGATGAAAGTAAGCTCATCGAGGCCGCTCAGCGTACGGGGCTGGGGGCAGACTTCTAATGTCCACCTACCACGTACCAGTAATGCTGGAAGAGTGCATTGATGGCCTGAGCATCAAGCCCGGAGGTACATATGTCGATGCGACGACTGGAGGCGGAGGGCACTCCGCTGCCATACTCGACCAGTTGGCTGGCACCGGAAAGCTCATATGCCTTGACCAGGACCGGGATGCATTGGCCTCTGCAAAACTCCGCCTAGGTTCTCAGCAAAATGTTTGTTTTGTGCAATCAAATTTTGGCAGGATTGCAGAGGTGATAGCTGAGTACTCCCCAGCTGGTGTAGACGGCGTCCTATTCGATCTTGGGGTGTCTTCGTATCAGCTTGATACACCCGGACGAGGTTTTGCTATTCGGTACAACGGGCCTCTTGACATGCGCATGGATCAGGAAAGCGATGCCGAAACCGCTGCAGACTTGGTGAACCGTCTTCCAGAATCAGAGATTGCGGACATTTTCTTTACTTATGGAGAAGAGTCTCGTGGCAGGCGCATTGCCAAGGCGATTGTTGATGCCCGACCTCTTCTTACAACTGAGGATTTAGTGGATGCAGTTCGACGCGCGATGCCGACCGGGACAAGACCAGGTCAGGTGCATCCTGCAACCAAAGTCTTTCAGGCACTGCGAATAGCAGTGAATAGTGAGCTGGATGTTCTACCTTCGGCGATTATTGGAGCCATCAATGCCTTGGCAATCGGGGGACGAATCGTTGTGATGTCTTATCACAGCCTCGAAGACCGAATAGTAAAGCGAATACTTTCAGAGGGTGCTGGTAAGGCAATCGCCTCTGATGGCTGGACGGTAACCGATAGACAAAAGGTTTTGAATCTCGTAACACGTAAAGGCGTCGGTCCATCCGAGACCGAGCTGCGACTGAACCCGCGCAGCCGCAGTGCAAAACTGAGAGTCGCGGAACGAATGTCGACAGATTTGATCATCGGGGTGGGAGTTTAAAATGGTGAATTTTGATTGGACTCAGATGCGTGCATCAATCCCGGCCCAGACAAAGGTAACTGCTGGTCATGTAGCGATGACAACTCCGGCAGGTAGCCGGAATCGTAAAGTCAGAGTGCGACATTACACTAAAATGGTCGTTTCCTTGACGTTTACCATCATTGCTCACAGCCTGATTGTTAGTTTCGGTTTACACACATTTGCGACATCACTTAGTTACAAAGTCCAGCTGGCAAAGATTGAGTCTGCATCTCAGATGGAGCGGAATGCTCGCCTGCAGATGGCCCTCGATGACCGGGTCACCAATCAACACTCTGCACGGCAATTCGGGCTATCCGAATTCAGCACTCCGGAACGCATCGTTGCAGGCGGTAAGTAAAAGATGAACGAACGTCATAATCAACGTCCAGGGCGAGTGCCGGCACCACCGGCTCATTCCCTGCCAGCAGTGACTCCTGCTGCCAGAGCAAATCTTCGTGCGCGCCATGATGAACACCGACGCCTTCGTTATGTTCTCGGTATTGGTGGATTAGCCTTTGCGCTGGTTGCCGGCAAACTGACGCTCATTCAGCTGGTTCACCGGGATGACTATGCTGGTCAGTCTGCCGTCTCACGTATCCGACAAGTAAATGATGCACCGCGGAGAGGGATGATTGTTGATCGAAACGGGCGTTCTTTGGTGATGAATGTCCCAGCGGTAACCATTGTTTTCGATGCCAACCTTTTGGTAAAGCAAAAGGGAAATCCCAGCGAATTGTTACTTGTTACCCGCAAGGGTTTGATGGATACCTTACCTGGACTTGACTTAGAGGCCCTGTTACCACCGGCAAGCGAAATAGAATTACGTCGAAATAATGCAAGGGACCGTTTTCAGCCGGTCGAACTTGTTCGCGACTTGGAATTGAATGACATTGATGTAAAGTCTCTGAGAAAGTTTCCGGGCATTGGTGTTATCAAGTCGTCAAAGCGTGCACTTGCGTCTGGTGAGATTGCAGCGAGCGTGGTCGGCATCCTCGGACGGGATGCGAATCCGCTATCAGGAATGGAACTCTCGATGAATGAGGAACTGGTGGGAGTTCCCGGTCGTCGATACCTTGCTAAGGACCTGGACGGAATCATCCCAGGTACGGAGGAGGTAGTTTCGCACGTAAGACACGGTAATGATGTAGTCCTGACCATTGACTCGGTTTTACAATCACAAGCCGAGGCGTTGATTCAAACTGCCGTAGCAAAGAGTAGCGCTCAGTATGGGTCAATCGTGGTCCTGGATGCCAAATCTGGTGATGTGTTGGTATTGGCGAACGCAACCGGTTCTGAACTCCTCAAGTCGACTCCTGAAGGGATGCGAAAGCTGCTACTGACAAAAAACTGGGCTTTCGAGGGTGCAAACGAACCTGGTTCAACGTTCAAGTCCTTTACGATTGCATCTGCACTAGATGCTGGAGTGATCACGACAAATTCAAGCTTTAGCTGTAATGGCGAGCGAAGAATCGGAAAACGTGCGGTCCATTGTGCACCACATGGTGCATTCCAAAATGGGCATGGCTTGCAACCTGTCAGTGGTGTCATGAAACATTCATGTAACGTTGCCACATCAGAAATAGCATCACGTCTCGGATGGGACCGACTGACGTCAACACTCCAGGCTGTAGGCTGTGGGCAACGCCTGGATATTGGCCTAAACGGTGCAACCCGCGGTGTGTTTCCCGAAACTGAATCAAAAATCGGGCTTGCAACGTTGTCGTTTGGGCAGGGACCTGCCATTAGTCCACTACATCTTGCGAGTGCATATGGCACGTTCGTAGATGGTACTTTCAGGAGCCCGACGCTGATTCACGCTGTACGTGATCAATCATCCGGGAATATTGAGGTACGGAAGCGTGCTGCGCCGGTACGTGTTTTTTCAGATGAAACAGCAACACAAATGCGCGACCTGTTGAGAGATGTTGTTGAAACTGGAACCGGAACCAAGGCGCAGCTTGCTTTTCATGATGCTGGTGGCAAAACTGGTACGGCTCAAATGGTAGAAAACGGACGCTACAGTGGTAAGTACATGGCATCCTTTGTAGGACTCGCACCAATAAAGGCTCCGAAGTTTATTGTTGCGGTCACCATTGCAGCACCAAAGGGTGATCACTATGGTGGTAGCGTCGCAGGTCCTGTGTTTAAAGATGTGATGGAGCGGGCTATGGTTCGTTATGACATCCAACCTACTCGCGGCAAGCGTCCCGTAACCCGACAAGCAGACCTTGCCAGCAAGGGTGATTAGTGACCCAAAATGTCGAACAAACTCAATCAACTCCTGGGAAAGCCGGTGTTGTCTCCTGTGGGTGAGATAACTGGTGTCACGCACGACAGTCGGGTTGTGAATCCTGGTGATGTGTATGTTGCGGTACGCGGCGCCAGACACGATGGGCACGCTTACATTGATGACGCGTTCAGGGCAGGTGCCACCGCGGTAATTGTTGACCGTGAACACGCATCGTTATTGATTGACAGGAAGCTTCCAGGATGGGTTGTATCCAACACCCGAGATGTAATGGGATTTGTTGCTGACATCGTTAATGGCCACCCAACCCATCGATTACATTTGGTTGGTGTAACCGGGACAAATGGCAAAACCAGCACCGGGCACATCATTTCTTACATGGCGCAAGGGCTCTTTGGTA
This sequence comes from Armatimonadota bacterium, assembly GCA_046075665.1. Lineage (GTDB taxonomy): Bacteria > Armatimonadota > Armatimonadia > Armatimonadales > Armatimonadaceae > CAIRTT01. The sequence continues at coordinate 3,090 of JBJTQN010000289.1, read as the reverse complement.
GTGCTGGTTCCGTCGGGACACTTGGAACATTTGCAGATGGAATATCTCTCCCTAGCCAACGAACGACACCAGAAGCACCTGAGCTCCAAAAGATATTTTCCCTAATGGTTGCGCAATCTGTTAGAGCCGTAGCGATGGAAGTTGCGTCTCATGCGTTGGTACACGGCCGAGTAAACGGATGTTTGTTTGATTCAGCTGTGTTCACTAACCTGACACAGGATCACCTTGACTTTCATGGAGATATGGAAAGCTACTATCGTGCTAAAAGTCTACTTTTTACGAGACTGCTTCCACAATCTGTTCAATGTGGAAAACGCCCGTTTGCTGTAGTGAATATTGGTTCGAACTGGGGGCGAAAATTGCGTCAGTCTCTGACGGAGACGCCAACCATTACGTATGCAACATCTGCGGATTTAGGCGCTGACTTTACATCTGAAAACGTATGTTTGTATGCATCTTCCACTGAATTTGATGTGCGGTACTGTGATTCTGTCCATCGTGTGCATCTTCCTCTTGGGGGGGCTTTTCAAGTTGAAAATGCTCTGGCATCTCTTGCTTGGTTCGTTGGGGCAGGGGGATCTCTAGTAGCTGGCATCGACCTCTTACGGACATGTCCACAGATTTCTGGACGTTTTCAGGTAGTGTCAGGCGAACATCCGTTTACAGTCGTAGTGGATTATGCCCACACTCCTGATGGTCTCGAAAATTTGCTCAGGACTGCAAGGGACTTGTGCAAAGGGAACCTGATTACGGTTTTTGGTTGTGGTGGGGACCGTGACAAGACAAAGCGCCCCATGATGGGAGCAGTTGCCGGCAGATACAGTGATGTTGTCATTGTGACATCTGATAACCCAAGGTCCGAGGATTCTGTCGCAATCATCGACGAGATCGTAAGTGGAATCCCTGATACCGTCCCCTTGAAGCGTATTCCGGATAGACGTGAAGCAATCTCCGCCGCGCTTCAGATTGCGAACGCAAACGATGTTGTCATTATCGCAGGTAAGGGACACGAAACCTATCAGATAATCGGAGATTCAATCCTACCGTTTGATGACCGCTGTGTTGCTGCTGAGGAGCTTTCAAAGTGCTCCTGACACTTACCGAAGTCGGCAAAATCCTTGGCCACCCGTTATTCGACGAGTCCGTTGTAACCGGAGTTTCCATTGATACGCGAACCTTGTTACCCAATGCGCTTTTTGTTGCGATTCGTGGCACAAAGGTCGATGGTCACGACTACTTATCAGCGGCTAAAGAACGATGCGCCGCTGGCGCAATCGTTGAAACCATCAATACATCAGTAGACTTGCCGCAGGTTTGTGTAACCAATACCGTTGATGCACTTGGAATTCTGGCAAATTCCGTCCGGCGACGACAATCGTCGAATGTAGTTGGCATCACCGGAAGCTATGGCAAAACAACGACAAAGGATATGGTTGCTGCTGTCCATGGGTTTTCGCGTTCATGTCACGCGACAGTCGGGAACTTCAATACAGAAATTGGACTTCCGTTGACAATCCTATCTGCCCCACATGATGTCGATACCCTGGTTCTGGAAATGGGGATGCGTGGATCTGGTCAGATTGCCGAATTGGTCCGGATAGCTGAGCCGAATATCGGAGTCATAACCAGCATCGGAAGCGCACACATTGAGTTGTTAGGGTCACGTGATGCCATCGCAGCGGCAAAGTCTGAATTGTTTAGAGGGCTGGCACCCGATGCGACAGCAGTGTTTTTAGAATCGATTGACCATCGGGATGTCGTTGATCAGAGCTCGGCACATTGCTCTCGACTTGTTGTCGGAGAATCGCAATCCTGTGATGTGATTATCTCCAATATCAGGGTTGGTCGACTCGAATCGTCCTTTACGATTGCCTTCAAACACGAATCTGAAAATGTCGTGGTTGCATCCCCTGCGCGGTTTGCCGCGACAAACGGTGCGCTTGCTATCGCGACTGGCTTGGCCGCTGGAATAACGTTGAAGGATTGCGCGTCTGGTTTGGCGACTTGGCGGCCAAGCGAGGGGCGTATGCGTCCCCGAACGATGGCAAATGGTGCGGTAGTTCTGTCGGATGCTTACAATGCTGCGCCGGAAGCTATGCTGGCTGCAATATCGGTTGTTGCCGACATTGTGAGTCAAGGAACAGGTAGCTCATGGGCTGTACTGGGAGAAATGCGTGAACTGGGTATTGAAACCAAGCAATGGCACCTCGCGGTTGGTGAGGCTGTATTCGCGTCGGGGATACAACATCTCGTAATTGTCGGTGATGCCGCCTCAGATTACAGAACTGGTGCACTGATTGCAGGAATGAACCCGGATCAAGTTCACTTTTTTGAGACTTCGGAGAAGGCCGCAGCAGTACTTCAAGTCGTCGTTGCATCGAGCGATGTGGTCCTGGTCAAGGGGAGTCGTGCCGCAGGTCTAGATAAGATTGTTGATTCCCTATGTGGAGGGACACCATGACCCAATACGCTCTGCTTGGGTGGGGTGGGTTAGCTGGATGCGTGCTATCAGCAATGTTTACAGGGAATGTACGCAGGATTCTTCTTCGCAGGTCCACCTTTCAACCCATCAGCGAGAATGCACCCGAGAAACATCGCCTAAAACATGGGACACCGACGATGGGCGGTATAGGTATTCTCTTGGGAATCGTGGTTGCATGTGTTGGGATGCTCGTGGTTTTGCCATCCCGTTCGGATACGAAACTGATTGCATGGTTGCTACTAGCGACTCTTCTAGGTGGAGCCATTGGTGGTATCGACGATATCGGTAAAGTGGTTGGAGCGAACAACAAGGCAGGGCTATCAGAACGAACAAAACTTGTCTTACAGCTGGCCGTATCGGCACTGTTCGTCATTGGTTGTAGACAAATGGGGCATCCAATCCAATCCCTACTCCCAGGACTGCCCACATTTGGAGTGGATGCAGTTGGAATCGTTTTCATTACCGGATTTTGCAATGCGGTTAACTTCACTGATGGACTAGATTCGCTACTCACCTCAGTGAGCACGGTCGTTGCTTTTACTCTGGGGGTATTGCTGATGATGTCTACAGCGATACCTTTGATGATTGGGATGTATGGCATTTGGTGG
>JBJTQN010000288.1:0-8815 GCA_046075665.1 Armatimonadota bacterium | reverse complement strand
CTCGCCAAATCCCAGCACGGACGCTCTTCTTTCGGCTGGCAGTACAGCTTGTAGGCAATCGGAATCGGATGCTTTTCGACATAGCCGAAGTCCTGCGCAATGGATGTCAGCGGATAGCGGAGCGCCCAGCCAATTTCAAAGCCACCCCACACGATTGGCGTCGGCCACAATTCCGTCAGCGTCTGCGCACTCGGAACATCCTGCGTGACGTTATACTCCGTGAAGTGCGCATTGCCATCGATGCTGGTAAACGCACCCGCCATCACCGATAGAAACTTCACCTTGCGTGAAATCAGCGCACGGTCTTCGGGGTTTGCCGCCATCCGTGCAAAGTTGCTGAAAAACCCAACCTGAATCAGGACTACGGAGCCATCAGGTTGTGACTTTAGCGTCTTGCGAATGAGTTCGATGGCTTCCGGTGCCGTATCTGGATTGATTGCCGTCTTGAACTGCGCGTGAGCACCAACAAACGGACTCGGATCAGCAGGCTTTGTATGGCGAATCACACCGATTGGAATACGAGGACGGCCGTAAAAATGGTTGACAGCATCCGTGTACAGAGCTGACTTAGGGTCATTGCGCGTCATCGTACACGCGAGAAGTTTGCACTGACCCCGACTCTCAAGCGCATGCAATACGGCAAGCGCAAGCGCATCATCGACATCATTGCCCATGTCCGTATCAAAAATAACCGGTGTCCGCTTTCCAAGTGGCTGCTTCATCGCAATGCCTCCTTAAACATCCAGAGTCTACTTCCTTCGCATCGCCTTGACATCGATTTTTGCGATGCGGCAATCCCCGCGCCCCTTTGCATTGGCCATGCACTGCACGGTCCAGATATCGATGCCATTATCGCCATCCACCGTCGTACAGGAATAGTCGCCCCATGCACCGCCTTCGGTTGCCGCAAGGCCCTCTCCAAGGGAAATCAGTCCACGCGTCGTCCCCGGTGCATCCCCAGCTGCACGGAATGCGCACCGCGGCGAGATAAACATGTCCGGCCCTGTCTCCTGAAAGCCGACAAGGACATCGTTATCTTTGTTTACGCCGATACTCGCCTCAATAAAGCTGTTCACCGGATGTGAGATACGTCCGGATTGTACGAATGAGCCATCCAGGCGAAGCTGATGCCACTGCACCGCCGCACGCCCATCCACATTGACGGTCTGCGCAAACCAGAGGTGTTTGCTCTGAAGCACCACGTTTTTAGGATTACGGTCGCCACTCGCTGTTCGCTTATCTGTACCCTTTTGTGGTGATTGCGGAGGGAACTGCATGAACTCGATGCCATGTGGCCTACGCACAACAGACTTGATGACTGGAGCGCCATCCGGCCCGGCTCCAACGGTTGTGATGACAAGCTCACCGCCGCGTCCAAATTGAAAGAACAAGATGTCATCTGTGTCATCTTGATGGTTCACTGGATGTCCAAGGTTTCCAGCAAAGTGGTAAACCTGAACCGGCTTCCCCGCGCGCGCATCGGCGAGAGACATCACAAATGTCTGCTCAGGACCGCCCGGGAAGGAATAACCAATCCACTTACTGGATGCTCCAATCGCACCGCCATCCACGCCGCCGGGAGCCGGCACGGGATACGTATTCCATGCACCCGTCGGATCCGATGTCTCAGACACAGACACGTTGACAGGCTTTTTCTTTGCGTCATCCCATGGATTACACAGATCAAAGACATAGGTCTTGCTCTTTAGATGAAACACCATTTTGGGGTCGATACCCTGATTGAACTCAGACTGTGGTACCCCCATACGGTATGTGCCACGCTTGTCGTAAATCACAAAGCCATTGTTGGTGCCATGGAGGATGTGGCCACCTCCGACGGCGATTTGCGGATCTACCTGACGGTTACCATCCGTTGAGCCTTCAAAAATCTGCACATTTGCAGGACTTTGAACAGGCGTTCCACCCTGCTTGCGGATGCGGGCGCTGCCACCTTTGTTGAACGATGCGTTGCATATAGGCGTAATCGTCTCGCTGCGGACGGCTGCGGTTTGCTGACGGAAGAGAGGCATGGTTAGGATTCCGATCTTGGTGTCGTGTTCGACTTAGGATGCTGTATCAGCGGCATCGCTGGCATCCGTGATGAGAAAGTTGTTCTTGAAGCGCATGTAATGCTCAGCGGAATAACGCAGCCCTGCAATTTCATCTGGCGTGAGCGCTCTCACCTGTTTGGCAGGGCTTCCGATATACAGATAGCCACTTTCGAGGCGCTTGCCACTTGTGATAAGGCTGCCGGCACCAACCATCACGTTGTCCTCAATCACGACATCATCCAAAACGATTGACCCCATGCCAACCAGGACATCATTGCCGATAGTGCAGCCATGCAGAATCGCAGAGTGACCAATGGTGACGTGGTTGCCAATCGTGAGTGCATAGCCATCCGGGAGGTGAGCGCTCTTATGGGTGACATGACACATCACGAGGTCCTGAATATTGCTTCCATGGCCGATCCGGATTGCGTTGACATCGCCGCGAATCACCGCATTCGGCCAAATCGAGCAGTCATCCCCAATAATGACATCCCCGATGACTTGAGCACTTGGGTGGATATATACATCCGCACCGATGACGGGATAGGTATCCAGATACTTTGACAATGGCATTAGGAAATTCTATCAAGCAGTTGCGGCTGGGATAGTGATATTTCGAAATGTTTGCCGCATTTCATCAGGTGGGGTATTGGTAGTTTTAGGATGAATACCAAACATTTCTACGATACGAATGGCTTTGCGTTGGTGCGTGAGCCAGTTATCCCCAGCGCGTTGATTCACCGTGCTATTGATGCCCAGGAGCTGCTGCGTTCCGGCGGCAATGACACGGGATATGAGCACGCGGGGGCTTACGGCGACCCGCAGCGCACGGATGCATTGGTCAAAATTGAGCAGCCGCAGCTCGCAAGTCAGGCTATCCGTGAGCTCATTTCGCACCCTGCGCTTGGGGAATGGGCCCTCGCTATCACCGAAGCCGACTGGGTTCAGCCTTGGTGGGTTCAGCTCCTCGTCAAACCTAGCGGTAATGCACTTTCATCCAATGTTGGCTGGCACCAGGACCGCTATTACTGGTCGGACTGGGAAGATGGGAGTGAGCTGTTTACGGCGTGGGTAGCGCTTACCGATGTCACTGCCGATGCCGGCCCGATGGTCTTCCTCCAAGGCTCGCACAAATGGGGATTCCTGAATCAGGGAGACTTCTTTGGTCAGAATCTGGATGAACTTAAGGATGGGATCACCCTCCCGGATGGCGCAGCGTGGGATGAAGTCGCCGGAACACTTCCTCCGGGTGGTGTTAGTTTTCATCACTGCCTTACATTTCATGGCTCATCCGCAAACATATCCGGCGTGCCAAGACGCTCCTTTGCCATTCATATGCGGACTAACCGTTCTCGTCCGGTGGGTGACAGGCGGTCTGGTCTTGCCACTTACATCGATGACCCTGAAATCTGCCCGGTCTTCCATCGCTAATCCGCTCCAAAAGAACTCGAAACCTCCATGTCAACCCCTATTGATTACATGAACCCCGATCTGCCTCATGGCTTGGACATCGTTACGATGCCAGTGGTGGCGGCCACTGAAGATACCCTAAAGGGGTATGGATGCCTGGTAGATGACCCCAAGGATTTTGCAATCCAAATTGTGAGGTGGCCAGCTGCTGGGTGGCGTCCTGTGGATGACGGTACCGGAGATGAGGCGGGCACAAAGGTTGGGATTTTTGAAAGCGAGTGGAAAGGCGACTTTCTGTTCGGGCGTAATGCAGCCGTTGGTGGCAACTACATTCTTGCTTATAACACTCTGCCTGAGCTTGCATCCGCTGAGCACACGAATCTGGCAACACAAATGTTGCTCTGGCATGCAAACTATCACCCAGATGGTGGACAGCTGTTTTTCCCCCTTCAGAACGAGCCGTTTTATGTGCCGCTTGCGCTCCCAACCGATGACATCACGCCACAGCAGTTTGTCTGTTTCGCATTCGATGGCAGCAAAGGTCTCTACATCCACCCAAATATTTGGCATGAAGGCGTCTTCGCCAAGTTCGGGTGCATGCGCTTTCATGATGAGCAGGGTGCAGTGCACGCTCGGGTGTCCGTGAACTTTGCGAACGAATTTGGATGCTTGGTGCGCGCACCACTTGACTAGACTATTCTAGCCAACCTCTGCTGCGAGTGTCTCCCAGGTGGCCATCGCTGCTGTGAGCGCATCCTGAACACGTGCGTGCTCTGCCGCAAGCGCAACGACATCCTGACCGCCGGGGCTAGCTAGCTTGACCTCAATGCCTGCAAGTTCTGCTTCAAGCTCGGTGATTTGCGCTTCGGCACGGGCTATCGCAGCCTCGGTTTTGCCGCGTTGTTTTTGTTGTTCACGGCTGTTTTGTGATGTGGCTTGCGGCTGGCTGGCTGTTGTCGTTTGCACCTTGTTCGGCGCCGCGACAGGCTTATCTTGATATTCAGCGCGCCAGACGGCGTAGTTACCCTCGATCAGTTCAGCGGTACCCTTGCCGGATAGCCCAAGCGTCTTGGTTGTCACCGCATTCAGCAGGTAGCGGTCGTGACTGACGAGGAAAAGCGTTCCGCTGTAGTCCGTCAGCATTTGGCCAAGCGTCTCACACGACTCGATATCGAGGTGGTTTGTCGGTTCGTCGAGGATCAGCAAGTTGGTTGGACGAAGCAACATACATCCAAGAGCCAGCTTGTTCTTCTCGCCTCCCGAGAGCATTTCGACTTTTTTAAAGACATCATCTCCGGTGAACAAAAACCGGGCGAGATATCCGCGTAGCTGCGTCTCTGTCCAGCCTGGCATTTCATCCCGAAGCGTGTCGATAACGGTTTTCGAGACATCCAGTGCATCTGTTGCATGCTGACTAAAGTAAGCCCGCTTGACGTTATGTCCCCACTGCATCGTGCCGGCGGTAGGCTCCTCTTCACCGAGCAGCATCCGGACCAGCGTGGTCTTTCCAGCACCATTTGGTCCAACAAAACCAACACGGTCGCCGCGCTCGATAATGGCCTCGAGGTTTGAGAAGAGTGTGCGCTCGCCAAACGCCTTTGTCAGGCCATTGATGTTTAGAACTTCTCGGCCAATACGTCCGGCGTTTTTGTCATCGATGCGAGCTTTGACACGACTGTGGTCGTAGCGAACGGCTTCGACTTTTTCCATGCGCTCGATGCGTCCAAGCGTCTTGTGTCGGATGTTGGACTGGGTGGCATCCGCACCCATGTTCCGCTTGACAAGATCCTTCAGGCGTTCGATTTCCTTTTGTTGATTCTCGTAGAGCTCTTGTTGGCGCTCGAGACGCTCTTCCTTTTGCCGGCGGAAGTGGGAATAGTTACCTTTGTAAATCGTCAGTTTTTCGAATTCCAGCTCAGCAATACTGTCCACAACGGCATCCAGAAAGTAACGATCATGGCTGACGAGAATCACGGCACCGGCGTACTCTTTGAGAAAGCCTTCCAACCATTCCGTTGCGTTGATATCCAGGTGGTTTGTTGGCTCATCGAGGATGAGAAGATCCGGACGCGTCAGCACAAGCTTTGCCAGCGCCAGACGGGTTTGTTCACCGCCGGAGCATGCACCGACCTGCTTTTCAAGGACATCCGGGCCGAAACCCAACCGCATTAAGGTGCTGTCCTTCTCGGCTTCGATTTCCCATCCACCGCGCGACTCAAATTCATCCAGTGCCTCGGTGTAGTCTTCCAGTGCTGCTGCGAGAGCATCATCGGATGTCGCAGCACTCATCGCGTGTTCTGCTGCGGTGATCCGTACCTGTACGGCGCGGTAGGGTTCGAGTGCGACTTCAATCTCTTCGGCGATGGTGCGTTCTGGGTGGACGGGTGCCTCTTGGCGGAGATAGCCCATCCGTCGTCCTGCAGCCAAAGTAACTTTCGGCGGTGCAGAGCTGTTTGAATCGGCGTTTTCCTGGCCGAGGATAATTTTGAGCAGCGTGGTTTTGCCGCCTCCATTGCGTCCGATGAGTCCAATTTTCTGCCCGGCGGCGATGGTGAATGTGATGTCGGAAAAGAGCTGGTCAGCGCCATAACTCTTAGCCAGATTGGAAACCGTCAGGATACTCATACGCGCGTTCACCCACTCCCGGGCGGTGCAAGACTGCCCGGCTATTATCGCCGTATGGTTGCGTGTCTGCAATTCGTAGCAACATTTCGGTAAAGACTGCGCTATGTACATTTCACGGATGGATGAATAGAATGCTGTATGTCGATATCAAAGGCGATGTTGCCACTGCGGGCGGTTGGCGTGCTCCTACCAGTCTTTGTTTGTTCAATCGTTGCTATCGCTACATCGTCGGATAGCCGGCAGGTTCCAAAGCGTGTCAGTAGTGGCGACAGGGTTGCGGCGCTTAATCAGTTTGAGTCGAAGGTGCGGCCGCTACTGGAGAAGCACTGTATTCCCTGCCACGGACCTACCGTTGCAAAAGCTGGTTTGCGGCTGGATACGCGCCAGGGGTATGCAACGCCCGGATTCGTTGTTGCTGGTAATCCGAAAGCCAGCCTCGTCATGCAACGCGTTAAGGCGGCTACGAACCAAATGCCACCCGCGGGTCACCTGTCCAGCTCTGAGATACAGGCGATAGATGACTGGATAACCCGTGGCGCATTTGACCCACGGGAAACAAACAAGCAAACCTCGATGAAGTCTGGCCCTCAGTTACGTGGACGACCATTTAGACTGATGCCGGCAGACCGGACGTGGTGGGCTTTTCAAGCGGTTCATCCACCGAAGTCAGGCAGCTCTATCGATAGCCTAGTTTTGCAGCGCCTGATAAAGAATGGGCTCCATTTAAGCCCGGTCGCAACGCCGCGGGAGCGAATCCGCCGCGCCTACTTCGACCTTTGGGGCATCCCGCCGTCGCCAGCCGAAGTCAGGAATTTTGAGAAAAACCCATCGTCGGATGCTTGGGTGGAGATCATTAATCGTCTCCTTGACAGCCCTCGCTTCGGAGAACGGTGGGGGCGTCATTGGCTTGATATCGTCCGCTACGCTGAGACAAACGGCTACGAACGTGATTCGCCAAAACCAAATGCGTGGCGCTATCGGGACTGGGTCATCCAAAGCATTAACGATGACAAACCTTACAACCGATTTGTTTCGGAGCAGCTCGCAGGGGATGAGCTCCCGGATGGTGGTGATCCCGGCTTGATCGCGACGGGTTTTTTCCGTCTTCACGTCTGGGATGATGAGCCGGACAGTACCCAGACCGCGGAATATGATGATTTTGATGACATCATGGTTACCACAGGCGCTGCATTTCTAGGGTTGACCATTGGATGCGCGCGCTGTCATGACCATAAATATGATCCAATTTCACAGCGCGATTACTATTCACTCCTTGCCTTCTTTCGGGGTATCGATCCGTATGGTCAGCAAAAGACCGGCGGAGGAGGACGCGGAACAGGCAAAATACTTAAATCGCTCAGTAGATTCCCAAATGAGCAGGCTCTCTGCGTTAACGAGAATGGTCCAACGCCAAGGGCTACATTTGTTCTGACCCGGGGGGATGCGCAAGCTCCCGCGGAAAAGGTAAGTGCAAGCGTGCCAGAGCTCTTCCGTGATCAGGGCAATGTCACGATGACAGCAGAACCTGTCGCTGGTGGCAAGTCAAGTGGCCTTCGCACATCCTTTGCCAAGTGGGTTACAAACCCTGCCAATCCTCTGACATCCCGTGTCATGGCAAACCGTGTTTGGCAACATTTGTTCGGAATGGGCATTGTTCCGACACCGGATGACTTTGGTGCAACAGGTGTCCGGCCATCCAACCCACAGCTCCTCGATTACCTGGCAAGCCGCTTGGTGGCTAGCGGATGGCGGCTCAAGCCCCTTATTAGGGAAATCATGACCAGCCGGACATACCAACAGACGAGTGCACAACGGCAACCGCTTGGGATGCGACTGGATCCTGAAAACCATTTGCTATGGCGGCAAAGCTTGCGGCGACTGGAAGCGGAGGCGGTACGTGATTCCATCCTAGCAATCAGCGGAGAGCTCAATCTCAAGATGTATGGTCCGTCTGTTTATCCGACGCTGCCTCCGGATGTTCGTGACAATGGAAATCCTGCCAATGCGGGTTGGGTTGATTCACCACTTGAAGAGCAGCTGCGTCGCAGTGTTTACTTGGTTGTCAAGCGTGCGCTGAAAGTTCCGTTATTGGAGGCGTTTGACTTTGCCAACAGCACAAGCCCTGCTGGAATACGCCCCGTGACGACGACCGCTCCGCAGGCACTCATGTTCTTGAATGACACATTTCTTCATGAGAGGGCAGCCGCTCTAGCAACGCGGGTGCTAACTGAGAGCCCGGCGGATCCACTGGGAGGACTTTTCGAACGTGCACTGCAACGAAAACCCACTCCTGGTGAGCGGGCAATCCTTGTCCAACCATCAGGAGATTTCGCTGATCTTGTTCGCTGTGCACGAATCGTTTTGAACCTGAATGAGGTCATTTATGTCGATTAGCCACCACGAAAGTCACAAGTCAAGGAGGGAGTTCCTCTGGCTGATGGGCGCGGGGTTCCCTGCTCTGGCGCTTGTAGATTTGCTCTCCGGGGATGGTTTTTTAGGACAACACGCAGTGCACGCTGCGACGCCTGCGGATACAAAATCCATCCGGAAAAAGGCTAAATCGTGCATCTTTCTGTTCATGTTCGGCGGACCGAGTCAGGTTGATTTGTTTGATTACAAACCTGAGCTCCAGCGCCGGGATGGCCAGTCCATCGATAACGAGTTTCGTCGCGCTACCAAGACCAAAGCCGTGCTGCAGGCAAGCAGAAGGTCATTTGCACAGCATGGTA
>JBJTQN010000287.1:0-22253 GCA_046075665.1 Armatimonadota bacterium | reverse complement strand
ATTACATCCGTAGAGCTACTTGTGAAGCAAAGTAGTTCAGGTTTGAATACCTCTTCCGACATAACAACACACATCACAGAAGCCAGATTGAGAAACAAGCGATGACACCACAACGCATACGTAAATCCGCATCCGCCAGTATCGTGTCTCTGGTTGTTTTGTCCGTTACGATGCTTGGACTCGTAGGATTAACGCAGTTGATGTCCCAGCAAGTTAAGTTGACATCTTGGAATAATGAGCGTGATGTAGCCCGCGGGATGGCTGAATCTGGTATCGATGTTGCTGCACAAAAGATCTATGCAAATGGTGGCTATACGGGCGAAGATACCATCGTGACATCTGCAAGTGGCACGCCTCAAGGGAGCTACAGTACCCGTGTCTCACCGCTACCGGATGGGACCTTTCTAATCCGCTCAACGGGAACGACTACACTTGGCATCAAGATCAATCTGGTGGCAAATGTTGAAGTGATGCGACAGCCAGCTGGTTCGACAGGAATCATCTCCAATGGACCAATTCGAATAACCTCTGGTGCTACCCTCCGCACCCTTCCCGCTGGTGGGCATACTGCAGGCTTGGTTTCGAATGACAGGATCACCATTGATGGCACATGCAACATCGATGGAACCGTACGCAGCCGTCTTGACATACGAGCGAGTGGAAGCATCTACAAAAAGTGTGAGAACCAACCTCGCTTGCCGTTTCCGTCTCAGTCGGAAGTTGATAAGTGTCGCAATACAGAATATGCAAAGGCTTGTTCAGGTGGAACACGCTATGGTGATGTTTCAAGTTCGACGACCATCACGGGCCCTAAACGCATCGCGGGCGATGTTAAATGTGGCAGCGGCGAGAAGATCACGCTAAAAGGCCCTGGGACAATTTATGTGGACGGCAATATTGAGCTGGATGAGTCGTCAACGCTTGAAAATGGCAAGTGCCTTGTTGTGAATGGACATTTTATTCAAAAGAGTCGATCGTGCTACCGCATCGACAAGACCGTAACGACAAAAACACCTACACTGATGGTCTGTGGCAATCGAACATCGAGTTGTGACTCCCCACCCGCTGTATCCTGCACAATCCGTGGATCATCTGTTTCAACTGATCATGTAGGTATCGTTCAAGTGTGTAAAGGCGATCTTGAGATTCGTGGAAATGCCAGTCAAACAGGCTGCTTCAATGTGGTATCCGGTAAAACCACCGTGTCAGTAGGAAGCCCACTTGTACAAACACTGCCCACAGGAATCTCTGCTCCGATTCCGTTAATCGATACGTATAAAATCCTGACTGTACTGGAACAATAGCCAGAAACATCGACACCACATCATTGCCTCTTTCACGTAGGTCGGTGGATATTACAATGACCTGCTTACTTCATTGGCAGGAATTATCCCCAGTGTCCCGTAACATGATGCAAGCACAATCGGATTCTACTGTCCCATTGGAGCACAACGTGTAACGAGGCATTCATGAGCAAAGTTGTTCAGATTTTATCGGCAATAGTTGCCGCAGGGGGAATCCTTACGATGACGGCAGGATCGGCCATGGCACAGACGTCAGGAGTGAAGAAAACGGTTTTTGGAAAGCTGAAGTCTGGAGCGACGGTCCACAAATTTGTGCTGACCAACGGCAAGATTACCGCTGACATCATGACGCTTGGAGCGACTCTTACGGGTGTGCATGCGCCTGATCGTAATGGAAACATAGCGGATGTCTGCCTAGGTTTTGACACAGTTGCGGGTTACGAAGCTGGACATCCATACTTCGGTAGCACTGTAGGACGCGTCGCCAACCGTATCGGTAAGGGTAAGTTTAAGTTGGATGGTGCCAACTATCAGCTGGCAACAAACAATGGTCCAAACCACCTCCATGGCGGTGTCAAAGGTTGGGATAAAGTCATCTGGCAAGCAGAGGTTGTGAAGAGTAATGCCGGCCCGAGTGTTCGATTCCGCTACACTAGCAAAGACGGCGAAGAAGGTTATCCAGGAACAGTCAAGGCTGAAATTACTTATACGCTGACGAGCTCGAATGCCATCCGGATGGAATATCGCGCAACCACTTCCAAGGCGACTCCCATCAATATGACCAACCACGCCTACTTTAACTTGGCTGGTCAGGGAACTATCTTGAATCACAGCGTCCACCTGAATGCATCCAAGTACACCCCTGCGGATGCAACACTGTTGCCAACAGGTAAGATTGTCACCGTTTCTGGTACTCCATATGACTTCACATCGATGCATGCGATTGGGGATAACATCGCTCAAACTGATGGTGACCCGAATGGATATGACCTGAACTACGTTGTTGACGGAAAATCTGGAGCATTCCGCAAGGCTGCGACAGTCGCTGAGCCAACGAGCGGTCGTATTCTGGAAGTCTGGTCAGATGAGCCAGGTATCCAGTTTTATTCTGGAAACTTTCTGGATGGCACGCTTAAGGGCAAGTCGGGACAGGTGTATGAGCGAAACAATGGTTTCTGCCTTGAGTCCCAGCACTATCCAAACTCAATCAATACACCGTCTTTCCCATCGACGGTTCTACGACCAGGACAGACCTATCGTCAGAAGACGGAATACCGCTTCCTCGTAGGTAAGTAAACAGAAGCAAAGATCTGCGCCTCTGCTAATCTGGCAGTTGGCGCAGTTTTTTTGTCATGCCAGAGGTCCAATGGCTCTCTTAATGACAGCGCAACGGGACCGAGTGGTACTTACCCATCTATGGTTCGGCGACCAGCACAGACTTACCGTCAGAAATGGGAGTACCGCTTCAGTGTAGGTAAGTAAACAGAAACAAAAGCTGCGTCATGGCTTTTAGGAGACGGTGCTAACCAATCTTGTAGCACACGTCCACTCCCTCCGAGCGTTCGCACTTACGGTGCAGTGGAAAAGCCATCTGGTGTCCAGTCGATTGATGATCAAAATGATCTTAGCGTCGACTTGATTGTGGTGAGTCGCTCAATCAACTGGGCAGGAACGTCATTTCCAAGCGAATCAAAGTATTCACTTATCGCATCAACTTCCTCGTTCCATGCAGCGCTATCAACTGTTAATAGCAGTTTCACAGCTTTCTCATCAATGTTGACGCCCTCGAGGACGAAGTGTTCTCTATTCGGCAGATTACCAACGGGCGTTTCCACGACCCCAACGGATCCGCTGACACGTTCAGAAATCCACTTTAAAGCATGAATGTTGGTTCCGAATCCGGGCCAAATATAGCGTCCGGTTTCATCCTGTCGGAACCAGTTGACTGAGAATACTTTCGGCATATTAGGAACACAATCGACCATTTCAAGCCAATGGCTGAAGTAATCGCATATGTTGTAACCACAGAACGGTAACATCGCCATCGGGTCACGCCGTAAGACTCCAACAGTGCCAGTGGCTGCAGCTGTCGTCTGAGATGCCATACTTGCGCCGTACAGCACTCCTTGTGTCCAGTCCTGAGCTTCCATCACCAAGGGAATCGTTGTCGGACGTCGCCCCCCAAACAGGATTGCATCAATACGAACACCTTGTGGATTGTTCCAGTTATCAGAAAGTGTATGGCAATTTGTGAGAGGACTCGTGAATCGACTGTTTGGATGGGCTAGTGGTCCTCCATCATCACCAATAGTGCGTACACTCCCCCGCCAATCGATGACAGCTGTGCCAATTGGTAGTGGGTCTAGGCCTTCCCACCAAGGATTTCCATCAGATTTGACGGCAACATTCGTGAACACGGTGTCCCGCATAGTCATCGAGAGAGCCACAGGGTTCGTTTTTTCACTCGTCCCTGGAGCGACACCGAAGAAGCCAAATTCCGGATTGACGGCATATAGTCCATCCGCGCCGGGCCTTAGCCAAGCGATGTCATCCCCTAGCACTTTGATACTCCATCCTTCAAGGGAGGATTCAAGCATTGCAAGGTTTGTTTTGCCGCAAGCGGAAGGGAACGCTGCCGCGATGTGCTGTACTTCGCCAGTCGGCGTTGTCAGCTCAATGATTAACATATGCTCAGCCAGCCAGCCATTGTCCCTTGCGATGACCGATGCCAGTCGCAGCGCATGGCATTTCTTGCCCAGAAGCGCATTGCCACCGTAATTGGATCCAAACGACCATATCTCCCGGGATTCCGGAAAATGACACACCCAGCGATTATCTGGGTCGAGGTTCCCGGTGCAGTGCAGGCCTCGAACAACATCCGACGGAGTGGCAGACTTTATTGCATCAATAACATTGTCACCAAGGCGAGTCATGATTGACATTGACAAGGCTACATATGGTGAATCTGTGACTTCGATGCCGAACTGTGTGAACGGTCCACCAAGAGGCGCCATCGCATAGGGGATTACATACATCGTTCTCCCAGAAAAGCTATGCGAAAACAGGGAATCAAGGGTCCGTTTGGCCTCATCAGGATCTAGCCAGTGATTGGTTGGACCGGCGTCTTGTTCCCGTTGTGAGCAGATGAATGTCCGATGTTCCATCCGTGCTACATCGGTCGGGTCACTACGATGGAGCCAGCGAGCATCGCCGCAGAGTGGATCAATAATGCCTGCCTCAACCATTGTGGCCTTCAGTTCAACAAGCTCTTCTATTGAACCAGTAAAGAGGTTTACATTGTCCGGTTGACATAGGGTGATGACTTGATTCAACCAGCGATCCAACGGCTCAAATCCCAGCATTGCACGATCCCTCCATACAGGTCCACAGAAGTAAGACAGTCTACATTTATAGTGCAGTCCTACACAACATTCATACCCGATTTTGTATATGGTGGTTCCTTCAGTGTCACGCGAACTTACTTTATGTCTTGTTTTGTTCCGTTTGCATCGGGTCGACTGGTAAACCTTAGCTCGATTGGTATTGTCCCGGAGGCTGTTTTGGGAGCGCTGCAGGCGCAGCCATCGCAGGTTGATTTCTTCGTAAAGAGCATGTAAACACGGCGGCAAATCGTGATCCCGGCCCATCCAACGACGGCGTAGGCAATCAAGTCGTACATCACGAGTTGGCCGCCAGGACAATGGTTCTCACGATAAAGGCCATCATCCATGCAAGGATAAGGTACGCTGCAGATTGGACAACCGGCCATTTCCACCCATTTGTTTCACGGCGCATGACGGCAAACGTACTCATACATTGTTGTGCAAAAGCAAAAAATGCAAGCAGTGCGGCGCATGTGCCGATGTCATAGGCTGGCAAGCCTGTAACCGGATCCGTTTGCGCTCGCATTCTCGCACCAACGGCGACACCAAGGTGGTCGTCGTCATCATTGGCATCGACGTTGTAGATTGCTCCCATAGCTGCAACAAAAACTTCCCGGGCAGCAACGCTTGCCAACAAACCTATTCCGATTTTCCAGTCCATCCCAAGTGGCTTCAGTACAGGCTCGACGAGCGTTCCAACGCGTCCTGCGTATGTCGAGCGCTCGTATTCCTTAGGCGATTTACCTTGAACTTTTGGATGGCTGCTCAAGAACCAAAGAGCGATAGAAATAGCAAGAATCATCGTCCCGGCACGTTGGATAAACAGCCATGCCTGATCAAGCGACTCACGCATTATCCGTCCGAGGCGAGGCAATTTATACGCTGGTAGTTCAAGCATAAATGTACTTGGAGCAGACTTCATTGCCGTACGAGAAAGAACTGCGGCGACAAGAAACGACATCGTGATACCTGCTACGAACAGTCCAACCATACACAACGCCCGCCCATCTATTGAACCGAAGCCAATGCTGATTTTCCAATTCGCTGGAATAAAAGCAGCAATCAACATTGTGTAGACAGGAATTCGTGCAGTACACGGTATGAGCGGAATAACAAACATGGTTACCAGTCGATCCCGACCAGACTCAATGGTACGCGTCGCCATTATTCCAGGCACGGCACACGCAA
The DNA here is from genome assembly GCA_046075665.1 of Armatimonadota bacterium. Taxonomy (GTDB): domain Bacteria; phylum Armatimonadota; class Armatimonadia; order Armatimonadales; family Armatimonadaceae; genus CAIRTT01. The sequence goes on along the minus strand of JBJTQN010000287.1, from coordinate 16,378 downwards.
AACTTGAGAGCATTGGAATAAACGACTTACCGTGTAGTCCCACGCGGTACATGAATCGATCGAGCAAAAATGCTCCGCGTGCTAGGTAGCCGGAGTCTTCCAAGAGTCCGAGTAAGAAAAGCAACGTCAATATCTGCGGTAGGAAGACCAGCGTATTACCAACACCTCCGATTACACCGGCTATCAGAAGATCGCGCAGCTCCCCTTCTGGCATGGATGCCCGCGTAAAGTCACACAGTACGTCGACGCCATCTTCTATCCACTCAGCAGGAACTTGAGCCCATGTGAAGATTGCTTGGAAAACAAGCGTAATGATGGCAAGAAAGACAAAATATCCGCCGACCTTGTGCAAGGCGACTTGGTCGATACGCTCGGAAACGGATGTCCTTGCAGCTGTTGTCCGTATCACTGAACGAGCGGATATTCTACCAATCCCGATATAACGGTCATCAGCGATTGCGGTGCTCGGATCAATTTCAAGTGAACATAACTTTGTACGGCCGCTTGCAATCAATTCTGCATCGATCCCTGTAACCCACTTGCTCGGGGTTTCTCGCACTAGTTGGGTCGAGATCAGTACCGGACTGATATCCGGTGAGAAGGCACAAATTTCCGAAATTGTCGATGTTATTTCAGGTGAATATCCGGCGTAAATTGGAGAGATATTGATACCGAACCCTTGGTCCTGAAGCCTACTCACCAACGTGGTAAGCCCTGCGCCCTTTGGTGCATCGGTAGACACGACAGGCACGCCAAGTTCGCTAGACAAGCGCTTTTCATCCACGCGTAGGCCACGACGAGCTGCCGCATCGGTCATCGTTAGGACAACCAAAATTGGGATGCCAAGTTCGACGAGCTGAGTCGTCAAGAATAGGTTGCGCTCAAGATTACTTGCATCAACAACGTTGACAATGAAATCAGGAGGCGCTTCATTGATGCCGAAAAGAAACTTTACGGCGATATCTTCATCCGGCGAGTGCGGAGTCAGCGAATAAATACCTGGCAGGTCAATTATTTGATTGTCTACATTGGTGGCGCCACGCAGGTAGCCGAACTTGATGTCAACTGTGACACCGGGAAAGTTGCCAACCTTGTGACGTAATCCAGTAAGAGCATTAAAGAGCGTCGTTTTGCCGGCGTTCGGATTTCCTACCAGCGCAACTCGCGTCATCGACACCGATTACTCTTCAACAGCCCGAACCGTGATACCGCTTGCTTCTTCAACACGTAGTGAAACCCGATAGGACCGCAAACGAACTTCGATTGGACCACCAAAAGCTGATTTGCGGGCAACTTCTACCTCGCACCCACGGCTGAAGCCAAGTTCCGCTAGACGGCAACGGTTTGGACCAGTGACTGAACAGACCTCGACTTTAATGCCGTTTGCCAAACAATCCAGCGTGCACTCACATTGCGGAGCTGGTTGATCAACCTTTTTGTAGTCACTCACTATGCTGTGCACTCGCTTCCTCTTCTATCGTACCAAGGTGGACACCTCACGGTCAATATCTCCGACCAAATGAGTCGGTGATATCACGTCCAAAACTAAGTAAACAATTTCCGTGCCAATTCAGTATGATACTCAGACAGGAGGTTGGACTTATGAACACTGCCATTGTTGTGTCTGCTATGTTGTCTCTCGTTGGTTCTCCGTCACACCAACAGTTCCAGAATACGTCGGTGCCGACGATGCGATTGGTCGCCGCCCCAATCCGTGAAATAGCATCCAAGCTCACGAAATCAACGGGCGTAACGGTTCTTGCTGATCGAAAGGTCGCTCAAAAGTCAATGGACTTTGTGACTGAGGGTGGCCCGTTGGATTCAGCAATACGTTCGGAAAGTAACAAACTCCCAACAGATGTAGCTCTTCGTACTCTCTTGCTCCCTGCTCCCCGCAAAGGTGGTGTTTACGACACGGATGCTATCGTGTCACACATCGCTTCCCTGGATGGTCTATCGAAGGGGCTAAACGAGACTCCATCAAAGCCGGAGGACATTCTGTACCTCGGCAAAGTCATCACTCGCGAGCGTGCGCAACAGCTGAGTGCACAAACTGACCTCCGCTTTGTTTACGTCTTTGTTAGCACAAAGAGTGACTCACTCAGCCAGTTGAGTGAAATGCAAATGGATATGCTAAAGCGCTTTATGGCACTGAGTCCGCAACAGCAGACGGCTCTGGTCGACCAGCAATGGGACATGATGATGAACATGGACCCGGCAACCCGAAAGGGATTTTTCCAACAAGCGATCCAGTCCGGCATGGGAGTGATGCAAAAGATGCAGCAAATGCCTCCGGCGCAGCGGCAGCAATTTTTCGATGAGATTAGAAGCGCTCTCCCACCGGGGCTAGGTGGACCGGGGTTGCCACCGTCTCCGTAAGACGTCTCTCAAATGACACACCTCTTAGACCAGATAACGCATTCAGCAGCCCTGACATCACTTGTCATCGTCGTCGCGATTGTTCTATTCATTATAGAAGTGTTCTCGCCGCATACACTTGGCTTGGTGGGTATATTAGGAATGATGGTGATCAGTGTTTTACTGTACGCGTATCAGGTTTCTGGAATAGGTTATTGGTTTGGTCCACTCATCGCAATCGTCGGTGTGGCACTTGTTATGCTGGAAGCACTTGGAGTTCATGCGCACGGTTTTCTGATAATGCCAGGTGCCGCAGCCATTGGCATCGGGATGTTTTATGCATTGGGTGCCGGTATAAACGCGGGTATTTCCTCAACCGTCGGTATAGCTGCTACATTCTGCGCCATGTATTACGCTTTCAAAGTGCTTCCATTGTCTACGTTTTGGCGTAAGTCTGGCTCAGGGAATACCTTGCGACTACCAGAGCGCCCCGTTACGGCTGGGGTCGAACCAGGCACCCAATGCATCGCCACAAGCGACCTTCGGCCATGCGGTATGGTGAAGATAGGTGAGCGTCGGTATCGCGCGAGACTCACTGCAGGATTTGCTAGGACAGGCACCATCGTAGTGGTCAGCGAAGTACGCAACCAGGAGTTACTGGTTACGGTCGAGGAACAGTAAGGGTGATGAAAATGTGGATGATTGCCCCAGGCATCGGTTTTGTGATGCTAATCGTTTTTCTTCAGTTTTTCCCGATAGGACTTTGGATCACATCTTTGGCTGCCGGAGTTCCTGGTGTGACTCCTTTCGTCCTCATTGGAATGAAGCTACGCAAAGTTCCCCAGGACAAAATTGTCCTCCCGTTGATTGCTGCTGTTAAGGCAGGTTTGGATCTTTCGGTCAGCCAGCTTGAGACCCACTTCATGGCCAGAGGCAATGTTGAGACCGTTGTGATGGCATTGATTTCTGCACAGCGTGCGAACATCGATTTAACGTTTGAACAAGCATCCGCAATTGATCTCGCTGGACGAAACCCTCTTGAGGCTGTTCAGATGTCGGTCATCCCCCGTGTGCTGGAAACACCCGTCGTTGCGGGTGTTTCTCAGGACGGCGTCGAGTTGAAAGCCTTTGCCCGTGTAACCGTGCGGGCAAATATTAAAGGGTTTGTTGGAGGAGCGGGCGAAGCGACGGTTCTAGCACGTGTCGGCGAAGGAATCGTCACCACTATTGGATCATCTGCAACGCACAAGGTTGTCCTGGAGAATCCGGATGAAATCAGCCGGCTCGTACTTGGAAAGGGTCTGGATGCGGGTACGGCTTTCGAGATTCTCTCGGTAGACATTGCGGATGTCGATGTCGGCGACAATATCGGTGCACGCCTTCGAACCGCTCAGGCAGAGGCAGATAAGCAGATTGCGCAGGCCAAAGCCGAGGAGCGCCGTGTGATGGCCGTTGCCCGCGAGCAGGAGATGAAAGCGTACGTTCAGGAAATGCGGGCCAAGGTTGTCGAAGCAGAGGCCACTGTGCCTCTTGCAATAGCGGATGCGCTTCGCGCAGGTAAGCTCGGAGCAATGGATTACTTCAGTCTCCGAAATTTGCAGGCGGACACTGAGATGCGACAAGGTTTTGGGAAACTTGCAGACCCAAATGATTCAGAGGGCGAATTTTCGCATACGAGTTCCTGATGTCAGGTCCCGAACATCGTCGTACCACCGACGAAAAAAACACGTCACAGGAAGTGGCGAACCGAGTCGCGCAGGCAAACGTAATGCGCAACAAATCGCGAGATGTTTTTCCAGACGGTAAGCAGGATGTCCTTCGTGCACTTTTGATGCGCGAGGTCCTCGGCCAACCAAAGTGTAAGCAAAGTTCATTCAGAAAACATTTTTGAAGGAAATATGTCCTTCGGAAACGAAATGACCCCCGTGAACACGCGCATTGATACGCTTTCCGCTGGCATTTTGAGAATGCGATTGGTTGATGGCGAGTTGCGAACCATCCGAATAGGTGGCGTGGACCTCATCCGCCGCTTGTACTTCTGTGTCCGTACACGAACATGGGATACGGTCAACCCACGATTCACATCCTATGAAGTGCAAACTACCCGTGAGTCGTTCAGAGTAAAGCTTGAGGCTAATTGTGAGCGGCCGGTCGGCGATGGCTATGAAACCGATGCTCACTTCAAGTGGAACGCAGTGATTGAGGGTAGTCCAGACGGGAAAATTTCGTTTACCGTCGAAGGCGAAGCGACGGCTGACTTCGAGTCAAACCGAATAGGTTTATGTTTGCTAATCGGGACGAACGAGCTTTCCGGCGGTTCTTATAAGACATCACTAGCTGGCAATCCAGTTCAGAATAGCCCGTTTCCGACGTTAATTGCCACTCCACTCGTTGTTGCTCCTAAGTTCGATACCATTGCGTATAGTACACACAAGAGCACGCACACCGTTACCGCAAAGGTGGATGGTGCTACTTTTGAGATGGAAGACCAACGTCATTTCGGTGACTCATCGTTCAAGGCATACGCGCCGCTGCCATTCGAGTATCCAAACATCCCAGTCGCCAAGCGGTTTAAGCAGACACTTACACTCACAGTGTCGGGAAAGCCCCCAGCCCGTGCAGCATTTGTCAATGAGAGCCGTATCACTGTCTCCAGCGTCCGAACAGGAAATACGGTTCCAACGCTTAGAGATTGGCAAGAGTCAGATCCGCCATCCCGAAGTTTCATTGACCAAGTTGCGAAGCCGGCAGAGCTCGCGGATGCTCAAACAATCCGATGGGAATACAGGCCAAGCCTGCACCTGCATGATAACGAGACTTATTGGGAAAACACGCAAGCAGTTATTGATCAGGCTGCAACGATGCGCCATCACAATAAGTCTGCACAGCTGGTCATTAGCCCGTTAGATCTTGACGTTCCGCATCCCCGCCCTGGACGTGATCCGCGCACCGTAGACCCCTTTGGCGCTGCGTGGCTTGGAGCATTTACGGGCGAATGTGGTAAGGCAGGGATTAGCACTGTTGATGTACGCCTCGGTGTTGGAATGGCGCAAAAGGTCATGTCAATACTTGCTCCGCTGGCTGGACAACCACTGCTTGAGACCAACAATCGCTCGACCGGATTCTTCCCGGATTTGATGAGCTGGGCATGCCGAGGGTCGCGTGGTCGCACCGTGGTTGTCATCAATCGTACAAGCCAACCGCAAAACGTCACTGTCGCGGGCCTTGCGGGTAATCAGGTCGCAGTCACCCGATTTAGCGAGCAACTTGGTGCCGACAAAGTCAAACCGCGTACGATTCTGCCGATTGCTCAGGGCGCCATTCTGTTTGCCATGGACCCATATGAGGTGTTATTGGTCACAGAGACCAAGTGATGTCAACTGGGTTTGTTGGAGCATTCATCACAGATGGAGACTTGTTAGGTGGTACAGCTACCGGATGCCGGGCACGGTTGTTAGGTGTGCAATCGCGTAGTATCAGCGTCCCAGACGCAACAAATACCGTATTGTGTGTTTCAGGAAACATCAACGTCACCGATAAACACGGAAAAGTCATCCTTACGCACGGGATGTACGCGGTTATTCCGTCTTATTGTGAAGTTGAACCACAGCAGGGACAGGCGGTCGTGATATCTTTTCCGGATGCCAAAGGCTTTAGGCAATTTGGTGGTCCACTCGAACCAGAAGGGCGCCTGACTTACATTGATGGCTGCACGGATACTCTATTGGTTTGTCCGCCCCGGCTTGGAGCTCCATGCCTGAATCACCTACATATCCCGATGGCAACCAATCAGAGCTTTCATACGCATCCCAGTGATCGCCTCGGAGTCATTCTGGGTGGAAATGGCTGGTGCGACACGTCTGATGGATCACTTGAGCTAAGTCCAGGCATGGCTTGGTACATTCCCGCTGGTTGTGAACATCGCTTTCGTACCGACATCGCATGCCTTGATGTGATCGCATGGCACCCAGACAGTGATTTTGGTCCCACCGATAACAATCACCCGATGATTAATCGTACGATTTTAGACGGACATGACTGATATCAGATTAAAGACCTTTGAAAAGGCACTCCCCTACACCATTACGCTGCCCGGCGGTTTGTCACCAACCAAGAGTCTTCAAATCATTCGTGAAGAAGATGCACGCAAGATGGATTTACGTGGTGATTCTGCCGTTGCCATCATTCGCGATGAGCATCCAAAGGCAATCTTTCCAGAAATAGTTCAGGACATATGTCGCCGGTTTCCAATAGCATCGGAATTCAACACTGGAATGCGATTACCACAGCTAAGCAAGGCCACGGGGGTTGTTGAGCTTGATGGAGTGCCACTCAAGGGCGGCAATGTACTTGTCAGCGTTTATGCAAGCGGTGAAGGTTGGTTGAAGGATACGACCAAGGCTGTCCTAACAGTAGTACATCCCGCAACAGACGGAAACCGCATCTTAATCGATCAACTGCCCACCGGTAAGTGCTACGCTGTTGGTGTCCACTACGATGTTAACGGCAATGGAAAGCTGGATACCCGGCTTGGTCTGCCGGATGAACCGTTTGCAGTATCCAACAATGCAAGCGGAAAAATGGGGCCTCCATCGTTTCAGGCTTCCGCGTTTCTGATAACAGCAACGAGTCCAGTCTGGCACCGGCAAATGACCCTGAAGAAGATTAACATTCCTCGCTTCAGGATCTAGACACTAACCAATAGGCTGCCAAGGTCAGATGCCATGGACTGCCGATTCTTGATTATGAAACAATGCCGTTCAGCGTCGAACAATGCAGTGGGTAGGATGGGAGCTCGGCATCAGCTTTTCTGATAACAGCTAACAGCCCAATGTGGCACCGGCAGATGACATTGAAGAAGATTAACATTCCTCGCTTAAGGATCTAGACATTAAACAATAGGCTGCCAAGGCAAGTTGCCTTGGCCAGCCGATTCTTGGTTATGAAACAATGCCGTTCAGCGTCGGAAACTACGCAATGCGACTCTTGATGTATTGAACGAGGTCATCAATAGCCACACGTTCCTGTAACATCGAATCGCGGTGGCGCACTGTTACGGTATTTTCCATCGATGTATCACCATCGCGTCCTCGGCCAATTGTGTCAAAGTCCACAGTAATACAGAAGGGCGTACCCGCTTCATCTTGACGCCGATACAGCTTCCCGATAGCTGCAGTGTCATCATAGACGGTGCGCATGTCCCCACCACTTTGAAGCATCTTCTTAATTTTCTTGGCAGTCTCAACAATCGTAGGCTCGTTCTTCTTGAGGGGAAGCACGGCTACCTTAATTGGCGCAAGGACCGCGGGTAGACGAAGAACGATACGGGTCTCGCCATTTTCCAAAACTTCTTCATCGTAGGCTTCGCAAAGTGCGGCTAGAACACCTCGATCAACGCCGGCCGCAGGTTCAATAACGAATGGAACAATATGTTGGTTGTTTGGCTGATCAAAATAGGTCAGCTTTTCAACAGAGTGCTCATTCGGCATAACACGGGTCTTCGTGTTTTCCGAAAGCGGAAGTGTGTCCTGCGAACGAGAATGGCTACCAAGATCCCAGTCAGTGCGGTTGGCAATCCCTTCGAGTTCATCAAAGCCTAGGGTTGGAAAATCGTACAGGATGTCCACGGTACGCTTTGAATAGTGTGCCAACTTGACGTGCTCAAAAAGCTGAATCTTCTCTCGCTTAAGACCAACCACATTGACCCACCAATCAATGTGATCTTCAATCCACGCTTCGTGAACGGCTTCGTCATCACCCGGGCGGACGAAATATTCGATTTCCATCTGCTCGAGCTCGCGCACACGGAAAAGGAAGTTTCTCGGTGTAATCTCGTTCCGGAAGCTCTTTCCGACCTGAGCGATACCAAATGGAAGCTTACGGTTCGTGGAATCAACAACATTTTTGAAGTTGACAAACATTCCCTGCGCTGTCTCCGGGCGGAGATACGCGAAGGATTCGTCATCCGCTACAGGACCAACCTGCGTCTTAAACATCAGGTTGAACTGTCGAGGCTCGGTCCAATCACCAGGCTTGCCATCCTGAGGATCAACGACTTTCGCTGAAAGCAACGCTGCCTGCGCCTTTGATGTGTCCTGTAACAGGGCATCCACAAAGACATCCATGTCATCCGGACGGCTGATGCCCAGATGCGCTGCGACGGCATCAAGGACAGCGGAATCCTGATCTTTCAGGAGGTGATCAAGACGGTAGCGCTTTTTAGTTGTCTTGTTGTCGACGAGCGGATCTGAAAAACCCTTTTCGTGACCGGAATAGCGAAGGACGTAGCGGTTAGTTAGCAGACTAGTTTCAATGCCTTCAATGTCATCGCGTTCGTAAACGTTATGACGCCACCATGCGCGCTTGAGGTTGTTCTTGAGTTCAACACCCAAGGGGCCATAATCATACGTTCCCTGAAGACCACCGTAGATTTCAGAGCCAGGGAAAATAAACCCGCGGCGCTTACAAAAGGAGACGATTTGATCAAGTGATTGGGCTGCCATAACGGTCGTCATTTTACCGTCAGGCAGCCATCAATTGTTTTTCAACGTTACGAGATTAGGCGGGCCACTTCGTTTGCCCTGAGTCCAAAACCGCAATTCCGCCAAGGTAAGGTTGTAGCGCGAGAGGAACCTTCACAGAACCGTCTGCCTGTTGATGGGTTTCGAGCAACGCAGCCACTACACGCGGGAGAGCAAGCCCGGATGCATTCAGCAGATGCACAAACTCTGGCTTTGCAGCTGGCTCAGGTCGGAAGCGGATTTTTGCGCGACGGCTTTGGAAGTCAGTGCAGCAGCTTGCAGATGAGACTTCCAGCCACTTGCCAACGCCGGGAGACCAAGCCTCAATGTCTATGGTCTTGGCCGCTGAAAACGCGATGTCGCCAGCAGCTAAGCCCAGCAGACGCCATGGAATCTCCAATGCATCCAGAATGTTGCAGGCATCCCGTGTCATCTCCTCAAGTGCAGCATCCGAGTCTTCAGGGCGGACGTAGCGGAACAGTTCAACTTTGTCAAACTGATGAACACGCTGAAGTCCTCGGGTGTCCTTGCCTGCAGCTCCAGCCTCTCGCCGCCAGCAGGGAGTATGCGCTACAAGCTTGATTGGGAGGTCATCTGCGCTCAGAATCTCATCCCGGAAGATATTGACCATAGCGGGTTCTGCCGTAGGGACAAAATACAGGTCAGATTCCTCGTCGTGGTACATCTCACCGACAAACTTAACGATATGACCACTTGCCGTTATCGAATCTCGGCTAAGAACGTACGGAACGCCCACTTCCGTGTAGCCATGGTTGGATGTGTGCTTGTCCAGCATCATAGCAATGAGCGCGCGCTGGAGGCGGTTTCCCATACCGGTGTAAAGCACAAAGCCACTTCCGGCAAGCTTTACCGCGCGTTCCGCATCTGTCAGGCAAAGCGAATCTAGGATGTCCCAGTGTGCTTTAGCATCAAAATCGAACTCCCTAACTGGTCGACTAGGCTCTGTGAGGACAACTGCCTGATCTTCCCCACCAGCAATAACATCTGCCAAAGGGGTGTTTGGCAGCTTTCCAAGCAATGCTTCCTGCTGCGCATCGAGGTCACGAACACGCTCTTCAAGGCCGACGAGCAATGCTTTAAGCTCAGTGGATGCCGCCATAAGGTCGGATGCATCTTCGCCAGCCTTACGCCGCTGCGCGATCTGCGGTCCCAGACGGTTTTGCTCAGCCTTACGCGTCTCTGATTCGGTCATCACTTTGCGGCGCTCTACATCAAGCGCCAACAAGTCATCAATCTTAGACACATCCTCTCCGCGTCGGGCAAGCAGCTCTTTTACAACATCGGGTTCCAAGCGGATTCGGCGTATATCTAACATGGTGTAATTCTATCGCGCAGCGTAATCCGCTATTATCGCCACTGTTGGGACAAGGAACGCCTACTGTTATGCCACTCGTCTTTGCCGCAATCATGCCTCATGGAGGCGAAATTATCCCTGAACTTGCCGATGACGCTTCCGTGATGGCTTACACCCGATCAGGAATGCTAAATGTCGGAAGTGCATTTTCAAGTGCTAACATTGACACCGTCATTGTGATCACGCCGCATGGACTCATTTACGAAGGATCTATTTCCGTATCCTGTTGCACATATGCAAGTGGATTACTAGATGGCCCACGCGGAGAGCAGGTCAGGGGCAAGTATTTGATTGACCAGGAGGTGGCTAACTCGTTGTTGCAACACCCGATATTACCAATGCTTGGCCTCACATCAGAATCGGAAGCAGTGCACTTCCCTCTCGACTGGGGTTCCTTGATTCCCCTTCTTTTCACTGCGGAAACTGCTGACAAATCTCCGCAAGTCGTCATCCTCGCCGAGGACCGCTCACTCCCGCGAAGATTACTCGTCGAAGCTGGTAAACACATCGCTGAAGTTGCCGAGGTATCGGATAAACGTATTGCACTTATCGCGAGCTGCGACCTTGGTCATGCACACGACCCAAATGGCCCATACGGTTACCACGAAGCGAGTTCGACACATGATGCCCGCTTCTTCGCGGTAGTGAAAGATAATGCACTGGAAAATCTGCTCGACTGGGAAGAATCGTTTCTTGAAGACGCGACAGTCGATGCGTACTGGCAAGCATTAATGTTATTCGGGGCGCTAACGGTAGTACCAATGGAAGCTTCCGTCTATACGTATGAAGCACCAACATATTTTGGGATGCTTACCGCAAGTTATTCACGGCTGTAACCGCTTTTGTTTACGGTGTCCTCGAGATTGATTCATACCAATGCTCTTTAGCTTCAAACTATGCGCATGACATATTGCGATGGCAAGGGCATCAGCCGCGTCATCTGGTTTCGGAACTTCCACCATCCCAAGTAGCCGCACGACCATCTGCTGAATCTGGTTCTTGTCAGCCCCGCCGTATCCGGTCACTGATGTCTTTACCTGCATCGGGGTGTATTCCATCCACGGTAATTCACGCTGTGCTACAGCAAGGAGAATCACGCCGATTGCCCGCCCAACACTCAGCGCATTAGTCACATTCCGGTCAAAAAATAGGCGTTCAGTTGCGACCGTATCGGGATTGTACTTATCGAGCAGTGTGTTGACATCGGTGTAGATGCTCAGAAGTCGCTCCTCTATAGGCATATCCACAGGTGTAAGGATAACGCCGACATCGATCGGTTTGAGGACATCGTTTACGGATTCAATAACGCCAAATCCTGTTGTTGCAGTACCGGGGTCAAATCCAAGAATGATCACTGTGCGGGACCCCGGAGGACATTTGTGATGAACTTTCCGCACGCAAACCCATCGATTGCTGTAACGATGTAAGCGTTTGCTCCTTGTTGAGTGATGATGGGTGTAACGCGTCCACTGAGCGGGGAGAGTTCGATCTTGCCAAGGACTGTGTGGAAGAGTCGCAACCACGGCATCGTGTCTGGAGTTACTGCGAGACAAAACGCAGGGAACGTCGACAGCAAAACTGGCTCACCCTCTCCGCGAACTAATGCTAAGCGTTTTGCCAGCCATTGATTCACAGGATTAGGAGCTAGGTCGAAAATCTGCGGAGCTGCATAGCGCCAAAGGCAAATGTCCCTCGGGAGCCAAATCACAGCCTCACGGCTGAGGAGAAGAGAGTTGAACGCATCTGTGTCCGCACCTCTGATATCGCCTTCAGGCGCAAATCTAGCTGGCTCGCGCTCTCGTAGACGCGGATCGAAGCGCATCGGCTGGTCATTCCCTGAGTAGTCATTTGCATGCCCTCCAGTAATGAAGAGCCGCTCGATGATGTTTCGTCGCACTCCTTGAGCACTCTTTAGAACGGGCAGCATTGCATTGTAATCAGACGTTACCACCCAGTTCGCTGAAACAGTCATTAGGCCAGAGACATCTGCATGGAGGCTGCTGATCGTCGCTCCGCAAAGCGCGATCAGTTCTGCGATATCGTTGTGTACCGTGGCCGGTGCAACGATTGTCACATCATGTTTATCAGACAGCAACAAATACGCAGCATCGAAGTAATCTGCGATATCCGTGAAGTCAGCAATATAGTGGACCTTAACCATCAACTAATGGCTGCAATCTTAACAGGATCAGACGCCACACCACATTCCGAAACAATACGAATCCAGAAATCAGTGGTTCCATCGGGTAGGCGCCAGTGCTGTGATGTTGGTCCGATCATGGCTGCTCTCCACTCACCATTGACTTCAAACTGAATGTAGAGGCTTCGTGTTGTTCCAGGCAATGGTTGCCACATAAGGTTGCCATCGGAGATCAGAAATTGTCTTTCGATATCGACATTTGCCGTATTCCGGCTCGTCCATGGCGAGGCAGGGACGATTGCCGGACTGGTATATACCCGTGATCGTAGATGTGCGGCGTGGCTATGCCCCTTGCGGACATCACCTTTCAACAGGCTCTTCGTAGAGAAGTGAATGTGCCCGGTAGCGCCATCCATGCCGCGAGCAGTCTTGATCTGATACTCAATCTCTGTAGCATCGTATTTGCCCGTATACAAGCCAGGCCAAATGTGGCGCGTATGTGGATTTTGCCCCAACCACCAGCTTAGCAGAACGGGAAAAGACTGTGGTTTTCGATCAATTGGCCAGTACAACTGAGGCGTAAAGTAATCAACCCAGCCTTCGAGGAGCCACTTTCGCGAATCAGCATAGATTTGTTCGTAGGCATCGAAGCCCTTTATTTGTGCGGGAAAGCCTGGTCTCCAAATTCCGAAGGGGCTAATTCCGACTAGACACGTGTTTTTGATGCTGTGAACGCGGCGGTACATTGCTTCAACGAAGACATCAACATTGGACCGTCTCCAGTCATCGCGACTAAGTGTTCCTCCACCTTGCCGATAAGCAGCGTACGTATTGTCATCTGGGAATGGAATGTCCTTGCCAGTCGACTTGTTCGTTTCCCTATACGGGTAAAAGTAGTCATCGATGTGAACACCGTCGATATCGTAGCGCTCAACGACATCGGCAATCACATCTAGGGAATGCTGACGAACACGGGGGTCTCCGGGATCCAACCATTGCATCGTGCCATAGGTGCGAACCATCTCTGGGTTAGTTCTCGAGATGTGGCTTGCATGTGGTTTACCTTTCGAGACTGCCGGCCGTGCACGAAATGGATTGAACCAGGCATGAATCTCGAGACCTGCTTTACGACATTCCTGAACGAGGAAAGCCAACGGGTCGATTTTTGGATTCTTTCCCTGCGCCCCGGTCAGATATTCCGACCAAGGCTCTAGTTTACTTTCATAGAGGGCATCGCATGCGGGCCGCACTTGAAACACGATTGCATTGCAGTGCATTTCAACGGCACGTCGAACAATCGTGCGAAGCTCATTTTGTAGCTGCTTGACTCCAAGTCCTTGTCTGGATGGGAAGTCAATGTTTCCGACGGTTGCGACCCAGAAGCCACGGAATTCACGGATTGGTTCTGGTGGTGTTTGCGGTGTCGTAGTTGATGTGCCTGCGCTGAGTTTCGGCCCTACTATTGCCAAAGTTGAGGCGGCTGAAAGAAAAGTCCGTCGCTGCATGATGCTTTACTATAACCGTTTGCATCCATTATCGTCCATGTCCCAGCAATGAATACCAAAGCGCCTCGCACGACACCGTACATCGAAAACTGCGTTTGCCACATTCCGCGGATGAAAACCGATATATTAGACGTATGTTGGTGAGTCGCAGTCATCAAAGTGATGACCTTGAGATGAAGGTTGATGTCGGGTTACCGCCATCTCAGCAGCCACTGCCGGCCCTCCGTCCATTGGTACAAAAACCGAATCAGCAGTACACAATGCAGGCCGCCAGTAAGTCAAATCTGGTACATGGACAGATCGGACGAGTGAACAGACCCACACCCGTCAGAATCTCGCATTTGCCTAATGCTCCAATCCTCCACACAGTGTTTGAGGGGCAGGCGGTGGTTGTTCTCGAGCAGAGCACAACACACTACGCAATTCTGATGCAGGATAAGCTTATGGGTTATATTCCCAAAGTCTTCGTGGATCTTATTCGTCAGGACATTTACGTACCCCGACCTGGTGCCCAACTGGGCGCTCTGGCAAACCGCGCCGACCATATCGTCCATGAAGCCTTCACCTACCTCGGTGTTCCCTACGTATGGGCTGGCAACACGCGACGTGGACTGGATTGTTCAGCATTTGTCAAAAACGTGTTCCGAAAGATTGGAATAAACCTCCCGAGGCACAGTGGTGATCAGGCGCGTATAGGAGTTCCGGTGCAGGATGGCCTGCAAACGGGTGACAGGCTTTACTTTGCAATGAAGGGTGGCAGGACGGTGACTCACTGCGGAATCTACATCGGTAACAACCGGTTTATCCATGCAAGCACAAACAACCGGTCTGTAGCAGTAGACACAATTGCGAAGGGAAGTCGTTACGGTAAGCGACTGGTTACCGCGCGCCGTTAGCGGCGCGTAAGTTACGCCACTGCCAAGCGGCAAGCGCCAAGACTTTTGACGATTGTGTTACGGAAAAACCGGCGCAGTACATAACCACTGCGCCGGAATAGATTTACAGTTCAACCCTTAGAAGCTGTCGACTTCGCGATATGCCTTGATGAGGTTCAACTCGCCTTCTTTGGATCCGCCACGGCTATTGCCGTGTTCCATTCCATAGATACCAGTGAAGCCTTTTGATTTGATGTGCTTGAACACATTTTTGTAGTTGATTTCACCAGTAAGTGGCTCAGCGCGGCCAGGGTTGTCACCAATTTGGAAATAGGCGATTTCTGACCATGCCAGGTTGATATTGGGGATGATGTTACCCTCAGTGATTTGCTGATGATAGATGTCAAAGAGGATCTTACAGCTTGGGGAATTCACGGCCCTGCACACTTCAAACGCCTGTGGCGCTTTGGAAAGGAACTGGCCAGGGTGATCACGCCACGGGTTAAGAGGCTCCAGAACCATGACCAGACCATGTGGCTCGAAAATCTCACTTGCCCTGCGCAGTGCGTCAACAACATTTGCCGTCTGGTAACCCATTTCAAGGTTTGGTACAAGCTGGCCCGGAACAACCGTCATCCACTTCGCGTTCACACGCTTGGCGACATCCACGGCAGCCTTACACTCAGCAAGAAACTTGTCACGGAGATCAGCCTTACCCGTGGCAAGACTTGGAATCCACGATGTGCTTCCATTGACGACAAAGACCCCCATTCGCATCCCAAGACGTTGCATTTCTTTTGCAATCTTTTCCTGATCTGCGACAGACCGGCCGGCCATTCCATTGTCTTCAAGGCTGCGGAAGCCTTGGTCGTGCATGAATTTCAGCTCATCGATGTCATTTGCTGCGTGGGAACGAAACATTCCGAAGTGCGGCGCATAGTCGCATTGGAATGTCTTTCCCTGTGTTGCAATTGAGGCGCCTGCAGCCACTGGTGTTAATCCAGTGGCTGCGATTGCACCTGCAACGCCGGTCCCGATAAAGTCACGGCGGTCCATGATTATAGTCCCTTGAATGTGCCATCGGTCAGCTTAAAGCGACCTGGCACAGCAACAGTAGGAACTGGCATGCTACCGAATTTGAATTCAGCAGGCATGATGTCCAATTCGAGCTTCATGGCTTCATCAAAGGTGATTTCCTGACCTGAGTAACAGGCAAGACGTCCCATGATTGCGGTGAGACAGGATTCAGCGATGCGCTTGCCTTCGTTGAGAGGCTTGCCTGCACGGATGCTGGCGATCATATCAATATGTTCCTGAACATATGGATCAACCTGCTTGCCTTCAAAACGATAGCGGTTTGCGCCATTGATGGATCCGGATGGGTTACTGGTCCCCTTGGTTCCGATAAACGACTCGGACACGCGCGCAGCGGTTCCATCAATCTGGCGGCACATGGATTGGATTTTGACACCATTCTTATATTCGAGTTCAATCGCGAAGTGATCGTATATATGACCGTACGCAGGATCGGTACGAACCTGACGTCCACCCATACCGTAGACCTTAACTGGAGTGTCGTTCATCACCCAGTTGGCAACGTCGAT
>JBJTQN010000286.1:0-3282 GCA_046075665.1 Armatimonadota bacterium | reverse complement strand
TGTCCCGGGCTGCCTGCGCCTGTTCCGTGAGCTGGTGCTGCCCCTCCACCCATACGCAGTATTGTTTGATGCACTTGGGGTGCGCACGGCCGGAGGGGCAATTTGGGTCACTGAACGGGTGCCTGCTGGGGCCGAAGGCCTCCGTTGTCTGCTTGGTACCACGCTTATCGCAGATCACACAATGGAGACGTGCCTGTGCCATCCTGGACCCTGCAATACATACGCAGCGGCTTTTAAGTGGGCTTCTTGTAATCGTCATATGCCGGTAAACGTTGACCAGCGTTCCAATGAGCCAATCTGCATGCGTTGCCAGTCCTGATTTGTTCTGACTGTCACAATGCGTTTGCTTCACGGAATGTGGTGGTGCACATCGCGTGCCAATCCGACGCAAAGCAACTATTTGTCCAGAGATGAGTTTTCCGACCGAAGGAGTCAGCCGTCAGAACATCGCGATGCTATATAATCCCCCGGTTGCGGAGAGACAAAATGAACCGGATCAATACACTACAGACCAGCGCAGTCATCGTCGCCTGTTCCCCTATTGACAATGCCTATCCACCGTCCTTACATCCTTTATTGGATGACGTTTGTGGCAGGACCATCGTCTCTCATATCGTCCACGCGATTTCAGAGCGCGTCGACTCTATTACGCTCCTTGTTGCCAGCGCTGACCTAGGTGACAGTATTGCAAATGTCCTTACAGATGAACCGGTGACTGTTGTCGTAGGGACTCTCGATGAGTTTCTGTTCGAGTTGGACCTTGCAGATACTGAGAATGAGTGGTTGCTCTTCTACGATGCACGCCTACCACTCGGTGTCGAAAGCACACTCGAATCGCTTGAAGAGCACAATATATCGATTTCGAAGTCGCTTTGGATGGACACAACTACGGAACCAACCGTGGCAGCGCTCTACGTTCAGGCAAGGGATGTACATCAGGCAGTGACCGTCGTCGACTACCCGGTTGATACGATTTCCGAGCTCTCAACCATTGTCGATGGCACCAACAAGCTGCAGGTAGTGGATGTCAACTGTTGGGACGGGGATCAGCTGCAGCTCGATAACGCACGTGAGCGGATGGAGATCAGCACAGAGCTTCGCCTTCGCCTTCTGGAATCTTTGGTTGAGCTCGGCGTTCATATTGTCGATCCCTACCAAACCTATGTAGATGTTGGTGTAACTATTGGCTCGGGAACCACACTCTACCCAGGGACTCACCTCTTGGGTACGACCGAAGTTGGTGAAAATTGTGCTATCGGCCCATATGTGGTCGTCCATGACAGCACGATTCATTCGGATGTCAAAGTCGGACCATTTGCCCATATCCGGCCCGGCAGCACCCTTGAAGATAAAGCACGTATCGGTAATTTTGTCGAGCTCAAGAACACCTATGTTGGAGCTGGATCATCCGCGGGGCATCTCAGCTACCTTGGTGATGCAACAATCGGTGCGGGCACTAATATCGGCGCTGGAACGATAACGTGTAACTATGATGGCTACCGCAAACACCGTACGACTATTGGTGCCAATGCCTTTATTGGGAGTTCATCGACTTTAGTAGCTCCAGTTGCCATTGGTACGGGGGCATGGACTGCCGCTGGCAGTACAATCACAGGGCCCGTGCCAAGCGATGCTCTGGGTATCGGCCGTGCGCGGCAATCGACCATCGAAAACTGGGCAAAGCGCCGACGCGCCGCGCTACAGACTGACCCACAGGGAAACGCAAACGGATAAACCGATGACTACTTCCGAACTCAGACTCTTCAGCGGTACAAGTAATCCTCAGCTAGCGAGCGAAATTGCCCAACATTTGGGTGTTCCCCTAGGAAACCTGATGTCAACCAGGTTTTCCGATGGAGAAATCCGTGTTCAGATTGAAGAGAGCGCGCGCGGAAACGACATCTTCATCGTTCAGCCAACGTGTGCGCCCGTGAATGACTCCCTAATGGAGCTCTTGATTCTTATCGATGCCTTTCGGCGCGCGAGTGCAGCGCGCATCACTTGTGTGCTCCCCTATTATGGCTATGCCCGACAAGACAAAAAAATCAAGCCTCGCGAGCCTGTTACCGCACGGCTTGTTGCGGATCTGCTAACAGAATCCGGAGCCAGCCGAGTTGTCTGCCTGGACCTGCATGCGCAACAGATTCAAGGTTTCTTCAAGCTCCCTGTCGACCATCTGTATGCTGGTCCAATCCTTGGACGTCATCTGATGGCCGAAGGGCTCGCTGGAGCATCCGCGTGTGTTGTCTCTCCAGATGAAGGCGGTGTTCGCCGTGCGCTCAGTCTCGCTGAAATGCTCGGAGCGCGCCTCGCGACGATTGCGAAGCGCCGTCCGGAACCAAACAAAGTTGAAGTGGTTGAGATTATCGGGGATGTCCGTGGCAAGGACTGTATTCTGGTCGATGACATGATTGACACAGGCGGGTCTATATGTCACGGAGCCGATGCACTCATTGCACGGGGCGCCAAGAGCGTTGTTGCATGCTGTACGCACGCGGTGTTTTCTCCAGGGGTGATTGACCGCTTTGCAGCATCAGCAATCAAAAGGGTCATCGTAACCAACACCATCCCGGCGACGTGGCAGGATCACCTTTGGGCAGCCAACATCGATGTGTTATCAGTAGCTCCACTTCTTGGAGATGCGATACAGCGCATCCACACTGGTGACTCCGTCAGTGCTCTGTTCGACCGCAACTGGTTGGGTTAGCCTGTGAAGGTGATTGTTGGCCTTGGAAATCCTGGGGCCAAGTATCAAAATACCCGCCATAACGCTGGTTGGATGGTGCTTGCGACGCTGGCGAAGCGCCATAAAGCTAAGTCTAAGTACCTTGTTAATCGACACCGTAGCGTCATTGAAACGATGACCTATAACGGTGAAGAAGTCCTCATCGTCTACCCGCTGACGTTTATGAACCTATCTGGAGTCGCCGTAAACGCCGTTAGAACTGCCTTTGATGTAAATATTCAAGACATTCTGGTTGTTTGTGATGACATCCACGTCCAGCCCGGCAAGCTTCGGCTGCGCCCAGGCGGATCTGCCGGTGGTCAAAACGGTCTTAAGTCCATTGCCGAGCAGCTGGGTACGCAGGAGTATCCACGGATGCGGATCGGCATCGGTAAGCCACAATCAGGCATTGATCAGATTGATTGGGTGCTTGGATCACTGACACCGGATGAACAGGTCATCATGGCTGCAACGGCTGACCTCGCATGTGATGCCATCGAGCACTGGCTGGCTGGAGATATGGCTGCCACAATGGCCAAGTTTAACGGACTTTCTGT
>JBJTQN010000285.1:0-22340 GCA_046075665.1 Armatimonadota bacterium | reverse complement strand
TTACGTCCGCCCGGTTGGAGCGTTTCTCTGTGTGCTGCCGGTACAGGCGCAGCTCGGTGGTGCTGTTTCAAACGATGCCCTAACCCACCTGCTGTGCGCGGTCATCATTGGCGAGGCAATCACAGCTATCAAAAACGCGGTTGTAAACCCCCGTTCGCTTGTCCTGTTGACGGTTGCGATTACCGCAGGTCTCTATACAAAACTCACGGTGCTGCAGCTGCTACCGTGGATGTTGATCGTTGCTGTCGCTTGGAAAGCGAAAACTACGGGGCTTACTCTCAAATTTTGCAGCCAGCTTGTCGGCATCCTTGTGGTTGCGGCGCTGCTCACAACCCCGATGTGGCTACGGAATCTAAGTATTTACGCTGACCCCTTGGCTCGAACTATTTACAAAGCAACCGGACCAAACTTCAGCCCTGCTGACATTGAGAAACTAGCTGGTTGGACACACGCCGATTATCTTCGGCAAGTCGCCGTTCGATCAGTTGCGTCCTTTTGGTACTTTATTCATCCAAACACACCACTAAGCCGATTCGCCGGTGAGCCACTGCCCTTTATTGCAATGCTTGCACTTGTCGCCCCGGCCATCGTCGGCATCATGAAGACAATGCGAGACCCTGATCAACGCCAACAAGTGCCCCTCTTTGCAGCGCTCCTCCTTGTACCCGTCGTGATTCTTCCGTTTTACTTCACGTTTATAACTCAGGTTTTTCAGGCACAAGGTCGTTACTTTCTCCCGGCATTGTTACCAATCGCCGTCGTAACCATCGCTGGTTGGAAGAGGCTGTCAACACAAACCTGGATTGCTTATGTTCCGTGCACGATTTTGGGACTATTGCTTGTAAAGCAGCTGCTTGGCGGAGGATTTGCATCACAATGAAGCTTAGAAGTCAGTACTTGATGCCGATTCTGATTTGCGTTTACATCGCGATCGGTTCGATGTGGTTGCGGGTCACGCCACTCCAAGGCATCCAGCTTCCCGATAATGTTCCGGCATCGATGGCAAATGAAACGCGCGTATACGGTCTGGGACCGGATGAAAAAGAGCATCAACTGTATATCGAATCCATTGTGAGCGGAAAGGGCATTCCCAAGCCATCCCCGGAGAAACGCAGTGATTCAGAGCAATACGTTTCCTATCAGGCGCAACACCCACCGTTGTTTTATGCGGTCGCCTCATTACCATGGAAACTGATGGCGGGTGTGTCTCCAGAGTCACGTATTTTAGCGATCCGATGGATATGTTTGCTGTTTGGTGCACTGACTGTATGGTTTTCGTTTTGTATTGCGAAAATGGCATTTGCATCCGATATGGCTGGAATCGTTTGTGCATCCGTGGTTGCCTTTACTCCGATGTTCGGGCACATGCACGGGAATATTTCAAACGAGCCAATGGCGATGGCCCTCGTGGCAGCATCTCTGTATTTTGGCCTTAGGGCAAGACACACACCGTCCCCAAAAATGTTCATCCTCGCAGGAGTCTTGTTTGGCTTAGCGATGATAACGCGTCTCACCGCTGGTATCTGGTTGCCTGGACTTGTAATTGTGTCGTTATCCAGAAAGTCCTGGATGAAGCATGCCTCGCTCCTGATACCCGGCATTGTCATTCCGGTCGTTCTTTGGATGGCGACCAACCAACTTACGCTTGGCTCACCTCTGATTCGGACCTTTCATCGTCCGTTGCTTGATGCGACACACACTTTTGGACAGCTGATGTCTACAGGTATCCAGATAACTGGGGCGGGAGTAACCCTAAGCGTTCCGATCATTCTGCTCTGGGTTGGCGGATGTGCACCCATCCCGATGTGGTTAATGCAGTTTCATATGGGGGTAGATCTCGTTACGTGGTCCAGCCTCAGTATCTTGACGTCTATCGCTATTCTCCTGACTAATCTTGACCAACTGAGCAAAGCTAGACGCGGAATCAGTAAAGACACACCAACAGACTCGATTCTGGTTCGGGTGGCAGGTATCGTTGCAATCATGCTGGCTGTTTTTGGACTCCTACAACAGCTTTTGTATTCCGATTGGGATGTTGTATTTTCAACTGGACGCTATTCCATTGCCGCCGCGCTTGGAGGAGCATTGCTGGTTTGCGGTGCCATTCAGCGCATTTCCAATCGCAAAGCATCCGTGGGCGTTGCGTCATTCCTCGTCGTAGCGATGATTACATTTGACATTTACAGCGCTGGGACGGTGCGTGCTTTCTACCGTGACAAACCGACTCAGGACGCAGTGCAGTATGTGGAGAAGGCAAGCTAGGGCCTTTCGCTATCTTCCCGGAGGTTGCTTTGGCTTTGCTGGCGGATTTGGGTCGAGTGCCTTGATGACACTGGATGCTTGCGAACCTGGATATGCGATCGAGACTTTACTGGTTCCAGCCCGAAGGATACGGAGACGGCCGCCTTGGTCCACAAAAACTCCCTTGCCATCCGTTCCCCAAATGCCGGTTTCAACCGGGCGTCCGCTACTGTCTTTTAGGTCTTGGGAATCGCCGATCATTGCCTGGTTCACAGGGATACCGGTTATCGAAAAGGTATCCGGCAGACCCATCGGAAGTTCGCCTGTCACTAGAAGCGCATCAGCCACAGGACGCTGGCTACCATCCGATGGTGAATTCACAACGAGATTTCTCGCAACGGCAACGCTGCTTCCGCCACCATCAAGATTCAGACCTTGTGTGGCACCATTCGCAATCAATATTCCAGCGAGCTCAGGAAGCGTCGCGCCACGACTCAGCTCGGCTTGACGACCATCCACAGTCACTAGAATGACACTGCCATCCGGGCGGATACCGACCGCCGTTCGTGGATGCCGAACTGAGCTGAAAGACTCAGACATCTTCTCCTGTTTGTATCGGACATCCACCTTACCGTTTGTCAAAATCCGTGGCGCGCCGGTAACGGCATCGGTAATGTCCACACCTTGAGGAGCATCGGCATCGATGGGAACAAGCTCGCATGTAACCGTCGCCATTGCGCCATCTGTGATGACCGGCCGAAGCAGATCGTAGGCTTGTTGACTGACTGCAATGGCAATACGTGTTGGTGACAACTCAATCTGTGGGATATTGTCGGTTATTGTGACAGAAGCGGTAAGCGACCCGACGTGCAATGAGCCATCCGGAACATCGAGAAGCAGCCAGTAGCGGTTCTCCAACTTTAGCGTTTGTGTGCCGAACTGGGATGTGTAGGCGATGTTCTCAGCCATTGCATCCGGTTTGCGGTTGAGGCCGCTTAGCGGGAGTGATTGTGTACCAATGGTTATCTTGCCTTTGAATGTATACGCAGCGATTGCATATAAGCCGTTCTTGAGCCGAAGGAACGATGAGCGGTTCTTCGTAGGCTCGGTAATGAGGTTTCCATCCTCCATATGGAGGCCTATTGGATTACCGGCAAACGGAAAGAATCCGGCATTAACCGCAGCGAGTGCCTTACGCCGCGCTGCAAGCTTTGATACAACTTCGCGGCCAAATGTAGGATCCGTGTCCCATACGGTGTCACCCGCAAGTGCTGCACTGATTCTGACTCCCGGAGTTTGCGTTGCAACATCAAATGTGTGTACAGCCAGCGGACCATTTGGATGGTCGATTGGATAGAGATCCTGCTTGAATGTCACTCCCGCGCCAACAATGCGCTCATAGTGAAGGGCTTCCGGAGCCCAGGCACGTGCCGCCGTTCCCAATGCTGCCATCAAAATATAGGCCGTTCGGGTTCGCATACGGTTAGTCATTGATCTCTCCAAGGAAAGCAAGCGTGCACGCGATAGCCTCTGGAGCTAGAGCGAGACTCAAGTGGTCCGTTCCCTCAATAACGGTAACTTTGGATGGACTGATAGCATCGATGAGGTGACTGGATGTCGGCATAAAGGCATCGCGCTCTGCAAGTATCAGCTGTGTTGGAACCGTAAGGGGCATGTGCTCCACAATACGACCCGGCCAGCCACCGGTACGCATCATCGCTGCGAGGGCTTCAAGGTCATTCTGACCGCGTTCGGCAAACGTACGAAAGGTTCGTCCTACCGCGGATGAAATCAAATCGGGTCTTGATGTCGAGAGAGCATCCGCAATCCACATTGGCTCCATTGGAGGCGGATACGTGTCAATGACCTTATCTCCAACTCCAATCAGGGTTAGTGATTTACATCGTTCAGGATGTAGCATCGCAAATTGGAGGGCAACCGCAGCGCCCATCGAAAATCCGATTACATGTACTTTGTCTGCTTCGAGCTCGGATAGACCACATTGGATGTCCTTTATATGAACGAGCGGAAAGTAGGCTCCATGAACGTGGGGTTTGTCGCTCTGACCATGTCCTCTGAGGTCCGGACCAAACGGGGCATGGCCTGATTCAACTAATGCGCGAACCCAGCCTGCGCCATACCAATTCCTACGGAAGCTGCTTGAAAATCCGTGGATGCATAGGGTATCCGGTGGGGTCTTTCCAGTCTGTTGCCAATGAATGGAGATACCGTCGGATTTGACAAACGAAGATGTCAGTTTGATGGAGTCAGACACGACCGTCAGTATACATTTACGGGAACACTTCATGGCTGTGATGTGGCAGAAAACAAGGCATCACGGTGGTACACTTCGCCCATGTCTTCGCTGATTCAAGGTACTCCTTTTTCATCCGAACCGGATGCGCGCGGCCACTTCGGCCCATTCGGTGGACGGTTTGTTCCAGAGACGCTGGTGCCTGCCCTGGATGAACTTTCGAGGCGGTATGAAGAGGCCCGAACCGACCCGGAATTTCTAGCTGAATTCGACCGACATCTCCAGGAATACGTAGGACGGCCAACACCGCTTACATTTGCTGAAAACCTGACAAGAGAGCTTGGTGGTGCAAAGATATTTCTCAAACGCGAAGATCTTTGCCATACAGGTGCGCACAAAATCAACAATACGATTGGTCAAATTCTCCTTGCACGAAAAATGGGCAAGCCACGCATCATCGCTGAAACTGGTGCTGGCCAACATGGTGTCGCGACGGCGACTGTCTGTGCAAAATTTGGTTACCAATGTTGCGTATACATGGGAGCCGAAGATGTGAAGCGGCAGCGCCTGAATGTCTTTCGGATGCAGCTGCTCGGGGCTGAAGTTCGCCCGGTGGAGAGTGGTACGCGGACGCTGAAGGATGCCACAAATGAGGCACTTCGTGACTGGGTAACCAATGTTGCTGACACGCATTACATTATCGGAAGCGTTGTCGGACCTCACCCGTACCCGGCCATGGTTCGTGATTTCCAGAGCGTTATTGGCCGTGAGGCGCGCACACAAACGATTGAGCGGACGGGACGTCTTCCGGATGCAGTCCTCGCATGTGTCGGTGGTGGTTCAAACGCCATGGGAATGTTCCATCCGTTTGTTGGTGATGAAACTGTTCGCCTAATCGGCGTCGAGGCTGCAGGTGATGGCATCGGTACCCCACGCCACGCAGCGACGCTGTCTCTGGGCAGACCTGGTGTCTTACACGGCTCGTTGACATATCTCCTTCAGGATGAACATGGCCAAATCGCTGAAGCTCACAGCGTATCGGCCGGGCTTGATTATCCAGGAGTCGGACCTGAACACTCATCTCTTAAAGATCGCGGTCGTGCAGAATATGCCGCCGTGAATGATGAGGAAGCACTGGAAGCTCTCCAATGGGTCAGCCGACGTGAGGGGATACTCCCGGCTCTCGAGACGGCACACGCATTCGCGCACCTTCGCAAACTTGCTCCAACGATGTCTCCCGACCAGACGATTGTGGTGTGTTTTAGTGGACGCGGTGACAAGGACGTTGAAGCCGTGGCAGAGCGACTTGGAGGAATGAAGTCGTGAGTCGATTACAGACCTGCTTTGATGACCTCCAAATAAAAAATGAGGCAGCACTCGTTGTCTTCGTCACGGCTGGCGACCCCTTTCCTGACGAAACGTGGAAGGTGATCAAGACGATTGCAGATGCCGGAGCCGATGTGATTGAGCTCGGTATTCCGTTCAGTGATCCGCTTGCAGATGGCCCGGTGATTCAAGCATCCTCGATGCGTGCGCTCAGCGCTGGTGTCACGCCACCATCCGTATTGGACGATGTCAGAGCTGCACGTGATGCCGGGGTAACGGTGCCAATTGTGCTAATGGGATCATGGAATCCAGTGATGCAATACGGGGTTACTAAATTTGCTCAGGCAGCGGCTGGTGCCGGTGCTGATGCCACGATATTGACCGACCTCTCACCAGATGAATCGGACGAATGGAAAGCCGCGAGCACCGCAGCGGGCCTAGACACGATTTTCCTGCTAGCGCCGACATCCACTCAGGTTCGAATGGACAAGGTCAGACCGCTTGCGGGTGGCTTCATCTACTGTGTTTCGAGAACGGGCATTACCGGCATGCATGACAATGTCAGCGCAGGTATTGCCGAATTGGTAGATAACATCCGTGGAAATATCACTGGAGTTCCCGTTTGCGTTGGCTTTGGCATCAGTCAACCCGAGCACGTGCAGGCCATTGCGCAAGTTGCCGATGGAGCTGTCGTCGGAAGCCGCATTGTCCAACTGCTTCATGAAACGAAAAGCCTTGATGTTCTTGCCGAAACTGTAGCATCACTGAAGGCGGCAACAAAGCGATGAGCATGTTTACGAGTAGCCAGCATCTTGCAGGGATGATTGATCAGACAATCCTCCGTCCGGATGCCACACGTCGCGAAACCATTGATTTCGTTGAGCAGGCTTTGCCCTTCGGTTTTGCATCCGTGTGTATTCTCCCCGCGTGGGTTGCGGACGCATCGGATATTTTAGCTGACTCGAAAACGAAAGTTTGCACCGTTGTCGGGTTTCCACATGGCCTCGCTGCCCCGGGAGCTAAGGAAGTGGAGGCAGCACTCGTTGTCGCAGACGGAGCGCACGAGGTTGATATGGTGATCAATGTCAGTGCGCTGAAATCGGGTGCCGAGCTGATTGTTTTTGAGGAAATCGAGCGCGTCGTTGCCGCAGCAAACCTCGGCGGTGCAATCGTAAAAGTGATTATCGAGTGTGCGTACCTCACGGATGCTGAAAAGCAACGCGCATCCAAGCTGGCTGAAGAAGCAGGAGCAGCATTTGTTAAGACCAGCACAGGTTTCGCTCCGACGGGTGCTACCGTACTTGATGTTGCACTAATGCGACAGGCGGTCTCGGATGCAGTAAGCATTAAAGCTGCTGGCGGTATACGAACGCTTGCATTTGCCACTGAGCTGGTTAGTGCAGGTGCGTCAAGACTTGGAACATCGGTTGGCGTCTCGCTCATTGCCGAATATGGCGGAGCGGACGCAAACACCACGAATTCCTACTAGGTTCGTACCGCGTACGGTATCCTAGGAATTCCGGCCGGAAACGGTTGATGTATATGAAGCGAGGTTTCATCGTGCAGGTAAAGCTGATACTTAGTGCTGTTTTGAGTGTTGCCTTATTGGCTGGTGCGTCGGCGCAGGGTCCTGGTGGTCCAGGCGCAGGGTTCCCACGGGGTGGGATGCAGGGGCCAAGCGCTCCTGGCGGTCCAGCCGGTGCACCTGCAAAGATGAAGCCATATGCAGATGTCATCACTAAAGATGCCAAATCGGATGATGGCTTGTTCATGACGCATCAGATCGATGAAAAGTATTACTGGGAAATACCTGCGGACAAGCTGGGTACTGAGGTCCTTTGGGTAACAACGCTTGACAAATCCCCTACATTCTATGGATTTGGACAAACGGAAGTTCAGGACCGTGTCGTTCGCTTTGAGCGCCGTGGGGATAAGATCCTTCTTCGCTCGGTAACGCATACCGTCCGCGCAGATGATCCTGCTGGCGACATGACGCGCTCATTGCTGATGGCAAAGGTCGAGCCGATTATCGCGACATTTGATATTAAAACGACGGGTAACAAGGACTCTGTAGTTATCGATGTCACAAATGTTTACACTGGTGATATGGCTGAGTTTTCGGCCAAGGGCTCGATTGGTGCATCCCGGATGGACCCGAGCCGGACATTTATTGATTCGGTAAAGTCTTACCCGAAGAACATTGAAGTTAAACTCACGGCTACATTTGTCGCCGGTGGGGGTGGAGCAAGTCCACTAGGGCGCCGCGGAGCCGATGGACCATCCCGTGACTCCAGCACCGATGCAATCACTGTAGGCTTACATCATTCGATCATCGCTTTGCCTGAAAAGCCGATGATGGCTCGTCTAGCAGACTCACGTGTTGGATGGTTCTCTACCAGTCACTACGAGTTCGGCACATCGGAAGCACCTGTCAAGACCATCACCATCCTTGATCGATGGCGCTTGGAGAAGAAGGATCCGCGAGCTGCGCTCTCCGAACCAGTTACTCCTATCACTTACTACCTTGGTGCTGAAATTCCAGCAAAATGGAAGCCTTTTGTCAAGCGTGGTGTGGAAGAGTGGAATGCAGCATTCGAGAAGATTGGCTACAAGAATGCCATCGTCTGCCGCGATATCCCAACCAAGGCTGAAGATCCAGAATTCGATCAGGATGATGTCCGCTACACGGTGATCCGCTGGTTGCCAAGTGGTGTTGAAAATGCATACGGCCCACACATTTCTGATCCACGCACCGGTGAAATTCTGAATGGTTCACCAAAGATCTTCCATTCTGTTTTGAAACTCAGCAACAACTGGTACTTCGCACAAGTCTCGCCAAACGATCCTCGCGCCCAAAAGTTGCCATTGCCTGAAGACCTTCAGGGCGACCTGCTGGCCTATGTCGTAACACACGAAGTCGGTCACACCTTGGGACTTCCGCATAATATGCGTGCGTCGTCCACCTATTCCATCAAACAGCTTCGTTCGAAAGAATGGACTGAGAAGTGGGGCGATGAGTCATCCATCATGGATTACGGACGCTTCAACTATGTAGCTCAACCCGGTGATGGATCTCGGTTGATTCCAAAGCTAGGTCCGTACGACTACTTTGCAATCGAATACGGCTACGGGGCTATTCCGGGTGCTAAAACTCCTGCCGAAGAAGTTCCAGCCCTCAAGGCCATTGCCAACCGTCAGACACAGAACCCAATGTTGCGCTTTGGTAATCAGTCTCCTGAAGACCCAACACGACAGAGTGAAGATCTCGGTGATGACACCGTTGAAGCAACCCGATTGGGCTTAAAGAACATCGATCGTGTTATGGGCTTCCTCGTAAAGGCAGCAACAAAGCCAGGTGAAGATTACGAAATGCTTGCGGATGCATACAACACTGTCATGGGGCAGCGTGCTATGGAACTCCGGCATGTTCTGGCTGTTGTCGGTGGATTGATTGAGAACAACCAGCATGCTGGTCAGGGTTCACAGGTCAACTACACCCCGGTTCCAGCTGGTAAGCAGCGTGCAGCAGTTCGCCTCTATAACGAACAACTCTTCCAGACGCCAGCAATCATGGTCCGCCCTGATATCACACGAAAGTTCAACTCATCCGGGATTGCAGATGCCGTGCTCGCCAGCCAATCTGGAATCCTGTCTGGCCTGCTTCAGGATAGCCGTCTCAAGAGGATGTCCGAACAGGAAGCGCTAACGCCGAAGAATGCATATTCGGTGGCAAACCTCTTTGACGACCTCCGGACGGGTATTTTCAGTGAACTTGTCTCAACAAAGCCTGTCATTGATCTGTATCGTCGCAACCTTCAGCGTAGCTTTGTGACCACATTTGGTGGAAAGCTGAGCGGATCCGGGGATGGCAAATCGCTTGCACGTCAGACGCTGGTAACGCTGCGTGGACAGGTAAAGATTGCTGCCGGACGTGCTGTGGACCGTGCAACCCGTGCGCATTTGCATGATCTCCTCAAGGCAATCGATGATCAGCTCGATCCTAAGGTTGCAGCGGCTGGTCCGGCTGCGCCAGCAGGAGCATTTCCATTTCCTCGCTAATGTGGGTTGATGGTACTAGGACAGAGGCCGGGGGAAACCCCGGCTTTTTGGTGTAATGGCAAGCTTTTCGACCCGTGGGGTCATCCTCAAGCGCTATCCACTCGGTGAGAAAGACAAACTCTGTGTCTTTCTCACCCATACGCATGGAAAGCTTCGAATCTCTGCTCGTGGTGCACGACAGTCATCCAGTAAGCTTGCTGGTGTTACCGAACCGATGGTAATCCTGGATGCTCATGTGCATCAGGGCACGACATTTCATGTGCTTTCTCAAGCAGAAGCCATCGAGACATTCCCTAACATCAAAACGGACATAAGCCTGATAAGTTTCGCAATGTTTCTTCTCGAACTCGTAGATCGCCTGACAGAGGATGAAGATCCTTCGCCCGACCTCTATGAGCTGCTTGTCAGGACGCTGTACTTGCTCGCACCATCCAAAGATCCGGCTTCACTTGTACTAGCAGCACAATGGCACATCCTTCACCTAACGGGCTATTTGCCCAGAATCCGTGAATGTTGTGTCTGTGATAACCTGCTTTCAGTCGTGACTGGGATGCCTTTTTATGCGTCCCAGCGCGGCGGCGTCATTTGTCAACGCTGTGCGGATGGTTATCGCGGAGAAACGCTACCGTTTACACGTCCGCTTCAAGCAGCATTGCACGCGATCGGTGATCTAGTTACACCGACTGACTGGTCCTCGTTTTATGTCGATGAATCCTTAAAGCCCCTTCTGTGGCAGCTGGTCCGAAGTCACATGAAAGCCATGACGGACCGGGATCTTAAGACGATGGTCTTCTTGGATGCCCTTCGCTTTGATGCCATCGGAAAACAATAATTTATGTCAAACCGCAATATCCGACAAGAACTTCAGTGGCCCCGCATTTTGCTAAGGGACCGCACTCTTCGTCTGCTCTGGATAGGGATGACTATATCGACCATCGGGGACTTTGTGACGTGGACTGCGCTAACGTGGTTTGTTGCACAGAAGACGAATGATGGTGCCGCCGTAGGTGGAATGTTGTTAATCTGGGCATTACCTGCGGCGGTCACAGCCCCAATATTTGGTCGCCTGATGGACAGAGTTAATATCAAGCCGCTGTTTGTGTTTGATAACGTCTTCCGCGGGTTGTTGATGGCGGTACTCCCGATTTGGAACAGCCTAGGGGATATACCAGTCTGGGCACTATATGCCGTCGGAGCACTTTGTGGTGCTCTCGCTCCGGTAACCAGAGTCGGAACGAGGTTGATAATCCCTCGCGCCACCGCTCAGCGCCGGCTTCCCTATATAAACACCGGGTTTGCAGTAACAGAGCAAATTGCCGGAATCCTTGGTCCATTGGTTTCTGCAGTGGCTATTAGTCGGATGGGGCCAATCAATGCACTCTGGTTTGATACGTTCAGTTTCCTGTCTCTTGCGCTGATTCTCAGCGTACTTCCTGTGCGATTTTGTTTGCCTATCGTTGATACTGACAGCAAGAAGGACGACCAGCAACCTGATCACACTCCAAAACCGAAGGTTCGGATGCATCCAGCAGTCATATCCGTGACAATCCTTTCCGGTTTGTTTTGGTTTTCCTATGGACCAACTGAAGCAGCACTTCCTCTCTACGTCCCTAGGCAGCTCTCGGGTGGAATCACAGAGCTAAGTTATCTATTTATGGCCGTGAGCATTGGTGCTCTTATTGGAGGGCTATTGACACCTAGGCTGGCATCGCTTAGGCGTACAGGAATCATAATGACATCAATTATGCTTGGCTGGGGAGTGCTTCAGGTTGTGTTTGCTCATCAGCATGATTTCAAGATTGCCTTCCTTATCTGGTTCATCGCAGGAATCGTCTGGGGACCGTACTTTGCATTGCAGGCAACGTTCATACAACGACGCACACCGGCGGATCAGCTGGGAAGCATCATCGGAATCCAATCAGGAATATTGAGCCCTCTGATGCCTCTTGGCGCAGCTGCCGGAGGCGCACTCATGCGATTCATATCCCCTGAGCAAGTGGTTCTGTTAAGTGGCTGGATGTGTGTCGTCGGCGCAGCTTCGATTTTTGTACCTCCGTGGCT
Source organism: Armatimonadota bacterium (assembly GCA_046075665.1). Lineage (GTDB taxonomy): Bacteria > Armatimonadota > Armatimonadia > Armatimonadales > Armatimonadaceae > CAIRTT01. The sequence goes on along the minus strand of JBJTQN010000285.1, from coordinate 10,399 downwards.
GCGCGAGCGGGATCCCGAGAATACCTTTGGAGAGGTTGGAAACTGATGACAGATTCGGCATTAGTGTCCAGCCAACGACCATATCAATCAGCAAGAAATCTTAATCGTAAATCGGTCAAATCAACCTGATAGGTCAGCTGGTTATATTCATAATGTGGTGTCGCCACTAGGTTGCCTGAAAACGTTTGGGTATACGTTCCTTCAAGCGTGATCAATTTTCCATCCTTTTGGTCCAGCCAGCTGTGTTGTACCGGATTATAGAATGAGTACTTTGGATGTGTTGCGATTTTGATACAGGCCGACCAGGGACCAGTAGGGGACTTACCCGATGCCAGAAAAACCTCACCAAGGTTTGATTCTGGTTCGTTGATGCCGGTAAAGATGAGAATCCACTTCTTGAGATAGGCATTCCAACGGACAGAGCCCCGGTGTGGAACAACGGTCCGACCGCTTCCGATTTCGGTCATCAAGAAACGACATTCGGCTCTCTTTAGGTGTCCAGCCTTAGTCAACGCAGCTTCAAGCTCCGCATCAATAGGCCGTCCATCGTTACGCCAGCGCCAGCTCACATTTCCAGCACTATCTTTGGCTATTTCCCCGTTTTGCATAAGACAGGTGAATGTCTCATATGAAGTATCCGAAATAAGCGCACGCTGTGTTGCGGGTACGCGGAAATTTGGTATGGCATGGCCGAAGAGGATGTAGTCTTTTCGATTCTCGTTGAAGACGATTGGATGGCCATCCAAGTGCCTCCATGATTCATCGGACAGACGCTTGAAGTCGACAAATTTTCTGGTGTTTCGATTCCAGCGGACGTGGCCGTGAGAGATCTGCACCGCGAGAGATTCGCGATGGTTGGCGTAGCCATAAATATCGCCATCAACTGTCACGACACCGCTCAGCCAGACGACTCCTTTTGTGGTGCTACCATCGTCAATACTTGATGTAGCATTACCGCGACCATCGGTGGAAAATTCAACCGAATATGGGCAGTTTGGTAGTCGGGTCTGTCGTGTTGCGATGCCATTTGTTGTTTTGAAGTTGCCAAGCGGGTAACCAGTCCAGTTTGTGTCTCCATAAAATACGTATTGCGTGCCATGAATCGATGCCGATTGCACTGAGTCCATACCAGTCAAGGGCTGTTCCACAACATTGCGTATCTTGCCAAGGCTCTCGCTATGGATATACTTACCGATGCCGGTTACACGACCGCTCCGTTGGGCAATATTGGTACGCTTAAGCCGTATCTTGTGAACGTCATTGCTGACAACCAAGCGAATGCCCCGGAAGCCAAGTCCATCCGCTGCCAGGTCATACCCTGGACTGGAAATGTGAAGGTAAAAAGGCGTTCCAATACGCACGTTGACTGGAATGTGCATATATCCTGCGTTATCGCTGACGACGACCAAGTTGTCAGTCGTCGTTGTAATGACGAGGGGGATCGGTCTGTTATCCGCACTATCCAAGAACTGACATGCAATGCGATTGAGTCTCATAGTCATAAAAAACGAAGCCTTCGGTGTCCGAAGGCTTCATAAATCACGTTGTGCAGCAGGAACGATTAAAGTCCAATAACCCACACATTGCGGTATTGCACTGCATCGTGGTCTCCCTGCAGAACGATGGGGCCCTTTGCAGCGGGTCCTTTGAAGAGCTCATACTGGATGCCAGTCATGTCGTTAAACGACTCATTGTTATGCACAACAATTCCGTTCAGGATAACTGTCGCACGCGGCTTTTCGATTTCCTTACCGGCAGCATCAAAGCGGGGCGCACGGAAAACGATATCGTATGTTTGCCACTCTCCAGCCTTCTTTGCTGCATTAACTCTGGCAGGCTTCTGTGAATAAAAAGCGCCAAGGTTTGTATTGGAGAGCTTCTCACCTTCCATGTTATGGATTTGAACTTCATAGCGGCCCTGAAGCGCAACTCCAGCGTTGCCGTGACCTGTTGCCGGAGTCTTGAACTCAACGTGGAGGTAACAATCACCGAACTCTTCACGAGTTGTAATATCGGACTTATCGGATGGAACAAGCTGGGCTTCATTACCAATGGTCCAGCCTGGAGCATTGGTTGTACGACGTTTGTACCAATTCGCAGCAACATCGGCCTGACGACCACCAAAGAGAACCTTCGCTCCCGCTGGCGCCGCACTTGCTGGTGTAACGGCTACAACCGGTACTTGTGTCTGTGCATTGACATTGTTTGTAGACACTGCTGCCATAGCAGCGCAAACTGCAATTACTTCTATCATCCTAAACTTCCTCTCGATTAGGCCATCAAATCTTTGATTACCTTTGCAGGTTCTACGCCTGTCAGGCGTTGATCCAAACCCTGATATTTGTACACAAACTTTTCGTGATCAATACCAAGCAGTTTCATCACCGTAGCGTGAAAATCATGGATATGCACCGGATCCTTGACAATATTGTATGAAAAGTCATCCGTTTCTCCATATATTTGACCAGGCTTAGACCCTCCACCAGCCATCCACATCGTGAAACAGCGAGGATGATGATCACGTCCGTAGTTATCACGAGCCAAACCACCCTGTGAGTAGATGGTTCGTCCAAACTCGCCTCCCCAAATAATCAGGGTGTCTTCAAACATTCCCTTTGACTTTAAGTCGTTTATCAGACCGTAGCACGCACGGTCGATATCCATACACTGGCTTGGGAGACGACCGGCAACATTCGAGTGCGTATCCCAGTTGTTGAGGTAAACCTGCACAAATCGGACTCCGCGCTCCATCATCCGACGCGCCATAAGAACAGTGTTCGCAAATGAACCAGGCTTCTTGGCCTGTTCTCCATATAGCTCAAATGTAGATGCTGGTTCTTTAGACAAGTCTGTCAGCTCGGGAACACTTGACTGCATCCGGAATGCAAGCTCATATTGCTGAATACGGGTATGGGTCTCGTCATCACCAACAGCCTGATGAGTCAGCTGATTGATTGCTTTGACGCCATCTAGTGTTGTGCGACGCACCTTTTTATCAACGCCAGGTGGGTTATTGATGTACAAAATCGGATCACCACTAGAGCGGAATGATACTCCTGCGTGTTCACCCGGCAGATAACCGGATTGCCACAGGCGTGCCGAGATCGCCTGAATCTGCGATGTATCCGTAGGCTGTGCAACCAACACGACGAACGAGGGCAAATCACGGTTCATCGAACCGAGACCATAGCTTGCCCAGGCACCCAGACATGGACGACCAGTAAGCTGGTTACCTGTCTGCATGTAAGTAATAGCTGGCTCATGGTTAATGGCTTCTGTGTTCATCGAACGAATAAAACACATATCGTCAACGCACTTAGCCAAGTTTGGAAGCAGCTCGGATACCCACATTCCACTCTTACCATGTTGCTTGAAGGCAAACTTAGTTGGAGCAATCGGGAAGCGGTTCTGGCCACTGGTCATCGTCGTCAGACGTTGGCCATTACGGATGCTCTCGGGAAGGTCTTTATCAAACCACTCATTCATCTTCGGTTTGTAATCGAAGAGGTCCATCTGGGGAGGACCGCCAACCATGTGGAGGTAAATGACACGCTTTGCCTTTGGAGCAAAGTGTAACTTGGGCAGAGCTCCAGGGACACCAATAGCCTTCGGCGGCGCAACCGCTGCGAATGCGGATGCCAATCCAAGCTCAGCCAACGCTGCAAGTCCAAGGACGTTTTTTCCACGGGCAAAGAACTGGCGCCGTGTTTCGAGACGAACCCATTCCTCATAAAGAGGATGAAACTGACCGTTGTCTTCTCTCATTTCACTAAGACCTCATCAAGATTCAGAACTTGGTTACACAACATCGTCCATGCTGCAAGATCCTCCACTGGAAGATCTCGTGGAGCCGGTGTCTCACCATAAGCAATCAACTTTTCCGCATCCGATTTGTGACTCTTGTAGTACACCTTCAAATCATCCAAAACACTCGTCAGGACAACGACTTCCGATGCCGTCCATGGACGACTCAGCACTGCCATAGAAAGGCGATTAAGACGCTTGTCTGTTGAACCAACCTCGCGCATAAGCTTTGTTGCTGTAACACGAGCCGCTTCGACAAACTGAATATCATTTAGCGTCACAAGTGCTTGCAGAGGCGTATTTGTTCGCTCACGCTTGACAACACAGGTCTCGCGGTTTGGAGCGTTGAAAATCTCCATACTGGCGGGTGGAGCCGCACGCTTCCAGAATGTGTAGATTGACCTGCGATACAGGCTTTCACCAGAGTCACGCCTATAGTTACGCGTGTTCGATTCTGGCATGGCGACTGCTTCCCATACGCCATCCGGTTGATAAGGCTTTACACTTGGGCCACCAATCTTTGACGTAAGGAGACCGCTCATCGCGAGGGCAGTGTCCCGAATTGCCTCAGCATCCATGCGGAATCGTGGGCCTCGTGAAAGCCATTTATTCGATGAATCCAAGCGCTTCTGTTCTTGCGTTACTGTCGATGCCTGACGATAGGTCGCTGACGTTAACATCAAGCGGAAGAACGCCTTTATGTCCCAGTTGTTTCGCCGGAATTCAGTGGCAAGCCAATCGAGTAACTCGGGATGTGTTGGAAGTTCACCAGTAATTCCAAAATCTCCACTGGATTTGACGATGCCATTACCAAACACTTCCTGCCAAAATCGGTTTACGGTCACCCTCGCAGGAAGTGGATTCTCTGGCATCAATATCCACTGTGCCAAACCAAGTCGGTTTTTTGGAGCATTTGCTGGCATTCGTGGTAATGACGCGGGTGTATCTGGCGAGACCTTTTCGCGTCGCTTGTCATATTCGCCGCGGTGAAGGATAAATGCTTCAGGAGCTGATGCTTTCTCGGATGCGACAAACGTCGTGGTTCCACGCGACTTAATGAATGCTTCTTCCTCTTCAAGCGCAGTAACACGGCCAAGCGCTTGTCGATAGGATGCATCCATGTTGGTCAGCCACCAACCATATAGCTCATCAGTTTCCTTATCGGACATCGATTCTTTGGCGGCGATTGCCTTAATTCGCAAATACGACGCCATCGCCATCACAGATTGTGCAGGTAACACCTTATTGAAAAGGCGTACATCCTGAATCGCTACACCCTCGGCGCCAGCACCCTGACTCCGCTGTCCAACCATCAATGGGACGGATGTAGCAATGCTAGCAGTCAGTGAGTTGGAAGAATTGTCCAGCTGCTTCTTAGTGCCATCAACGTAGACCGATAGACCGGATGGCTTACGGCTGCCATCGTAAGTGACGGTTACATGGTGCCACACGTTCGGCGTCAGCCTGTCACGGGTAACGCTCTTGAGTGCATTCTCCGGCCACTTGTTGATGAGATGTGATCCAATCTTGCCATCCTCAAGCCAGATGTCCCATCCTCGAAAATCCGCACCTTCATCCATTTTGGCGATGACTGCGCCGCCTACATTGCCAGGAATCTTTACCCAGACGCTTGCAGAAAAGGGTTTCGTGCCATCGAAATCACCGGTGTTTCCAAGGTTGACGGCATGATTACCGCTACGGACAAAGGCATCGCCATCCGGATACCCTGGCGTGAATGTTGGCGTTCCACTGGTAATAGGGGTTGTCGAGCCGGAGGGTAACGTTGCGGTTTGAACGCCTTTCGTTGTTAGAGGAACACGCAATATCTGTCCATCTGGTGATGCCTCCGCCACGGACAGGCCATTTTTTCGAGTTTTTGCCAGCCATGTATCGAACTCTGGTCTTGCTGTCTTCTTGCGTTCATCAAGAACTGCGCGGCTGGAGAGCAGGCCATCTGCGTTCTGCTCGAAACGAATCTTGTCCGCCACAGCCGGAACAAAAATGATCGGAGGCGTGTCCTTTACATTGCCATCCATCGCCCGCTGCACTGTATTGTTGAAGAATGCTGACATGGCATAAAAGTCACGTGCAGTGATTGGGTCAAACTTATGATCGTGGCAAACAGCACAGCCCAGTGTTGATCCAAGCCATACTTGCGCGGTTGTCTCAGTGCGGTCGCGAGCATAAAGGACAAGGTATTCCTCGTCAATCGCGCCGCCTTCGTTTGTCGTTATATTGCACCTTGTAAACCCAGTGGCTACGCGCTGGTCCAGGGTTGGCCGTGGAAGGAGGTCGCCCGCAAGCTGTTCCACCGTGAACTGGTCAAACGGCATGTTTTCGTTGAACGCGTTGATTACCCAATCCCTGTAAGCCCAAATCTCACGGTAGTTGTCGAAGTGAATGCCGTGCGTGTCTGCATAGCGTGCGGCATCCAGCCAATATCGTCCCCGATGTTCGCCCCATCTGGGGGATGCAAACAGCTTATTGAGGTAACGGTCATAGGCATCCGGTCGAGGATCTCGGACAAACTCTTCAACATCGATAGGACTTGGTGGTAATCCGGTTACATCAAATGCTGCACGCCGGGCGAGTGTTCTACGATCCGCTTCCGGTGCTGGAGACAGGCCCCGCGCCTCCATTGCAGCCAGAGTAAAACGGTCAATATCATTGCGCACCCACTTAGAATTACGTACCGCGGGCAGTTTTGGCCGCTTGATGGGGAGGTAAGACCAATGCTGTTCGTATTTCGCACCGGATGCGATCCAGCGCGTCAGTGTGTCGACTTGTTGAGCCGACAATGATTTATGTCCGGCACCTGGTGGCATATGCAATGGATCAGTCTCAGGACGACGAATCCGATTCATGATGCCAGATGCAACTGGATCACCCGGAATGATTGCCTGACCGGATGGACGCTTGGCAACCGCATCTGCGAAGCGATCAAGGCGCAACCCCGCCTTACGAGCAGCGCTATCAGGACCGTGACACGAAAAACAATTTTCTGTGAGGATTGGGCGAACATCCTGATTGTATGTTGGAACCTTGAAGGTGGCTTTTACCTTGGCGGTGGGCGGTGTGGCAGCGAGAGACATCGATATCGCTGCAATTGGTAAGATTGCTAACCCAATACTACTCAGGGGATGCCGGTACGTCGATCGAAGCAGTTGAAACATCATGGAAACATCTCCAATAAGGTCATGGGATCACCGTTGTCCAAACCTTTCTCATTATCCCCACCAAGCGTGACGCTTGGCAATGCCCGTACACCTGCTGGCTGGTAGAATTTACACATGTTACTTCCGATATATTGTGGATGTGACAGGAGAATGTTAATGCGTAAAAAGGTAACGGTTGTCGGTGCAGGATTTGTAGGTTCAACCTGTGCTCACTGGATTGCTGCTAAGCAGCTTGCGGATGTCGTCCTCATTGATATTTTTGAGGGTGTCGCCAAGGGAAAGGCGCTTGACTTGTCACAGGCAGGTCCTGTTGAGGGTTATGATGTCTCGGTCACGGGTTCGAGTGATTATGCGGATGCTGCGAACAGCGATGTTGTGATCTTGACCAGTGGCGCGCCTCGCAAGCCAGGGATGACCCGTGAAGACCTCGTTGCTGTTAATGCAGATATCACAGCACAAAATATTGAGGCAATTAAAGCAACATCGCCGAATGCATTCGTGATTGTTGTTTCCAACCCAATGGACACGATGACGACGCTTGCACACAAGCTAAGTGGTTTTCCAAAAGAGCGCGTCATGGGGCAGGGCGGTGTTTTGGATGCTGCAAGGTATCGCACATTCATTGCGCGTGAGATTGGATGCTCGGTCGAAGATGTACATGCGATGCTGATGGGTGGTCACGGAGACGAGATGGTTCCGTTACCGCGCTTTACAACAGTGTCAGGTATTCCTGTCACGGAATTTATTTCACCTGAGCGCCTCCAAGAAATCGTCGATCGTACCAAACAGGGCGGTGCAGAGATTGTAAAGCTGCTCGAAAAGGGCAGTGCCTACTACGCACCGAGTGCAGCAACCGTTGCGATGGTTGAGTCAATCCTCCTTGACAAAAAGCGCGTGATGCCTGTCGCGGCTCTGTGCGAGGGAGAATATGGCGTCAATGGTATCTACTTTGGAGTGCCGGTCGTTCTCGGTGCAGGCGGAATCGAAAAAATCATCGAGTTACCGCTGACGCCAGAGGAGCAGGACAACGTCAATAGGTCATCGGCATTGGTCAAGTCCAGCTGTGCGGCGCTCCCGTCGAAGTATGGTGTGATCTAGCCACGAAGTGCAGCTAACGCATTTGCAGCTAAGCCGGGACTGGATTTCGATCCGGTTCCCGGAGTTGCTTCACTTTGCGCTGATTCTAGACTCATTTCAACAACGGGCCCCACGGACTTACCGATTGGTACAACCCTTACAAAAAACAATCCCCGATAACCATTGTTGGTCACCGGGGACTTCGTTACTTCAGAAGCGCGTTCATGTGTAGACGGTATCCCGCAGTCGGGAACCCACTTCTTGGCGACGTAACTTCGCCAATGCTCCAGACTCAATTTGTCGAGCGCGCTCGCGCGAGAGCTGCAGCTGCCGACCAACCTGCTCAAGTGTCATTTGCGCTTCGGCATCCGGATGGAGGCCGTATCGCAGCTCCAACACTTCTTTTTCGCGTGGCGTGAGACTTGAAAGGGCATGCTCAAGCTCCTCTCGCAATGCGCGACGGAATACACGGCTGCTTGGATGCGTTGCATCCTCGGCTGGCAGCAAGTCACCAAGCCGCGTCGTTGAGTCACCAGCTGGTGCATCCAAAGACATCGGCTCAGGAGTTTCAGCCTCAAGAAGAGTATCTACTTTGTCAACCGGCAGGTTGATCTCGGTTGCGATTTCGGCGGACGTAGGCTGGCGATTCAACTTTGTAGCAAGCATTTCGCGGGTGCGCTTAATTTTGCCAAGAGATTCAATCGCATGAGATGGAAGACGTATCGTACGACCTTGGTTTTCAACGGCACGCCCAAGCGCTTGGCGAATCCAGTGGGTTGCGTAGGTTGAGAAGCGGAAACCCTTGCGGTGGTCATATTTATCAACTGCATGAATTAGTCCAAGCGTGCCTTCCTGAATCAAGTCCTCCATTGCGATGCCGCGATTTTGGTACTTTTTAGCGATCGAGGTGACCAGACGCAGGTTCGACCGGACCAGCTCTTCACGGGCGAGCTGTGCGCGCCGCCGTGCAAATTCACTCGCTCCTTCGCGTTCGCCGCTCTTGACCCACTTACTTAGTTGGCATTCCTGTGCAGCATTGAGCAAGGTGGCCGCGGTTGGGCCTCTCCGCTCGGCTAAAAAGCTCTCGAATGATCGATACGTGTCCTTCGTGATGTCATCTTCCTCATCAGATTCGACATGCTGTTGCAGATTGTCAGTGGCATCGACTTTGGCATCTGGTTCCTGATGTGTGGATGCTGCGCCGGAGGCAAGTGGCTCGGATCCAAGTTTCTCACCGGTCTCCAATACTTGCTGGCGTTCTTGCTGCTCCGTCTTACTCCTTCTCCATCTCCATCAAATCCAAAGTGTGCTGAAACGGCTTAACCGTTGCAGCGGTACAACCCGCATGGTGAAATCAATACGAACATTCGATGATGAACGTTCCCCGCATTCCAATCGAACCGCGTCTGTCTAATGTGACATCCGCTGATCAAAACGTGCAACCGGAAGTAATCACCGAGGCGTAATATTACCTCTTCCATGGCAAGAATCCTGCCAAGGTTAGAAAATAGATGTTGATGACCGTGAGATTGCCTGAACCGTTGGTGAGTCGGTAATATCGGTCATCATGCCTGACTCCCGCTTCAAGAAACTCGCCGACCTTTTGGTAGCCCATTCAACCGAGCTTACGCGAGGTGAGCGGGTCCTGATTCATACGACCGATGTCCCCGATGCGTTTGTATCGGAGCTGATTGCATCGGTAAGGGGAGTCGGTGCGTACCCATTGTTAATGGCGCAAAGTTCACGCTTGGTTCGCCAATTGATTCTGTCTGGGGACAAAGGTTATTGGGATAAGGAAGCAAAACTTGCGATTGAGCAGTTGAAGACAGTTGATGCCTACATAAGTATCCGGGGCAATGTGAACACGCTTGAGACATCGGATGTCCCAGCTGAACAAATGCGAATTTATCAGACATCGTACGGGCAACCCGTGACTGACTACCGGGTCAACAATACTCGTTGGTGTGCACTTCGCTGGCCGAATCCCAGCTTCGCGCAGTCAGCCGGGATGTCGACGGATGCTTTCGAAGACTTCTACTTTGATGTCTGTACATTGGATTACGCAAAAATGGCCACCGCGGCTGCGCCGCTTCGAGATTTGATGGCATCCACGGATCGCGTCCGAATCATTGGTCCTGGGACTGATCTGGCATTTTCGATCAAGGGTATCGGTTCTCGCATGAGCTATGGGAAGCGCAATGTCCCCGATGGCGAGTGTTTCTCATGCCCGACGATGGATTCAACGAATGGAGTGATTAGCTACAATGCGCCTACCCTGTATGCCGGCAAGCCGTTCAGCGATATCCGCTTGGCGCTGAAAGATGGTGTCATTGTCGAGGCAA
>JBJTQN010000284.1:0-5792 GCA_046075665.1 Armatimonadota bacterium | reverse complement strand
GTGATACCACCTGCAATCCCGACGAGATTATAGGTTTCGGTTCCCGTGATGCCAAGGGTTTGTGCGCTTTCTCCATCCTTGAACTGCAGTGGCAGGACACCCATTCCTACAAGGTTTGAGCGGTGAATGCGCTCAAAGCTCTGTGCAACAACGGCCTTTACCCCCAGTAGGCTGGTGCCCTTTGCTGCCCAGTCGCGGCTGGAGCCTGTTCCGTATTCGTGCCCGGCAAAGACCATCAGACCGACGCCTTCCGCTTGGTACTGCATACAGGCATCATAGATGTCGAGTTGTTGACCGCTTGGTTGATGAATGGTTACGCCGCCTTCAACACCAGGAACCATGAGGTTCTTGATGCGAACATTTGCGAACGTACCACGTGTCATGACACGGTCATTGCCACGGCGTGAGCCATAGGAGTTGAACTCACTGACAGGAACACCCTGTGCCTGGAGGTAGCGGCCAGCCGGGCTCGATGCCTTGATAGCCCCAGCCGGGGAAATGTGGTCTGTGGTGACAGAGTCGCCAAAGATAGCCATCGCCCTTGCACCGATAACATCGGCTGCGGTACCGGATTCCATCGTAAAGCCATCAAAGTAAGGTGGATGCTGGATGTACGTGGATGCTTCATCCCATGCGTAGACCGTTCCATCCGGGCTTGGGATGTTTTTCCACAGCGGATTCTGGTCACCAAGGTCTCCGTAGAGCTCACGATAGACGGCCGGGTCGGACGCGGTGTGAATCAGCGAAGCAACTTCATCGTCAGTTGGCCAGATGTCAGCGAGGTAGACAGGGGAGCCATCCGAGCCGGTGCCGATTGGCTCAGTGGTGATATCAACGCTGACCGAACCAGCGAGAGCGTATGCAACGACGAGTGGAGGCGACATCAGGAAGTTAGCCTTGACATTTGCATGTACGCGGGCTTCGAAGTTTCGGTTACCCGAGAGAACCGAGACTGCGACGACCTGATTATCGACGATGGCTTTCTCAATCGCCGGGTGCAATGGTCCGGAGTTACCGATACAAGTTGTACAACCATAGCCAACGGTTTGGAAACCGAGCTGGTCAAGGTAGGTCTGGAGTCCAGTGTTCTCAAGATAAGCCGTCACAACACGGGAACCTGGGCCAAGACTGGTCTTGACTGTCTCACGGATGCTAAGTCCGCGCTCAACGGCCTTCTTCGCAACAAGCCCTGCCGCTAGCATCACGGATGGGTTGGATGTGTTTGTACAGCTAGTAATCGCCGCGATGACAATGTCGCCATCCGAGATGGTCGCAGCCTCAAGGGAGCGGTCGACTTCTGCGGCGATGGAATCGGCCATCGGGAGAATGGTCGCCGCACCTGACAATGATGGCTTATTGTACGCAGCCGGGTCGGTGAGCATTGTTGTGAATGCAGACTTGACATCGGTGAGCTCGATGCGATCCTGTGGACGCTTTGGACCAGCAACGCTTGGTACAACCGTCGAAAGGTCAAGCTTGAGTACCTGAGAGTACTCAATGGTGCCTGCTTCTGGAATACCAAACATCCCTTGCGCCTTGTAGTACTGGCGGAACGCATCCACCTGTTCGTCCGTGCGCCCGGTGTTGGTGAGGTAGCGGCAGCACTCTTCATCCACGGGGAAAAAGCCCATGGTTGCGCCGTATTCGGGAGCCATGTTCGCGATTGTTGCGCGGTCAGTCAGCGAGAGGCTGACAGCACCTGTGCCATGGAACTCGACAAACTTACCAACGACCTTTGCCTTGCGGAGCATTTCGGTAATCGTGAGAACGAGGTCTGTGGCGGTGACGCCTGGCTTCAGAGACCCGGTGAGGTTTACACCTACGACATCCGGGGTGAGGAAGTATACGGGCTGCCCTAGCATCCCAGCCTCAGCTTCAATACCGCCAACGCCCCAGCCAACGATTCCGATGCCGTTGATCATGGTGGTGTGGGAATCGGTACCAACGAGGGTGTCCGGATAGAAGAGGCCATCCTCAGTGGCAAGTACGCCCTTTGCGAGGTACTCGAGGTTTACCTGATGAACAATACCAACTCCGGGAGGGACGACACTGAATGTGTCAAAGGCTTGCATCCCCCACTTCATGAACTGATAGCGTTGTGTGTTACGCTCGAATTCGATTTCCATGTTGCGGCGGAGGGCTTCCGGTCGCTCAGAGATATCGACTTGCACCGAGTGGTCTACGACAAGGTCAACCGGTACGAGAGGCTCGATGATACCGGCATTTTTCCCGAGCTTGTCAACAGCACTGCGCATCGCTGCCATGTCAACGAGCAGAGGCACACCGGTGAAGTCCTGAAGGACTACGCGAGCAACAACAAATGGAACTTCATCCGTTCGCTCAGCAGTCGCGCCCCAGTTTGCCAGTGTATGGACATCTGCCTCAGCTACACGCTTACCATCGCAGTTGCGGAGAACCGACTCAAGTACGATACGGATTGAGACGGGTAGCTTTGAGACGGGTCCGACACCGGCTTCCTCAAGGGCAGGGAGCGAGTGGTAGGTCCCGGTTTTGCCGGAGCCATAGCTAAACAATCGAAGGGTTCCAAATGGGTTGTTGGCCATCAAATTCACTCGGTTCTGATGGATACAAAGTGTATCCAGACGTTGCTTTCATTCTACCAAGTGCTAGTGGAAATCCCGGCAATTCCGGATGCACCATTATGGATGTGGTTTGATGCACCTGTGGTGATACTTGGGACGCTTGGATTTGTATATCGATATCTCCGTGCGCGTCTTTTGGGCGCGCGTGTTGCGCATACGCGAACGCCGCTTGCAACCAGTCCTGAGGTGACCTGGTTTATCACCACCCGGGATTTGCCGGGTCCATTACTACACACGCTGGCCACTGGCATCGCGTCCACCCGTTATCCAAAGTTACAGATTGTGATTCTTGATTGTGGTCACAGCCATCCGGCCAAGCAGATTGTGGACAGGCTTGGAGATCCCAGAATTTCCATCGTAACTTCGCAGCGGACGCAACCTGAGTGGTACCAGTGGATTTGTAGTCAACCGGGTACCGAGTTTTTTGTCGTGACCCATGATGACTTGCATTTTGTGGCGGATGGCTGGCTTGAAGACATTGTTCAGCCGATGATTTTGGACCAGAAGATTGGCTGCGTCTGTGGCGAAGAGTTTCCGGTCCGGTTGAATACGATTGAACCAGGCGGCGAGCGCGTCGATATTACATTTGGACTTTCGACATGGATGTGGGCTGCCCGGAGGACAGCCGTCGCAAACCAGACTTGTGACTTTTCCTTTAGCAAGCGTGAGCGTGGTAGCACTGGAAACCTTGAAGTCTGGGATCAGGGCGGATTGTGGCTGGAAAGTCTTAAGCGAGATGGTTGGAGAATCGCAATTGAAAGCCAAAGAGCTGCCATCAAGTGGCAACATTTCGAGAATTTTGATTGGACCCGTGATGCCGGTGACAGGAAATATGCCCGCTTGAAGCATCAGCAGCGAAGCATTATCACAGTGCTGGCGCAGCTACAGTTGATAGCCTATAAGTTACGAAACCGGGCTTAGTGCCCCTTCACGGAGATTAAGATTCGCCCTGATGCACAGGATAAGCAAGCGGTTTCGGTCGGCCCTATCGCGTCAAGGGTTATCCAACCACGGGTAGAACACCACCGAACTCTGCCTCACGCTCTGGCGTGGTCCATACTCCCAGTATAAGTCGCTGCTTACGATCTGCCGCACGCCGCGTCCGATGAATGATAAACGGGTGATAAATCATCACATCCCCGCTCGAAAGAAAAGGCCGAATGGCTGTAAGCGGAACAAACTTCTCCCCTCGTCGCCCATGATCGGCAAGCCGAATATCGTGCTCATCCTCGTCATCCCAGCGAAGGTGACTCCCAGGACACAAATCAGTTTCCGTACTGATTGTAAGTGTGTATTCTGCAACGACATACGGTGGATTCCTGGCATACTTTTCAATCATCGCCTCTTCCTCCGCATCCGTGCCCGTGATGGATTGCGTATCCCGGTGCCAGTTTCCGTTACGGTTTTGCCCAGATGGATTGAAGCGAAAAGTTACTTCCTTGAGGTAGGCAGACGGGCCAAGAATTTCCTTGATGACACGAACAAGGTCCGGGTCATTTAGATAGTCATCAAGCTTTGCGCGAAAACCATCGGTTGCGAGCAGTGTTGGATGATCAAGAAAACGGGTGATGTAACCATTTTGTTTTGGGTTGGGAGAGCGTCCAGACAGGGGGTCGTGCTCGATCCAAGCTTTCATGACAGGTTCAGCCAAGGCGGTGAGAGCATGGCCCTGTTCCGGGAGGAGTACATCGCGAAAGACAACCACACCTTCATCGAAAAAATCGGATGACCTTGGTGTCCGGTCGAGGCCATATGCATCAACCCCGGTGATCAATGTGCTACTCATGGAATCTCGTTACCACAGCGCATCTCTGAATGCCAAGCCGTCTGCGTTGAACAATGCATTAGCACACCCACTTCCTGCGTAAGGATTTGGCGTGAGAAATCAGTTGTCAGGCTTAATCGTTGGGTGATAGACTCAGACTCGCCACGGCCCGTTCGTCTAGTGGCCCAGGATGCCTCCCTCTCACGGAGGAGATCAGGGGTTCGAATCCCCTACGGGCTATGTGAAACCACTCAGTTTTATGAGTGGTTTTTTGTTTACCGATTGCGTTTCATCCTTACGTCGATGCGCACAGCGTGCAACAACCGGTAGCGTTGGATTCAACTTAGAACACGACCAATCCAGATGTTCACATTCCCGGGATGGAAGCAAATGTCAATCTGACACGGGAGGGCAGCTGTGATTACGACCTAGCCACCGAATGCATTTATAGCAGCTTGGACATCGGAGTGGATCCCGATGATCTTTGGCAAGCGAACCAAGTCAAACATCACCATAACACGTTGCTGGACCGAACAGATTTTCAAGTCGCCACCATTGGCCGTGAGATCGCGTACGCAGGAAAGAATCGCTCCGAGGCCACTCGAGTCCACAAATGCAACATTCGAGAGGTCAAGAATGACGCTTTCAGCCTCACCAATGGCAGCTGAAAATTGCTGTTTAAACAACGGAACCGTACTCAAATCGAGGCGCACAGTAACATCCGCTGCATCGCTGCCAGCAATTGCCACCGAACGAATACGTGGGCCGCAATCCTGTGATATCAGTTTCATTGTGTTACCTTTTTCCCAAATTCTGACAGTCAAACACCTTCTGAAATCAGACTGGTATCCAGTCCGGTTTTCCGCTGCATTGTGAGAATGTTGTAGCCCAGCGGATTTCTCACCAGTGTCACATTGTGGAAACACTTCCGCATAATCATCCAGCCATACCCACGGTCCCTGCTATGGTCGATATCGAGCTCGACAATAGCTGGCTCGGTGTACTCCTGGCCGCGGTCGCAAATCATAATCTCTATATCGGTCATCCGGACTTCAATTTCCAGTTGAATTCTCTGGTTTGCGTGAAAGAGGAGACCATGTTCGACGATGTTGTTGACGGCTTCCGTGACGCCGATTATCACCGCATGACGGTCATAGTCGGAGACCCCGGGGACATCACTGAGGTATGCATCAATGAAATCAGCCAAGTTACTGCGCTCGGATGAGTCCACTGAAAACTCGCGATATGTCCGCTCCTTACGAATCACAATGCAGCTCGGAGCCTCATCAATTTTCACTACAACGATGGTGATGTCATCATCAATCCGCTCACCCGTCCACGCCATCACTTCGGCTGCAAGCGTGCTCGCAATCTTTTCTGAATCAACATGCGCTGTTGCGATCTGAATGGATGCCTGTTCAACG
>JBJTQN010000283.1:0-10285 GCA_046075665.1 Armatimonadota bacterium | reverse complement strand
TCTTCAACGATCGCAACTTCTGGGATGGCCGCGCACACAACGAGTTTAATGGTGTGAATCCGTTTGGAAACTCTGATGTAAGTGCTCGGGTATACGAAAACATTGATGCGGTGACCGGTCAGGCAACGCCTGTTCGGATCGCGATTGCTAACGCATCCCTTGCTAGCCAAGCGGTCGGCCCTGTGAATAGCGATGTTGAAATGGCTCATGGCGGACGTGACTTTTCAGCCGTAGGTAAAAAGTTACTCGCCCTACAGCCACTGGGGCTACAAAAGGTCGGTACCACTGATTCCGTTCTGGGTAGTCTTGCTAATCCGACCGGTAATGGCCTCAACACAACTTACAGCGCGCTGGTTGCCGCAGCATTTCAACCAAAGTGGATTAGCGGTGTCAACAAGTTCAGTATGGCAGCTGGCCGAGTAGTCCCGGATCCAGCTGGCGTCTACACACATACCGAAGCTAATTTCTCACTGATCTTTGGACTTGCTGTTCTGATGTAAGAATCTACAATCGTCTCAGATCAGACGCCACTTGACCGCTTCCTTGCTGGCAACACCAATGCGATGACTGCCAGTGCGCGTCGGGGTTACGATTGGTTGATTGAGCCAGCAAACTGCGTTGTCTGTCACGCAGGTGGACCATTATCGAACGCGACGATTCCAGTGCTCCAGCAAGAATCTGCATTCCTCGGTATCGGGATATTCACGGAAATCATGCCGATGCGTGATCTCCTCCCAAGTGCATATGACATTGGTTACTACAATATAGGAACCCGTCCAACCGCTGAAGATATCGGAATCGGTGCAAATGACCCGTTCGGGAACCCACTTTCTTATGGCCGTGGTCTTCAGCTTGGAATTCTCCAAGATCCAAACCGTCCTGCAGGACAGGTCATCACTGCAACAACCCGCCTCGCTATTAATGTTGCCTTCAAGACTCCTGGTCTGAGAAATGTTGCCCTTACAGCGCCGTATAACCACACCGGTGGGTATTCGACTCTGCACCAGCCAATCAACCTTTACAATCGAGGTTTTGATCATGATAACGGTGTGAATTTATCTCCTGATGTTGCGGTGAATCCACAGCTGACCGTTGCTCAGAAGCAGGATCTTGTTCAATTCTTACTCGAGTTGACTGATCCACGTGGAGAAAACCGCTCTGCACCGTTTGACCACCCAGAACTACGGATCACAAATGGCCATCCAAATGCAGCAGGTTCAATCGGTCGGCTGGTATTCAACGGTAATGAAACGGCACCGGCGGCAATAGTGGTGCAAAGCTCCGTCGGTTCCTGGGTCTTATCGAAGCGCAAACCAACACGTTATAAGGGATTAGCCAGCCATACAGCTGCAGCATCTCACTCACACGGACAATGAATGCCTGGGACAGCAAATTGTCCGCGCTTGCATGTTTGATTGCATTAACATTTTGAAGATGCCGTAACCAATAACTGGACTAAATGATTACGTAACTATTAATAGTAAAAAACACAAAACACGTAACACGCGACATTGTTTCTAATTAAAACACATTACAGACACCAAATCTCTCAAGATTGCTTGCACTTTACATGCATGAAATCAAAATACTTCCGTCACCTCTGAAACCGAAAACATGCCGATTGGAATACATAAAATAACGGTTAAGTTATATTTATATATTTAGCCGATTTGCCATTCAAACACTCGTAACATTACTAATACAGAATCATTCAATCCTGTCTAAACTCCACACATCGATGCAACCAATCAGGTGAAACACAGAGCAACAGCGAAGTGCATTCCCGATGGAAGCCGAGTGGATACCAACGATGTATCCAGTTTGTTTAGGAGACAAGTCAGATGAATCAATACCGTGTTGTTTCGTCCAAATCTGCTGCCAAGTGGGTAGCCGTTCTTGGACTTTCTGGAGTTGCAGTCGCAGCTCAGTTCACAAACATTAAGCCTGCGACGGCTCAGGTTCCACCAGTCGATGCGCCACTGCCATTGACTCCTCTTTCCAGCGTCGTTGCCCCTCTGCCAGCTGACCTCGATGTCTACATCAAGGACCGTGCAGCGGCGATTCGCCTCGGCAAAGCACTCTTCTGGGATCAGCAAGCCGGCTCCGATGGAACCGCATGTGCAAGCTGCCACTACCAAGCCGGCGCAGATGCCCGTGATCGCAACCAGCTCGCTATGGGCCCGGATGGCAAGTATGACAACGGACACGCCGTCAACTTCCAGCTCAAGCTCGACACACACTTCCCGTTCACCAAGTTCCAAGATGCGCTGAACAATGCATCCCCTAAGATCCGCAGCTCCAATGACATCGTCGGAAGCCAGGGTGTCTTCAAGACCGACTTCCTTGGTCTCTCAGTCGGTGCGGCTGGTGTTGGAAGCGTCGGTCCCTTTGATGCCGGTGTAGTTCGCCCAGATGCAACGTTCAACCGGTTTAATATCAACACCCGTCAGGTAACCGGACGTAACGCTCCATCTGTCATTAATGCAATCTTCAACCACCGTAACTTCTGGGATGGTCGTGCTCACAACGAGTTCAACGGAGTGAACCCATTCGGTGACTCTGATGTCAATGCACGTGTTTACGAAACAGATCCAGTGACCGGTGAAGCCGTTGCAACACAGGTTCGCATCTTGGATGCATCCCTTGCGTCCCAAGCAGTCGGTCCGTTGAACAACTCCGTTGAAATGGCCCACGCCGGACGTAACTTTGCGCAGGTTGGCAAGAAGCTCCTTGGGCTGAAGCCACTGGGCCTGCAGAATGTTGCCGCGGATGACTCTGTACTCGGCCCACTCGCCAACCCAACCAAGGGCCTCGACACCACCTATGCAACTCTCATCCGAGCTGCGATTCAGGACAAGTGGTGGAACGGTACCAATAAATTCACCGTCAATGGTACGGGACGAGTTGTTACAACACCAGCTGGCGAGTATGGCCACATGGAAGGTAACTTCTCGCTGATCTTCGGTCTTGCGGTCATGATGTACGAATCAACCCTCGTATCTGACCAGACTCCGTATGACCAGTACCTTGCTGGTAACACCGCTGCTTTGTCGGCATCCGCAATCCGTGGAATCACCGTTCTTGAAACGCAAGGCTGTACAAACTGTCATGCCGGTGCAACATTAACAAGTGCAGCGAAACCAGTTCTGGCAATCGATGCAGCGCTTCAGGGATTGCGTGTCTTCACAGAAGTGATGCCGATGGCCGACACGCTTATATCGGCCTATGACATCGGGTACTACAACATTGGTGTTCGCCCAACAGCCGAAGACATCGGAATCGGCGCAAACGACCCATTCGGTAACCCATTGTCCTTCAGCCGTGGTGTACAGATTGGTACCATCCTCGATCCTAACCGCCCAGTCGGCCAGGAAATCACACCGACGACCCGCTTGGCAATCGATGGCGCATTCAAGACACCAAGCCTCCGCAACGTCGCACTTACAGCTCCGTACATGCACACCGGTGGCTATGCAACCCTCTCACAGGTCATCAACAACTACCACCGTGGAGGTGACTTTGGCCGCGAAAACTTCATCAACTTGTCTCCTGACGTAGCGTTGGCTGGTGGAATGACCGTGTTCCAAAAGCGTGACCTCCTTCAGCTGTTGCTGGAGATGACGGACCCACGTGTTGAGAAGATGTCTGCACCATTCGATCACCCTGAGCTCACGATTCCTAACGGCCATACGATCAAGGCTGGCACGACCAGCACAGTCATCAACCGTGGCGATGGAGCAGCCAAGGATGACGTGAAGGTCATCCCAGCTACCGGCGTGAACGGTGGAGCACCACTGCGCCGCTTCTTAGGTAACAACGAAGTACGTTTCTTCTAAAAACGTAACAAGTCACAAAACACCCGCCTGGGAGCTTCCCAAGCGGGTGTTTTGCATTACGGCGTCATACGAAACACACCGATGTACTTAAGATGGATACGTCTGACATCGGCTAGCATTGAACCAACATCTGGCATACACCAAAGCAGTTAGTGTCAACGTACTATTCCAACTTACTAAACACACCAAACTTTGTTACGTCAGGATTACGACGATTGAAATGCCAGCAACAATGCGAATGACAATACTCGTAATTGTAGCAATGGCATGCAGCGATTCACTCTCTATACTTCGATTTGTGTATGAACTGATAACTATTCCGAGTTTATATCGATGATTTTAACATAAGTCTTTTTACCGAAGGACCGATGTAGAAGTCCCCCTAGTTAGTGTCAGAGAGATGAATCAATCATGGTTATAAACAAACAGAACACGCTACGCTGTGTAGCGGCCCTTGGCCTCAGCGGCCTTGCGGTCGCCGCTCAGTTGTACACACAACAACCTGCTAATGCGCAGGCACCTGCTCCAGCCGGAGCCGGTGGACTTGTTGCCATCCTTCCTGTACCGCTGGATACGGTACCGGTTCCGATGCCAGCAGATCTCGATGTCTACATTAAGGACCGTGCAGCGGCAATCAAGCTTGGTAAAGCCCTCTTTTGGGATATGCAAGCTGGCTCCGATGGAATCACCGCTTGTGCATCCTGCCACTATCAGGCCGGCGCTGATGGCCGTGACTGCAACCAAATTGCTATCGGACCTGATGCTAAGTTTGACAACGGCCACTCGGTCAACTTCCAGCTCAAGCTCGATACCCACTTCCCGTTTACGAAGTTCTCCGTCGCACTTGACCCACTTTCTCCAAAGGTGCGTTCCTCGAATGACATCGTTGGCAGCCAGGGTGTCTTCAAGACAATCTTCACAGGCTTGACTGCAACCGCCGTAGATGCTGGAATCGTTCAGTAGGACCCTATCTACTCAAAGACCGCAATCAACACTCGACAGGTAACTGGCCGTAACGCGCCATCTGTTATCAACTCCATTTTCAATAACCGAAACTTCTGGGATGGCCGTGCGCACAACGAGTTCAACGGTGTCAATCCATTCGGTGATTCCGATACAGAAGCGCGTGTTTACGAGACAGATCCTGTAACTGGTCAGGCTGTCCCTGTACAAGTTCTCATTGCTGATGCATCCCTTGCATCCCAGGCAGTTGGTCCTGTCAACAGTGATGTTGAAATGGCACACGGTGGTCGAAACTTCGCAGCCGTTGGTAAGAAGCTTCTTGGCCTAAAGCCACTTGGATTGCAAAAAGTAGCCGCCGATGATTCTGTTCTCGGTCCGGATGCTCATCTCACCAAGGGACTGAACACCACCTATACTGCAATGATTCAGGCTGCAATCCAGGATATGTGGTGGAACGGTACGAATAAGTTCACTGTGAATGCACAGGGTCGTGTTGTCCCATCCGCAACAGGTGAATACTCCCACATGCAGGCAAACATGTCCTTGATCTTTGGCATGTCGGTCCTAATGTATGAATCAACGCTGATCTCCGACCAGACTCCTCTTGATATGTGGTTGAAGGGTAATGCAACAGCGATGTCGTCAAGTGCAATCCGTGGCTATAACCTGTTCATTGGTACAGCCGGATGTATCAACTGCCATTCTGGCGGACCTCTGTCCAACGCAACTACCCCTGTTCAGGGTCAGGAACTCCTGCTAGGCCTTGGCTTCCTGTACCCTGCTGAGTTCATGCCAATGGCAGATGCAATCAACTCTGCATATGACATCGGATACTACAACATCGGTATTCGCCCAACGCCTGAAGACCTCGGCATTGGCGGAAATGACCCATTCGGTGTTCCACTGTCCTACGCAAAGCGCATCCAGCTCGGCATCCTGATCGATGACAACCTTCTCTTTGACAACGTTATCTATCCTGACAGCCGCCTGACAATCGAGGGTGCATTCAAGACTCCAATGCTGCGCAACGTTGCATTGACCGGCCCATATATGCACAACGGTGGCCATGCGACACTGCATGAAGCTCTCAACAACTACCACCGTGGAGGCGACTTCGGTCTCGAGAACATGCCTAACACAGCTCCTGAGCTTGGTTTGATTGGTCTCGTAACGACGTTCGACAAGCGTGACATCCTGCAGTTCCTGCTTGAATTGACCGACCCACGTGTTGAAAAGATGAGCGCTCCATTCGACCATCCTGAACTTCGTATCCCTAACGGCCATAACATCAAGGCTGGAACTACATCCACACTCGTCAACAATGGTCAGGGCAACGCGACCGATACGATGATCACGGTTCCTGCGACCGGTAAGCTTGGAGGAGCACCGCTCCGCCGCTTCCTTGGAAACGTCGAAACCCGATTCTTCCAATAGGTTGAGACAGAGACGAACACCCTCCTCGGCTAGTGCTGGGGAGGGTGTTTTTGTTTATCGATAGGAGCTGCCAACGAACATCAACGGGTACTACACCCATTCTCGTAAACAGCAGCAAGGGCAACGTGACCGACACGCTGAACACGGTTCCTGCAACCAATTAGTTCAGATAGCGAAGAACACCCTCCTTGGCTAGCGCTGAGGAGGTTTTTTGCCTAATGGCTTGCGTTTCCTAAGAAAAGTCATCTGTCTGTGGCAGTCACCTATCCACTGGCCTTTTTTTCTTCCAAAAACTCCCACCTTGCATAGACCTCATCGACTTTCGCTTTTGCCAATGGCAATTGTTTATCCCAGATTTCTGCCAGCTTTGCTGCGTCTGTAGCAACGGCATCGGATGCCATCAAAGCTTCGAGGCGACCAACCTCGGCCTCTGCAGCGGCAATTGCAGCTTCGATGTTCGTAAGCTCACGGCGCTCGCTCGCAGTCAGTGTATTACGCTGTGTTGTTGGCTTATCCGCAGGCTTGGTCTCCTGCTTTGTAACCGAACCTTGCCGCTCCGTAAAGCGCTCCATAAACTGCACAAAGTCTGCGTACTCAGTGACACTTCCAGCATCAAAGTGCAACACACGGTTTGACACCGCATCCATAAAGTAGCGGTCGTGCGTCACCAAAATAACACATCCAGGAAATGTCGACAGCGCTCCCTCAAGGACTTCGAGGCTGGCAAGATCGAGGTCATTCGTCGGTTCATCAACGATAAGGACATCGGCAACCACCGATGACAACTTAGCCAACAACAGCCTTGCCTGCTCACCTCCAGACAACACTCCAACCAGACTGCCGATTTGGTTTTCTGAAAAACCAAATCGCTTAGCCCACGCCGTTACGTGCCAGGAATGGCCATCATGATGAACCGTATCGCCATTTGGACAGAGCACATCCCGCACCGTCCCTTGCATATCCAGCTGCGCCCGCGACTGATCAAACCACACAACTCGTAGTTTTTCTGCACGTACCAGTTCTCCAGCATCGGCTTCCAGATCACCGACCAAAACACGGATTAGTGTCGTCTTACCGACACCGTTAGCCCCCACGACACCGATTCGATCGCCGGGGCTCGCCACCAGATCCAAGTCACTAAAGAGCTGCTTTCCTCCAAGGGCTTTACTCAGTCCCTCAGCCCGGATAAGCTCCTTCGTCGAGCGCTGGCTGGCGGCAAATGCGGTCTGCTTGACGGTATTCTTTGCAGCGATCCTTTGCTCGATGGCCGCGAGGTCTGCCATCAGCTCATGGACATCCTGAATTCGTCCCTTCGCCTTCGTTGTTCGCGCCCGGGCTCCGCGCCGTAACCAGGCAAGCTCACGCCTTGAGTCACCTGCCATCGCGTGCTGCTGCTTGTCCAGAGCAGCCATATAGTTAGCACGCGCTTCGAGAAAATCCGAGTAGGCGCCATCTACTTGAAGACACCCATCAGCGTACACTGGACCGAGCTCGATAATCCGGCTTGCCGTGTTTTCAAGAAAGTAGCGGTCGTGGGTAATGGTGATGCTTGCAAAACTGGCACTTGCCAGCCAGTCCTCAAGCCACTGAACGGCCTCGAGATCCAGGTGGTTTGTCGGTTCATCCAACAACATCACATCCGGTTGCTGTATCCTTGCTGCCGCGAGCGCAAGGCGTTTCTTCCAGCCACCGGAGAGCGTTGCGACGACCTCACCCCCCGCCGTAAATCCACACATCGCCATCGCGATTGCGACTTCTGTCACAACATCATCAACGCCAGCAGCCTTGGCGGCAGCGGTGAGCACACTCTCTATCGTCGCGCCATCGGGAAATGTGTCATCTTGCGCAACACGTAACACACGTGTCCCGCGACGCATCGACAGCTCACCACCCGCGGGCTTTTCTTCACCTGTCATAATCTTGAGCAGGGTCGACTTTCCGGTGCCATTGGGCCCGATTAGCCCAATGCGATCGCCATCCTCGATTCCAAATGTGAGCGATGAAAAAAGCTGGCGACCCGCGATACGGTAGCTGAGGTCACGAATAGAAAGGAGAGTTGCCATAAGTCAACAGTGTACGTCTGGACGGACGTTAGTTACAGCAAATGTAAGGGATGAATCTCACGTTTAGGGATGAAGCTGCGGCCAGCGCATCGCCAAAACGACCATTGTCGTCCCGAACCCGGCCACAGCATTAATGACCGGAAAGATTCGATAGTGATCAAAGGCCACCTTTTCGGATGCTCCTCGCAGCAAGCAGGATGTGATCATCCCTAGATACGCGCACCCCAAAATCACCGCCCAAATCACACCGAACAGCACATTTGAGAGCGTCACTCCGAGCAGAACGGAGCTCCCAAACCAGCAAGCCCCGCAGTATACCAGCGCTCCCCGGGTACCAAGCCACGTTGCTGTCGTTGCAAGATTTGCCTTTTTATCAGCCGAAACATCTGGGATAGCTGAAAATGTATGCATTGCCATACACCAAAGCCAGCTTGCAGCAACTGTATTGAGAGGAATCCCAGATGTCGAAGCCCAGACGGACGCCGCAATAAACCCGGGCATCGCATACAGGACATTGCTCACTGAATCGAAGACCGGGCGTGCTTTGAATCGCAGCGGTGGAACGCTGTAACCAATGCTTAGGACTAAAAACATACCCATCAGACTGGCTGTCAGCACAGATTGTCCAACGACGGAGAAGATTAGCGCACCAAGAGCGAGACCACACGCGACAACGGTTGCCACCCGTTGCTGCTTCTGTAGGCGGACTTCATAGGTTCCCTTTTTGTCGTTATGCAAATCCGTATCTGTGTCAGCCAAGTCATTAACGCCGTATATCAACACGTTTGCTGCAATGACAAACAACAACAGGTAAATCCAAAACCGGGCAGAAACAAACGTTGTATAGCTGGGCGCTGCTGCAAATGTCCCCAAAATGTATGGACCAACGGTATACATCCAGAACCGTGGCCGGCTGATGCGTATCACATGCTTGATATCTGCGAGCATCCCAGACTCAATTCCGGACAAGGTAATCTCCCGATGCAATCCACTTATAACTGGTCAGCGCTTCAAGACCCAGAGGTCCTCTGGCATGTACTTTCTGCGTTGACACCGCGACCTCCGCGCCGAGGCCGAACTGACCGCCATCGTGAAAGCGCGTACTCGCATTGACAAACACCGCTGGCGAGTCGACTTCTCTGATAAAAGTCTCCGCGGCAACTGTATCCTCTGTCAAGATCCCATCGGAATGACTTCCATATTGCTGGATGTGTGAGATTGCTTCCGGCAGTCCATCGACTACAAGCAAATTGAGATCCATCCCCAACCACTCTGTCGCCAGATCTTCTTCGGTAACACGTACGTAGGGTAAGCCATGCCGCTCAAGCAACACAGCAGCCGTGTCATCGACATGGAGACAGACCCCATCGACGGACAGGACAGCCGCGATTGCAATCCCAAGACCGTCCATCACATTGCGATGAATCAAAAGTGTATCCAACGCATTACAGACGGATGTTCTCTGTGTCTTGGCATTCAGAATGACCTCCAAGGCTCCTGTTGGTTTGGCACTCTGATCGAGATACAGATGACAGACACCCGCGCCGCCGATGATGACCGGAACCGTTCCCTCTTCACTACAGAGCCGTCCAAGAGCAGCCCCTCCTCTGGGAATGATGACATCCACGTACCTGTCGGCACAGATCAGCTCGTGAACGCGTTCGCGTGAAGGATCATCGACAAATTGAACCGCTTCCCGAAACTCCCCAAGGGCGCTACGAATTGCGGCAACAAGTGCTCGATTAGTATTTAGCGTCTCACTTCCGCCTCGAAGAACGACTGCATTTCCGCTTCGTATGCAAAGGGCACTGATGTCTGTAGTGACATTAGGTCGGGATTCATAAATCACTCCGACCACGCCAAGTGGAATCGAAACGCGATTGACTGTAAGACCACTTGCCTGCACACCGATTGATGTCATCTTGCCAATTGGATCCGGGAGCATAGAAACAGCACGAATATCGGAAGTCATACCTTCCAATTTGGCCT
>JBJTQN010000282.1:0-4063 GCA_046075665.1 Armatimonadota bacterium | reverse complement strand
CTTGTTGATGGAAGCCGGCATACCCTGATGGGCAATCGCAAGTATGTTTATCAGCCCTACTCACCGGATGGCAGCCAGGTCTTCCGTGAGGCAGATTGTGGCGATCCACTTGGGACCTTCAACGTCGGCCGCCGCTTCGGTAGCTACGCCATCAACAATATGTACTATCAAGCTGGCGATGCGTTCACCCCACCGAACAATGTATCGATGGCATCCGTTTCTGCACCCGCAGACACCGTGCTCTACACCGAAGTTCAAGGCTACGGCCAGTCGGGCGATTTTTATCGCAAGGATCTTCTAGATCCGCAGCCAACCCAGCCAAACAACACATTCCCATTCCCGGCTCTTATCAACCGCCGCAACAATGGTGCTATCCTCGGCCGCCACATGAAGTTCGCCAACGTCGTTTGGTGTGATGGGCATGTTAAGGCAACGCGCCTCGAGACCCTTGGTGAGACCCGCTACGCAGGCGGACCGATGTTCCGCTTTACCGTAGAAGAGGACTAAGGTTTCGTTCATCTCTTAGACAATGGTTGCCCCGCTGCTGGACGCTCTCCGGCAGAGGGGTTTTCCGTTTATGATCCTGCTGGAACATCGGTTCTTCCAGTCCGGATAATGTTTCAATAGCACATCGCACCGCTCATGTGCTGTTCAGGGCTAATCATGACACTTACTGCGCTTGCGCTTCTCCTCCAACAAACCCAAGGTCCTTCCTTCCCGACCGGGGATGTTCTGACGAAGAAGGCCTATATTCTCAGCTCCGCGAGGTCGGTTGCGACGCCCAAAGTTGTGGTGGATACAACCGCTGCACCTGATTTAGCCGAGTGGGGTACGACCGCTGCAACCTTGATGGAGCAGTGGTATCCCATTGTCTGGAATCTCTTGGGTACTGACCAGAGCAAGCCAAGGGAGACGATTAAGGTCACGTTTCAGCTAAAGCAGGATGCCCCTGCATATGCAACAGGCGGCGGGATATTTGTCAGTATCCCATGGGTACGCTCACATCCGGATGACTTCGGGTTGGCTGGTGGAAGGAATTGCCGATTACATCCGGTGGTGGCGCTATGAGCCGGAAGCCCCCGTCCCAAAATTACTGAGAAAAACAAGTACACGGATGCGTACCGCGTGACAGCATTCTTCCTCGCCTACGTGACGAATAAGTATGACCATGGGCTTGTTCGTAAGCTGGACAAGGCGATGAAGACACGAGCGTATTCGGATGAGATTTTCGAGACATCCACTGGAAAAAAGCTCGATGACCTCTGGTAGGAGTTTGTCGCAATGTAAGCGAGGACTGCTTCAACTAAAAGTCAACATCTCTAGTAGCAGCCATCGGACTTTGAAATTTATCTTTCCAGGTTTTTGTTACATCGATAGGACATGCAAGAGTAGAATCACCTATGCGTACACCACTCGTAATCGCCATCAGTAGCATCATCGGGCTAGCGGCCTGGTCCTTAAACCCACAGAGCGAAAGCAACCTGATTGGAAAGCTCCCGGATGGCGCAACACGTGTGGTTACCGGCTGGAAAATCAAACCGGCTGGGACATCCATTCTGCTTCCCGACATGCTGCAGCGTGCAGCCCTCGCGCCGGATGGCAAGACCTTAGCAGTGATCAGCGGTGGGGCCGGCGTACACGAGCTCCACCTCATCGAGCCACAAGGTGGCACACTCCGCCAAAGCATCCCCCTAGGACGCGCACAGTCCATCGGTCTCGCCTGGACTGCTGACAGCAAAGCCATCTTCATCGCCGGTGGCAACAGTGGCCGCGTCCACCGCGTCCGCATCTCGGATGACCTCCGCGGAGCCGACCCGGATGCCATCACCCTTCCGGGAACCGCAACCTTCCAATCCGGCCTCACTGTCTCGCCAACCGGGGATGTCGTCTATGTCGCAGACATTAACGGCAACCGCATCCATCGCATCGTCTTCGCGACCACAACCTTTACCACCATCGACCTGCCGGCGAACACACGCCCGGGCGCGATGACCCTGTCCCCGGATGGCAAATCGCTCCGCGTCTGCCTCTGGGGCAAAGCGGCTGTCGTTTCCTACGATGCAACCACACTCACAGAAACCGCACGCGTCGCCGTGGATGAACATCCAAATGACATCATCGAACGGGGCAACGACATTTGGGTCAGCTGCGGGAATGCCGACACTGTCATCCGCATCGATGCTAAATCTGGCACCATCAGCGAGCGTATCCGCACCAAGCTGATCCCAACCGCGCTCACCGGCTCGACGCCAAGCGCCCTCAGCCTCTCGACGGATGGCAAGCGTCTAGCCGTCGCCCTCTCGGATGCCAACGCAGTTCAGCTCATTGATGTTGAAAAACCCGGGATGTCAGAGACCATCGGCTTTGTCCCAACCGCCCATTACCCAACTGCCGTTGCGTTCTCACAGGATGGCAATACGTTGTTCATCGGCTCCGGCAAGGGGCTCGGCACGGGTCCGAATCCTGGTAAGGGCGCGACGGAAACAGATGAGCTCAAAGGCCGCGCGCGTCGCCAGGCGGGATTACAGGGACGTCTCTATCCCTACATCGCGACCTTGCTGAAAGGTGTCGTCCAAACCGTCGACATCTCAAAACCCGCACAGCTAAAATCCTACACCGCAACCGTCCTGCAAAACAGCCCTTATGGCACCCCGCCGGCTGCCGTCGACCCGGCATCCACCATCATCCCGACCAAAGCGGGCGTCGCCAGCCCGATCAAATATGTGATCTACGTCATCAAGGAAAACCGTACCTACGATCAGGTCTTTGGAAACCTTCCTAAGGGAAACGGCGACCCGGATTTGTGCATCTTTGGGGATGACATCGCGCCTAACCATCGGGCCCTTGCCCAGCAATACGTGCTGTTTGACAATCTCTATGCGAACGGGGAGGTCAGTGTGGATGGCCATCACTGGTCAAATGGTGCTTTTGTCCCGGACTCGATGCAGCGGACGTGGCCGGCACAATACGGCTCCAAGGGCTCACCGCCAATCCGCTACGGCGACTTCAAAGACCCATTATCCACAAACCCAAGTGGGCGGATTTGGGACATGGCCGCAGCCAAAGGGCTTGACTACCGGACCTACTACTACCACACGACCAAGAAAACGAATGTCGCATGGAACCAGGCCCGCGGCAAGGGCGAGCGTGACTATGTCGCGATTGACATTTTCCTGAAGGATTATGCAGATTTTGAAGCATCCGGGAAGATGCCAAGCCTGATGGTGATGGCTCTTTCGGAAGACCATACCAAAGGCGCCACAGCGGGTGCGAATACACCTGCAGCGTGTGTGGCATCCAATGATTACGCGCTTGGTAAGCTGGTTGAGGCAGTCTCCAAATCGAAGTACTGGAACGAGACAGCGATTATGGTAATCGAGGATGATGCGCAAAATGGCCCGGATCACGTGGATGCACACCGGACGGTAGCCCTGGCGATTAGTCCATACACGCGCCGCGGGATATTGGATTCGACGTTCTACAACACCACCAGTGTTCTGCGGACGATTGAGCTGTTGCTGGGTCTGGACCCAATGAGTCCATTCGATGCGACAGCGACCCCTATGTACAAGGCATTTGGAAAGACTGCTGATCTCACCCCGTACACGGCGATCAAGCCCGCAACCGATTTGGATGCGAAAAACCCTCCGAAGACGGCGCTGCTTAAGCTGCAGGGGAAGATTGACTTCTCGGCTCCGGACCGAATGGATGTCGCCGGCGAGCAGCGCTTGAACCGTGTGCTATGGCACTCCATCAAGGGCTTGAAAACGCCGTATCCAGGGATCACGCGGAGTCCACTCTTCTCACGGGATGGCGGTGCGGCAATTATGGTTGAAGATGAGGGTGAAGAGCGGGATTAGTTAATGGAGCGGGGGCAGGCTGGCGAAACCACACCGCTATAATGATGGCTGCCGACGTAGCGCGACACACCATCTATGAGCATTCTGACCGTAACAAACCTTGCCAAGAGCTTTGGCGCCGACCAGCTCTTCTCTGACATCACCTTCTCCATCGCCGCCGGGCAGAAGTTCGGCCTCGTTGGCCGTAATGGCGGTGGAAAGAC
>JBJTQN010000281.1:0-3379 GCA_046075665.1 Armatimonadota bacterium | reverse complement strand
AGTGGACGAGCAGCCAAAGCTGTACAAAGGGAACGGAAATGGAACCTTTGATGATGTGACAGGTAGCCTCAATGCTCCTGGCGGTAAGTATTTAGGATGTGCCATCGGTGATATCGACAACGATGGCTTCCCGGATATCTATCTGACTGCGTACCGCGGCGGTTCGATGTTACGCAACATGGCGGGAAGCAAATTTGCAAATGTGACATCTTCCATGAACATCCCCGCGCAGCCATGGGCAACTACAGCAGCGTTTGCCCAGCTCAAACCCACAGATGGAAACCTGAGTCTCTACGTTGGCAACTACGCAGAGTTCGGACCAACTACAGACCCACAGCTCTGCCGCGCAAAAGCATCCACAGGAGAGTGGATTTACACGAGTTGTGGACCACGGTATTACAAAGCTTCTCCCGGATACCTGTATCAAAACGATGGTCAGGGAAAGTTCATTGATGTCAGTAAAGCGGTGGGAATGCGACTTGTCTCCGGTAAGGCATTGGGATCCGGGTTTGCCGACCTAGACGATGATGGATATCCAGAGCTGGCACTCGCGAACGATGAAGTGCCGGGTGACCTTATGGTCCCAAAACCAAAGGCAAGATCTTTCGTTTACCAAAATGCTGCTGAAACATCGGGGACGGCGTATGACCGGGATGGTAAGCGCCACGGGGGGATGGGAATCGCTTGGGGTGATTATGACGGAGACCTAAATATGGATCTCTTCGTTACAACCTTTCGGAATGAGACCAAGAACCTGTACAGAAATGAAGGTGGCGGCTTTTTTACGGACATGGCATCGCAAACGCAGCTTGAAGCAGCAATGCGCCCATTTGTTGCATTCGGCAGTAGGTTTCTTGACGTTGACAGTGATGGAAACCTCGACCTGATAGTCGCCAATGGCCACGTTCAGGACAACATCCACGAAATCGATGTTTCCCAAACATACCGTCAAAAGACACAGCTGTTTCACCATTCCGGAGCGAAGGTTGCACAATTTGAGGATGTTAGTGCAAAGATTCCAAGCCTTTCACGCGAGATTGTGGGACGTGGACTGGCTACAGGCGATATTGACAACGATGGCCTGCCAGAGATCCTAATAGCCGATGCCGAGGGGCGGCCCACGCTATTGCATAATCAATCCAAAAGAACGGGAAACTGGCTTGGTATTCAGCTTGAAGGCACAAAGAGTAATCGGGATGGCTATGGAGCGAAACTGACTTTGACACTGTCGAATGGGCAGAAAATTCTTCGCCACTGTCACACGGATGGCTCTTACATGTCGGCATCTGATCCGAGAGTTTTGTTCGGTATTCCCAATGGCGTCAAAGCCACCAACATGTCGATTAAATGGCCATCTGGAATCACCCAGAACATAGTGACCTTGAACGAAAATAGTTACACCACGGTCCGTGAGGCCGCGAACTAACCCAGCTCAACGACCGACAGGCCATCAGGTCAGCGATGACAATGAACCCGTTGCATCTCCAAACGTCTCAACCTCAACACCCATCTTCTGAATCACCGTCGTAAGGACATTTGTTAGTGGCGGATGCTTTGTGACATCGTGGGCGATATGCTGACCGTGCTTCAGACCCCACGCGGAGCCGCCTGCCAAAACTAATGGTAGGTTTTTCGGCGAATGGTCGCCCTTTTCCCCACTGTTCATGCCAGACCCATACATCACCATTGTGTGGTCTAGCATCGTCTTTCCACCCTCTTCTGTCGCCCTTAAGAACTCCAGAAATCGCGCTAGCTTGGCGATATGAAACGCATCGATTTGCGCAAGCTTTGCCAGCATCCCAGGGTCACCGCCATGATGCGACAGCTCGTGATGATTCTCACCGCCACCACCGTATCCGCCGGCTTCGCGCGACCACTCGAATGTGATCACCCGCGTCGTGTCGGTCACAAATGCAAGGTAGGAAAGCTCAAGCATCACATCCAGCCACATCGGACGGTCATGCGCATTGCCAGGCTGATTCGCAAGCTGAAGTCCATCCGTGATGACTTTAGGCTTTGGCACATCTACCCACGCAACCTGCCTTGCAAGGCGTGCCTCCGTCTCGCGCACCGCCTGGAGATACTGCGCCAGCTTGTCCCGATCCGCTTTACCAAGCTTTCCTTCGAGGCGTTTCGCATCTGCCAGGACATCATCCAATATGCTCTTCTTCTCTGCATATCGCTGAAGCGTCAGTGCGCGGCTTGTGGCATCATCCGGGACAAATAATCGCTCGAACAGCCTCCGCGGGCTGTTTTCGGTCGGAAGGGGCGTACCATTGCGGTCAAATGCCAGAGTATGGCTGTGGAGGGCGCTTCCCGTACCGGACATGTCACCGATTTCGATGCTTGGGAACCGCGTGGCGGCACCGATTTTGCCGGCGATAACCTGATCCGCTGAAATGCTGTTTGCGTAGTCCTTGCCCGGAACCGCTTTCAAATCGGCGCCAGTAAGCCATGTATCGGCACCTGAGTGGCCTCCGGTTGTCTTAATGTGGCCAAGCCCTGAGAGTACCGTTACGTGGTCGCGCAACGATGCGAGGCCTTTGAGTGTTCCACCCAGGACTACACCCTTACCTACAGATTTTGGCACCCACTCCAAAATGTTTACGCCGTTCGGGACATAGCAGAAGATCGCGCGCGGCGTCGGTTTGAGTCCACTTTTCGCCAGTGGCTTGAATGTACTCGGATTACCGAATGCCTCATTTGGCAACATCGCATCAAGGAGCGGCAGGGCAAGCGTCACCCCCGCCGCGCGCAACACTGTACGCCGGGGGAGCGGCTGCGAACATCGAATCATCATTGCACTTTCTCCTGCCTGCCCCAAAACATCTTCCGACTTGGAAGCACTACTTCGACCTAAACTCCCGGCTCTGAACCACCGCGTGAATCAGCGCCCGCAGCGTCATCCCGTTCTTACGGGCCATCGCCACACTGCCATCCACCAGCTGCTTATCCGCCACTCCAAGCTCGCGCCCAAGCGCATACGTTGCTATCGCCCCTGTCAGCGCGCGAAGAAACATCGCATCGTTCTTCATCAGATAGTCCTGCAGACCAGTCACACCAGAGATGGCCGTGCCATCCGGCATCCGGGCGCTCGCATTGATCAGCGGGTCGTTCGGTTCTATCCGCCCCTGATAGCCGTGCCCCTCACGCACACGCCACTCGCCACACGCATTGTAATTTTCAAGCGCAAATCCGAGCGGATCAATCTTGTCATGACAGCGCGCGCATGCGGGGTTTTTCCGATGAATCTCCAGACGCTGGCGCACCGTTGCCTTGTCGATACCCGGGACCTTTGAAGCGATTTCTCCGACATTTGCAACCGGCAACCCAGGGTCCTGACCGAGCAGTGTACGCAGAATCCAGACACCGCGCGTGA
>JBJTQN010000280.1:0-3096 GCA_046075665.1 Armatimonadota bacterium | reverse complement strand
TTCACCGATGAAAACGCGCTAGAGTTCACATTGAACTTTAATGCCGACCAGTCGGGCAAGGGCACTATCACGGGGGATGATAAAACGCTGCTCCCGGCGGATATCGTTTGGGATGCGTCAGGTACCGGGACGATTACCTTCAAGGATGGCAGTACGGCCACATTTGACAACTTCCAGTTCAGGCGCAGCTGATCGGGTTTTGTCAGGTCCTCCGCGCGTGCATGGTGCAACTTGGTAGCGATTCGTTATAAGCGTTGTCGCTGGGACAACTGGTCTGAGGTGGAGTTGTTACAGACATGAAGAATCTGATCGGGATGGTTTGTGCAGTGGCGCTTGCTCTAAGCGGTCCATTTGTCCTTGTTGGCTGCGGAGGCGGGACGATGCCTCTCACCAATGGCGGTGGCGGGAGCAACGGCGGTGGGGATGTCAACCGCTCGGTACGACAAAAGATAATCGATGCCGTACAGAATGGTTTTTCCACCCACCAGACAGGAAAAGGCAGCGGTCGAAAGCGCACCACGCGGGGTGAAGACCCTATCCCAACGGTGTACTTCGACGCATTTTATGAGCTGTGGGTCCAGAGATCCAATGATTTCGACGGACTCAAGTGTTACGAGGATGAAGCGTGTACAAGGCCGGCTGGTTACTTTCGGGACGACCGAGTCTATGATGAGTTAGGGAGTGATTTTGAGGCCAATGCATCCTTTGAAATCACAAAAGGTCCAAAGGCCGGGGCCAAAGGAACTAGTTATACATCGCTTAAGACATCGCCCAATTTCCTCTTAATCATGTCATCGGAAGGCAATATTCCCGGATTTGCCAGCTACTCGACTTCTGGCCG
The DNA here is from genome assembly GCA_046075665.1 of Armatimonadota bacterium. Lineage (GTDB taxonomy): Bacteria > Armatimonadota > Armatimonadia > Armatimonadales > Armatimonadaceae > CAIRTT01. The sequence goes on along the minus strand of JBJTQN010000280.1, from coordinate 2,255 downwards.
CTGGGATACCAATGGCGGGGTCTATAAGTCCTATTCCAAGGATCAGAATGGTCTAATCCAGCGCTATGAGACTTCGTACAACACCGATGGCACATCGATGTTACTCTTCACCGATGAAAACGCGCTAGAGTTCACATTGAACTTTAATGCCGACCAGTCGGGCAAGGGCACCATCACGGGGGATGACAAAACGCTTCTCCCCGCTGACATCGTGTGGGATGAAACCGGCAGCGGGACGATTACCTTCAAGGATGGCAGTACCGCCACATTTGACAACTTCCAGTTCAGGCGGGGATAAACGCGATAGCAGGTGAAACATTAAAAACATAAAAACCAATACATGACTTTTGCGACACTTATCATTCTATGCAGTACCTTCACTCACAGACGGAAAGACTGATGACAGAGGATATAAAGTGCAAAGTATGTGGACTGGTTTTTTCTCATCTTGATGACACCTGTCCGGGATGTTACAAGACTACTGGCTTTGCCGTTCGTGAGAAGGCTTAAGTAGTCACGATCGCGATGGCTGGCGGGTATGCAGTGACGATGCTACTTGCTGGTTGCGCACGAATGCTTAGGCAATAACAAAGAACATTCCAGCGGCACACCTCGGATGCTATACGTCTGCGGTGTGCCTTCGCGAAACCCTAATCCAACCCAGCACACGGGCTGCTCACCACACAGCCATCCGGTTCGCGGCAGTGGATAAACGCCCCGATAGCGCCGTTTGGGACACGGGCACGCACGCGCCCACCGCGCGGTAGCGTTCCAAGCTCGATATTGGACCAGGTTCGCTGGGGCCACGGCTTGCTGTCTGCCTGTGTAATGCTGAGCGTAACCAGCGCATCCGGGTGGACATTTACAAAGCGGACATCCAGAACATCTCTATCGTCTCTAAAGGACACACACCGACTCGGGCGGGCTTTTCGAAATGCGTGGAAGTCGGCATATCTGTGTAGCTCTTTCGGCACCTCACCTTGCGTATGGCCATGTGCCATAAATGGCAGGAACGCCAGCGTTTTCTCGCTGCGGGTGAGGTCATGACTCTGCTGCCACATTGGGGGCGTGAACGCAAAGTCCGTCGCACCATTCATCCAGAGCATCGGCATTTTGGCATCTGACAGGTAAACAGATGGATCCCACAGCTTCATCCACTTGTCACGAATCTCCCGCGGCACCTTATCCAGACCAAGCCCGGGAGAATCGCCAATAAAACCGCAGCCATACACCGGCATCGCGTACCGGAACCGCGCATCTACACCAGCAATGATGCTCGTTAGGAAGCCGCCCCACGAGATGCCCGTCACACCAATACAATCCCTGCGGACATTTGGATTTGCGCGAAGGATGTTGTGTGCCTGGATCACCGAATCGATGGCATGAAAGGTCCACTGGTCTTCCGGATTGTCATCGATGGTCTGATAGGCCCCCCAGCCCGCCGGGCCGCCAAGCGGATGCTGATCACGCCGCTTGCCGCCGTGGTCCGGTGTATGTCCGCAGGTGTCCATCGCAATCGCGGCATAGCCGCGGTCAACCCACATTTTCACCCAGTGGGCAAACGCCGACCCGCCGCCCCCGTGAACAAGGACAATACCCGGGACAGGCTTTTCTCTTGATGCACCAGCTGGAACACCCATCCATGCAAAGACACGGGTGGGCTTTCGTTTATAGGGAGGGCCATCGTAGAAGAGCGATGTCAACCCAGGGGCATCAAACCCCGGAGCCGGGTACTGCTGCGGAGTGCGGTCATTAATCGTCCAGGGAGTGCGCATGGCGCAGTCTATCAAGTTGGTGTCAATGTGTTGATTCTAAAGGTTTTGATGGGCATCAAAATTAGTTTGAGGTGGATGTCACGCCTGCCCACGCTTCGGCGATGTATAGATAGGCAGTGAACGAACATTGGGTGCATTTCACGAAAGTGCCAAATATAAACGCACGTAGGTCGGGGGATTTGAAACATGGACACATCGGTGGTGGCTGCGGCTGCAGGCGGAATGGTTTTCGGTGTCGGCGCGGCGGTGATTTACCTCAACAGCCGCCTTGCGACTGAGCGCTCGGCAAAGATTGCTGCTGAGGCTGCGCTCAAGCCGCTACAGGATCAACTCGCAAGTGTCCAAAAGGAAAAGCAGCTGCTCGATAATCGCATCGCTGATGCGCAAGCTGATGTGACAACGGCTGCCGCGGATGTCGCTGCGGCAAAAGCAGACCTCCAAAATGCCCAGAGCAAATCGACATCCCTGCAAGCCGACATC
>JBJTQN010000279.1:0-21372 GCA_046075665.1 Armatimonadota bacterium | reverse complement strand
CGCCGCCAACAAAATGCTCTGGGCATACCACCGTGCGCTGACGAATCCTTTATAGGAGGTTCCGATGTTCGATATCCACGCCTACTCCGTCGCTTTCGAAGCAGCGCCCATCAAGTCGGGCAAAAACTATATCCTCCCATTTCCCGGTGATCCTGATGTCCTTTGGGGGATGAAAGGCCGACAGGATGCCTGCGGAACAGTAAATGGGGTTCAGATCCGCGGACAGCTGACTAAGCAAGCGGATGGTGTATGGGCGATGGTAACCGGGCCAGCTTGGTGGAATCCGATTGGTGCTGATCCTGCAGCGGGTCCGCTTCTCCAAATCGTGCTGCACCCCGAGGGGCCGCTGGTTGAGGGGCAGCCGGATGACATCCGGGATGCTCTACAGCAAAGCACCGCTGCAATCGAGTTCTTCTATTCCATCGCCCCGCACTATCGCAAGAACTGGCTGCACTGGGTCACCGATGCTAAGCGCGAAGAAACGCGCGTGCAGCGGATCACACAAATGGTGGATGCTTTGCAAGTGGGTCAGCGGGATCGGTAGTGGGTAAATGAATCAACACCGCCCTTGGGTCTCCGAAGGGCGGTGATTGTATTTAGATTATTCCCACTCAATCGTTCCTGGTGGCTTGCTCGTGAGGTCGTAAACCACGCGGTTAACGCCATCCACTTCGCCCACAATCCGGCTCGAAATCCGCTCCAAAAGGTCCCAAGGCAGATGCACGGCGCTCGCCGTCATCGCATCATCAGATGACACACAGCGCAAAACCACAGGATAGGCATAGGTACGGAAGTCGCCACTGACGCCGACTGATTTGACATCTGGGAGAACCCCAAAGCTCTGCCAAACCTTTCGGTATAGACCAGCCTTCTTGATTTCCTCAACAATGATGCTGTCGGCATGGCGGAGAATCGTGAGCTTCTCGAGAGTGACTTCTCCGAGGATACGAATCGCAAGTCCAGGTCCGGGGAATGGCTGGCGCCAAACCATTTCACTCGGAAGCCCGAGTTCTTCACCAACCTTACGGACTTCATCCTTAAAGAGAAGACGCAATGGCTCAACGAGCTTGAGTTTCATGTGCTCAGGAAGCCCACCCACATTGTGGTGGCTCTTGATCAAGTGGCCCTTTTTGGTTCCACCTGACTCAACAACATCCGAGTAGAGGGTGCCCTGAGCAAGGAACTCTGCGCCATCGATGGTCGCAGCGATTTCATCAAAGACCTCGATGAACTCCTTACCAATCGTCTTACGCTTGAGCTCCGGGTCGGAAATGCCCTTGAGACGGTCGAGGAAGCGCTCTTTCTCATCCGCGTAGACAAGGTTGATGTTCAGGTGCTCGCCAAGGTTACGCTTGACCTGAGTACCTTCATCCATGCGGAGAAGCCCGGTGTTCACAAAGATACAAGTCAGCTGTGCGCCGATTGCCTTGTGGATGAGTGCTGCAACGACAACTGAGTCGACGCCTCCGGAGAGGCCGCAGATGACCTTTTTGTCACCAACTTGCTCACGGATTGCTGCGACGGTGTTGTCGATGAAGGAGCCCATGGTCCAGAGACCCTTGGCACCACAAATGTTGTAGAGGAAGTTCCGGAAAACATCCATTCCCCACGGCGTGTGCGCTACTTCGATATGAATCTGGGTCGAGTAAATCCGGCGTGCATGATCTGCCATTCCGGCAACCGGCGTGACGGTCGTCTTCGCCGTAACTTCAAAACCAGCAGGAGCAATCTCTACCGTATCCGAATGAGACATCCAGCCAATGAGGTCTTTGTTCAGCCCGGCGTAAAGATCTTTGCCACCGAGGATGTCGATATGGGTCTTGCCATACTCGGCGTTTGTTGCTGAGACAACCGAGCCGCCATTGAGCTTTGCAATCAGCTGGTGACCGTAGCAAATGCCGAGAATCGGAATGCCTGAATCAAAGATGGCCATGTCGACCGTAGGAGCATCCGGTTCATAGACACTGTTTGGACCACCACTGAAGATAATGCCGATGGGATTCTTTGCCAGAATCTCTTCCATCGGGGTGTCACACGGGACCATTTCGCAGAAAACCTGACACTCACGAACCCGGCGGGCAATCAACTGTGAGTACTGTCCTCCAAAATCCAACACGACGACGAGCTCATCGGTTGGGCGGAGAGTGGCGGTCGATTCGGACATTACTCGGACGACCTTTCAGGACAGTGTGCGGGGGATTCCAATGCGTGAGACTCCAGGAAGTTTGGATAAAATGGTATCACGCGAGAGTCATTGAAATACAGAAAAACCCCGGTTTGATGCCGGGGTTTTACGATGTAAGGTTGGGGTCTTAGCCGACGCCCTGAGACCGTTGGAGAGACTTGCCTTCGGTTGGCAGGGATGGCGCCACAAACATCTGCACATTCTGCATTTCCTTGATGTTATGTGCACCAAGTGAGCCCATCGAGAGGCGCAGCGCGCCAACCAAGTTCATCGTTCCATCATCACGGTGGGCAGGACCATAGAGGATTTCTTCAAGGGTTCCGCTGATACCGACCTGAATGCGGGTTCCGCGTGGGAGGTCAGCGCTCGATGTCGCCATCCCCCAAGAGTATCCCGGGGCTGGTGCTTCCTTGGCAGCTGCGATTGTCGAACCAAGCATCACCGCATCAGCGCCTGCGGCAATCGCCTTCGAAATGTCACCACCATTTCGGATGCCACCATCCGTGATGATAGGAACACAACGCCCCGTCTTCTCGAAGTAGTCATCACGGGCAGCCGCACAGTCTGCGGTTGCGGTGATCTGTGGGACACCGATTCCAAGGACTTTACGGCTTGTACAGATGTGTCCAGGACCTACGCCCACGAGAATGGCTGCCGCGCCGGCATCCATCAGCTCGTACGTGGCCTGATAGCCAACCGTATTGCCAACAATGACTGGGATAGGCGAGTTCTTACAGAATTCAGCGACCGGGAATTCTGGAATCGTGGATGACTCGAACTTTACGGTACCAACGGTACTCTGGATGACAAAGACATCTGCGCCAGCGGCAACGGCAGCTTCAGCAGCTTTGTGTGCAGTGTGCGGCGCTGCAGCAACGGCCGCGATTCCGCCATTCGCTTTGATTTGCTTGATGCGAAGTGCTATCAGGTCAGCGCGCACAGGAGCGGCAGCGTAGAGGTCTTGAATGAAACGAATCACGCCTTGTGCTGGATGATCGGCAATCTGCTGAAGTATCTCTTCAGCATTCTCATAACGAGTTTGGATGCCATCGAGGTTTAGCACCGCGAGACCTCCGAGACGGCTCATTTCGGCAGCGAGCGCTGGATTGACTGCGCCATCAAGGCTGGATGCAAGGATTGGGCACTGGATTGTCAAGTTACCAAGCTTCCAGGATACGTCTACATCTTTTGCATCGACGACGAGTGGACCAGGCGCCAATGCGACTTCATCAAATCCGTATGCCCTTCGGGCGACCCGTCGCCCACCAACTGTAATGTCCACGTCAATGCCTCCTATGCAACAAGAAATGTTACCATCCGCGACCGATTCCCCGGATGTGTGAGCGGTGGAGGGATTTTTCGATCTTTGATGGAGTGCGATTGCACAGCTTGGTGTTGCTTGGGACGAAGCGCGACAGATTCCCCGGATGTGTGAGCGGTGGAGGGATTTTTCGAATTTTGATGGAGAGCGATTGCACAGATTGGTGTTGCTTAGGATGAAGCGCGACCGATTCCCCGGATGTGTGAGCGGTGGAGGGACTTTTCGATCTTTGATGGAGTGCGATTGCACAGCTTGGTGTTGCTTTGGATGAAGCGCGACCGATCCCCCTGATGTGTGCCACACCAAGCGGTTCTGGGATTTTTGAGGAAGAGAGACCGATAGAGATGCTGGTCATGTAGGCCAATATCCCGGGTACCGGCAAGGAATGGAGTCTTGCAGTTTTTTTGCTGGAAAACCAATAGTCTTCTCAACTCCCTTGACGCCTGAAATGTCAACCAGAGCCAAGAAAGACATTGACAATCAAATTGAGTAAAGAAATCTTTCAAAAAGTGTAGTAATCGCACCAATTTTTTCGATTGGTGATGTGGAGGAACATTCATGTCGTCAACACATCACCCCGTAAACATCAAATCTCTTGGCTGCGTACTCAAACTCATCGTCAGCCTGCTCCTGCTGGCCGCCCCGTGCCACGCACAGCAATTTCAAATTCGTTATTCATTCACCGGACTACCCGGTAATCAACTCACGACATTGCCGCTCGCCGACAGTGTCCCGAATCTCCTGACCGTTTCAGGAATCACCCGCGGTAGCGGCATTACCACAGTCGCTGGCAGCGGCGGGATGGCAGCCGGTGGCTGGACATCAACCGCCTTTGACCCAAATGACTATTTCACTCTCAACCTGTCATCGGCGTTTGGCTACCGCGTACGTGTCGATTCGATCAGCTTTGCGGAACGCAGAAGCCTGACAGGTCCCGGTGGCTTAGAGGTGCGGACGAGTGCCAACAGCTTTGGGACAGGCATCTACAGCGCAACACTCCCAGACAATACCAAAGTCCGGAGGCATGATCTCCAGACGGGCGGTATCTGGACGGATGAAACCGTACCGCTCGAGGTCCGGTTCTACGGATACCAGGCAGAGTCTGCAGCTGGGACGTGGCGCCTCGGTGGGAGTACCACCGCTGCCGATAACCCCAATGGCCTAAGTACAGACCTTCTTATCAGCGGCTGGATGGAACCGAGTGCAACCGTCGCTCCCGAACCAGCCAGCATCACCTTTGTTCTTGGTTGCCTTCCGGCGTTTGGGTGCATCGCACTCTATCGTCGTAAAATGACATTTTTACGAGATGCTTAATGGTCAATAAAAGTAGTAAATTGCCTGTCTTTTCATGTGAAAGTCACCATTTTCATGGCTTTGTTGGACCATTATCCTGAAAATGACGAATTCTAAAGACAGGCAAACCGGGAGAATTCTTACGGCGGCCGCGATATCTTGAATACGTCGATGGTTGAAAAACCCGATGAATATTGCGGCCGCTGACCAGCGGGCGCTTTTTGTTTTTATGGACACGATGCTCCCAGCCATACCGTGCTATAGACCTTTCCAAAAAGGCATTTACACCACAACTCCCAGCTTGCTGCCTCTCGGGACAGACTTTGGGAATGGCATCCTAGATGTGCTTGCATTGCAGCTCGATCAGGGAACGACTGGCCTTCTTGAAAATAAGAGGCAGATTCAGGCGTACCGTCCACTTGTCTTGCTGGCGGAGTTTGATTCAGCAATCGCGACAGCAGCGATTGAACAGCTCGTCGCCGAACGCGACCAGACCCTAATCGAAGTCAATGCAACGTTTCCGCGGAACATTGCCATTCATCGATCCTGGATGGACACCGAACTGCCGCTTCACCAACGTCTTGAGGCGCTGTCATTGGCCATCGCGGAAGACATCGCGGTTGTCCAGATCAATCCAGATGGTACTGACCGCAACGCATTTTTATCGATTGCAGCGCCCAGCCGCTGGGCGCCGGAGGAAAAAATAGGTCGCTCCTTTATCGCTACGCACACACCCGTTCCCCATATGGAACAGACACTTTCCGCTGCTAGAAAGCTGCAGCAGATGCTCATTGAAAAGGGGCCATTTGTACGCTTTACCTGGGGGATTGCAACCACCCCTGGGCTGGACACACATCCCGTACAAACCGAACCGCCTTACGCCGGCGGGGATGCGTTTTTACGCGTTGAACGCCAAGTCATCCGCCGGATTCCGGAACATCAGGCCTTTATCTTCACCATCCGGGTAACAGTAGAGCCGCTGTCGGCAGTCCGAAGGGTCCAAGCAGATGCACAGGCTTTGGCTGCCGCACTTCGTAGCATGGATGAGCAAAGTCGCAGTTACAAGTCAGTAAATGGTCACGTCGAAAGTCTCTGCGCCTACCTGCTTGACACAGTCTAGGAAGCCGAACGCTCAATCGTAAAGCGCTGGAAATCACTCGCGAGGCGGGTGTTTGGAAACACCGCCCGTGCATCGTCCAAGAGCATTCCCATCCCGATATCTGCCGTGTCCGGATCATAACGACTCGAAAAATGCGTTATTACCAGCTCTTTGACATCCGCCCGTAGGGCAACATTCGCAGCCTCACGGCTTGTTGAGTGTGCCGACTTTTCAGCCTGTGCCTGCTCGCTCGAATGGAAGGTTGCCTCATGAATCAACAAATCAGCTCCCGCTGACAGCTCCATAACGGCATCCGATGGCCGCGTATCGCCGGTGTAAACCGTCATCCGTCCACGCTTGGTTTCACCCACATATTCGGCACCATTAATGACACGACCATCTGGTAGCGTGACAATTTTACCGGCCTTTAGTTGCCCGAACAGCCGACCGGATGGAAGACCATCCGCGAGCGCTTTATCAACATCAAATGCTCCGGGTGTATCCGCCTCGCGAATCCGATATGCGTAACTCTCAACTCGGTGATCGGTAGGACAGACATCTACTTTGAAGCCATCCTCACGAAGGCTCCACCCTTGTGAAACCACATCGTTGACAATTGGATAGGCGGGGCGGTTGCCTGTAAGGCGAAGTGTGCTGTTAAGCCACCGGCCAAGACCATCCGGTCCATGAATCGTGACCTCAGATGCACCCCCTAGCGCAAGACCGCGACTTGCCAATAACCCTGGCAATCCGTAAAAGTGGTCGCCATGCATGTGCGTCACAAAAATCCGGGTGAGCTGACTGAGTCGTAAATGTGGCGTTCGCAGAAGCTGGTGCTGCGTTCCCTCACCACAATCAAACAGCCACCACTCACTCCGCTGCGGCAGGCGAAGCGCAAGGGATGATACATTTCGCGTTCGGCTCGGTGATCCAGCGCTGGTTCCGAGAAATGTCCACTCCAGCACTTAGTTCACTCCAGCTCCTGCAAGAGCATTCAGAACGTGTTGGAGAGCATCATCCGGCGTAGCTCCTTGCACGGTGCAGCCGCTCGCTAGCCGATGTCCACCGCCGCCAAACTGTGCTGCGACCTTGGAGACATCAATGCCTTCTGTACACCGAAGGCTCGTTCGGAAGCCGCCCGCCGCCTGCTCACGCATCAGGATAGAGACCTTTGCACCGCGGACACTGCGTAGCGCGTGCGAAACGCCATCCGTTTCTGAATCCAACGCCCCGGTCGCAGCAAAGTCACTCAGCGTGATTACGCTCCAAACAATTGCGCCGCTTCCGCTTTTGCCCATCTGGACCAAGGCTCGGCCTAGCAGACGCTGTGCAGACTCCGTACGGTTTTCAAAAACATTGGAGACGATTACATCTGCGTTTGCACCAGCATCCCGGAGCGCTGCACCAATCTGGTACGTTCCGGATGTTGTTGATGGATAGCGAAATCCCCCTGTGTCAGTATAGATGCCACACATCAGGCATTGGGCAATCTCAGCGTTGAGAGGAATCTCGAGTATAACCAGCAAGTCGTGGACGAGCTCACTCGTGGATGCACGGTGACCATCCACGATTCGGATGTTTCCAAAGACACCACTCGTCACGTGGTGGTCGATGTCGATCACGGTTGGACAGCCAAGAATGGTGTCCATATTCGGCCCCATGCGCTTTGCATCCCCGGCATCCATCCCGATTCCAAGGTCGTACTTTGCAATCGGGCTAGCATGCATCACCGTCGATGACTCTGGAAGGAAGCGAAGGGTTTCCGGGACGCCATCCGCGCTTAGGACATCCACGTGCTTACCGATGCTCCGCAGAGCAATCGCAAGGCCTAGCATTGAGCCAAGCGCATCGCCATCCGGGTTCACATGACACGCTAGGACTATCCGCTCCGCGCTCCGTATAGCCTCGGCTGCAGCCTTGAAGTCGGCCAGGTGGTCACTGCTTGGAGTCGGAGTTTGCATGCACCAGTCTACCGGACACGCCACAAGTGGTGGCCCGCAGCTGGTATGGGGGCGTTATGGATGCGTTCATCTAGGAAGAAAGTCCCATTCTTTGGCACTTCCTACCGGGTTTCGGCACGGATGTCATCCACCATTGCACGTGTGCGGTACCATTGCCCAATGGGCGTTTGGCGAAGACTATTGGGACCGCTGGTCGAGGTGGTAATCACCCCGGTGGCCATAGGTGCTGCTGTTTCCGCCGGAGCGGTGGTCTTTTTTCTCAACCTCGCGGATGACATCCGGGAGCAGGATGGCGTCTGGAAGTTCGACCATGATGGCCTGAATCTTGGCAATGCGCTTCGGACTCCCGAGCGAACTGCGATTGCGCGTACGGTTTCGGATTTAGCCCGCCCCGACGTAATGTCTGCGGTCGCTGTAGTAAGCGTGATTATTGCTTGGCGTAGCGTTCGCTTCCGCCGTGAGGCAATCCTCATGGCGATCACCCTTGGCGGTGGTGGACTGATTATCGGGACGACGAAGTACCGCTATGGCCGGCTGCGTCCTAGTCTGGTCGAAGCCCTAGCGGTTGAGGAGACATTTAGTTTCCCAAGCGGGCACTCTTTTGTCAGCATGTGTTTCTATGGGACGCTTGCATATTGGTGGATGAAAAATCGCCACTGGTTGGCAAAAATCGGCATAGGTTCGATCACCACGCTGTTCATCGCAATCGTCGGCGCGAGTAGGGTGTACCTTGGGGTGCATTATCCATCCGATGTGCTGGCCGGATACGCAGCAGCCCTCCCGTGGCTTGTTGCCTGCCTTTCTGCGTACGAACGCTCCGAGCGTGAAATCGATGTTGATGACTTGTTATTGCTGAAGGATTAGGGGCATACGGTTGCCCATGAGGAGAGAGATAAATGCTACGCGGTGAGCTCTTACATCCAGAGATTCTTTTCGCCCTTGGTGGTGCCGGACACGGCTCCCAGATTCTGATCACGGATGGCAACTATCCTCACGTGACAAAGTCCAACCCGGATGCCGAGCGGGTTTACCTAAATCTTGCTCCCGGTGTCTTAAACGCGGTTCAGGTCCTCAAAGTGATTGCGGGTGCGGTGCCGATTGAGCAGGTGCATGTGATGGCAACTGCAGATGGGAAAGAGCCACCAATCTGGAGTGAGTTTGCAGATATTCTCGGTCCTGACCTGCCATTGATTCCGATCAAGCGTTTCAATTTCTATGATGCTGCTTGCGAATCAGATGTGGCCCTTGTGATCGCAACGGGTGAGCAGCGAATCTACGCCAACATCTTGCTGACGATTGGCGTGGTCCCGCCACCGAAGTAGGCGCCATTGATTACGTTTCTCTGATGCAAAATGTGGTCGGTGGTATCACACACTTGCACAAATAAAAACACCCCTACGGAAAGCCAATAGGGGTGTTTGCTTTTCAAAGGGCAACCTACTTAGGTGCGCTGACCGGCTTTCCAAGCAGCTGCATCTGCGTCGTGAGCGTAAACTTCTCCGCGCCCGCGCCGTAAGTCACTTCGACATATGATGCCGCGCAGCCCGTCGCTGGCTTCGGCGCATTTGCCACAACCTGTTTGCCGCCTGCTGGCACCGTCAACTCGATGCTGCTCCATTTGCTGTCACGATAGTCACGGGTTGGCGCTTCACAGCGGAAAATCCGTGCACTGACGATTGGCGTGTTGCTCGTAACCACAAAGTCACAGCTGCCATTTGCCAGCTCCTTGCGGGTCCAGCGGAGCGCTGGCATCGGCTTCTTTTCCGCCACCGAACGCGCAAATGCGCTCAACGTGGCAAGCACACGCCCACGATCCTCAAGTCCGTGCCCGCTATTTGGCGCATACAAAACGCTCTTTTCACCAACCAGACCATCCCAATACAGGTTGAGCGAGTCCTGGGACCAATAGCGGTCATTGGTGCCAAGGAGAATCATCTTTGGCATCGTCAACTTCGCGCGGTAAGAATACGGATCCTCAAGCTGCATCAGGCGATCGCCCTTTGGTCCCGACAGAATCTTGTCAAATCCAACCGCTGAGTAGTCCGCAACCTGCTCACTAGGCTTGCCGTAGTGCTCAAGCTGATGCGCAAGCTGTGCCTTCACATTCAAAATGTCAATGACCATCGGAGCAATACCAGCAACACGCTTATCCCCGGATGCGCCGACAAGCCAGGTGGTCCAGCCACGCTTGGATGCACCGGTAATCACAAAGCGATCCAGCGCAGGCAAGGATTCTTGCTTCGTCAATGCCTGAACGGTGTCCATGGCCTTGATCACGGCCTTTGCCATCGGGAAGTGCAGCGGCCATGATTCATCGCCAGTCTCAATAAACTTGACCCACGTATAGGCAATAAGCGCATCTTCCGTAAGACCGTTGTAGAGCGGCTGGTTTGGAATGTTATAGATGATGGCAAATGGCGCGCCCGTGCTTGTTGCAACCGTCAACGCAATCAGGTCGTTTTCCTTGCTCCCATTACCGCCAGTATTGAGCATTGTGCAGTAGCCAGGACGCTTTACTTCCTTCGGCACAAACAGCTGGACGCGGTGATCCCACTTGATATTCTGCCAGACCTGAGATGTCATCTTCATGTCATAGATGGTCCCGGCTGGCAAATCGCGCTTCTCCGTTAGCGACCACTTATACTCAGGCTCGGGACGCGCGAGGTAGTCGTAAAAGTCAGCATGCGCAGGTGTAACTGCAAAGGTGCCCGCGAGCGCAAGCCCGGCTGCAGTCAACATGAAGTTTCGTCGGTTCATTATTTCCTCGTTTCACGTCTCGTGTTCCGGACATCCACGGCTGCATCGCCAAATCACACCAGACGGAAGATTAAGCGCATTGTATGCCACAGCATTGTTTCAGCAACACCATTAATCCGTATCAAACAACGTAATCCTGAATTGGTACACTCCAACCATGGACAACCAACCACCATCCGTCCTCATCGCTGTGGATGCCGGGACGACGAGCTGCCGCGCCATCGCCTTCGATAAAGCCCTCACACCCATCGCAACCCACCAGAAGTCTTTCACGCAACACTTTCCGCAGAGTGGCTGGGTCGAACACGATGCAAACGAAGTCCTTGCTGTTCAACGCGATGTCCTGGATGCCGTGATCAACGATGTTGGCGCGCAAAATGTCGCCGCAATCGGCATCACAAATCAACGCGAAACCGCCGTCGCATGGAGCCGTACGACCGGCAAACCGCTCTGTAACGCCATCGTCTGGCAGTGCCGCCGAACAACCCCCCTTTGCGATCAAATTCGCGCACAAGGACTCTCGGCTGACATTCGGGAGCGGACCGGTCTCCTCGTCGATCCATACTTCTCGGCGACAAAGTGGTGCTGGATGATAACAAACATTCCAGCGGTCGCCGATGCCGCAGAGATTGGGGACCTTGCCCTCGGCACCATCGACAGCTGGCTAATCCATGGCCTTACAAATGGCAAATCCCACGTGACCGATACCAGCAATGCCAGCCGAACACTGGTCTACAACATCAAGACGCAAGGCTGGGATCCCACGCTCTGTGACATCTTTGGTGTTCCGAAATCCGCTCTGCCGGATGTCCTCGCATCCGATGCGACATTTGGCCACTACACCATCAATGGCATCGATATTCCGATTCGCTCTGTTCTTGGTGACCAACAGGCTGCGCTCTTTGGGCAGGGGTGCTTCGCGCCCGGGATGCTAAAGTGCACCCTAGGCACTGGCTCGTTCTTACTCGTCAATGCCGGAATCACACCACCAAGCCCACCCGCCGGTATTCTCGCAACCATCGCCTGGACACTGGGTGACACAACAACCTATGCACTTGAAGGCTCGGTCTTTATCGCCGGCGCAGCAGTGCAGTGGCTCCGTGATGGCCTTGGCATTATCGCTACATCCCAGGAAGTCCAAGCCCTCGCCACAAGCGTCCCGGATTCAGGCGGCGTCGTCTTTGTCCCCGCACTTTCCGGGCTTGGCGCTCCTTACTGGAATCCAAATGTCCGTGGGACCATCTTTGGCATCACCCGCGGGACAACCAGGGCACATATCGCACGTGCGACCCTTGATGCCATCGCGCTGCAGAATGCCGACCTGGTGGATGCGATGCGGCCTGCGCTTTCCGAAGAAATCACCGAGCTGCGCATGGATGGCGGTGCGGCTGCGAACGATGACCTTATCCAGTTACATGCGGACTTTACAGAATGCATCGCCGTTCGCCCTGCCTGTCTGGAAACCACGGCTCTTGGGGCTGCTGCGCTTGCCGGGCTGGCATCGGGACTTTATGCATCCCTTGATGAAATCTCACAGCTGCTAAAAACGGGTCAAAGCATTTGTGTTCCTTATTCCACCGCTGAAACCCAGCGCCAGCGGGAACACTGGACAAGGCTTGTAACCGCATTGGACAGCCTCGATAGGACGGAAGGTACACCGTGATGACACAATTCCCCGAACCTGAGATACACCCAAATCTCTACTACTATCGGCCACCAGCACCATTTCCAAGCCGCCCTGTCATCACGGCGGATGTCTGCGTCTACGGGGCAACCGCAGCGGGCGTCGTCGCCGCAATCGCCCTCCGGAAACGTGGTCGCAGCGTCGTCATCATCAACCCAAGCCGCTTTGTTGGCGGGATGACATCCGGCGGGCTGTCATACACCGACACAGGTGTCCAAGCAGTCATCGGAGGACTTAGTCGTGAGTTCTACCGCGAATGCGGAGCGCACTACGGAAAGTCGGAAGAGTTCAAATTCGAGCCCCATGTTGCCGAGCGCGTCCTTCTCGAGTGGCTGGTGGAACATCAGGTCACCGTCTATCACGCGCAGTTTGTAGACAAAGTCGAAATGAAAGGCCAGACCATCAAACGGGTGATCTGTACCAGCGGGCTGACATTGGATGCCAAAGCGTTTATCGACTGTTCCTACGAAGGGGACCTCATGGCCCGTGCGGGTGTAAAGTACACCGTTGGACGGGAATCCAATAGCGTCTATAACGAGACCATCAATGGCGTTCAAGTCCGTGATAAACACCAGTTCCTCAGTGCCATAAAGGTCGATCCATATGTCATCGAAGGCAACCCGGCATCCGGGCTGCTCCCCGGTATCGACCCCGCACCACTTGGTGCCACCGGCAGCGGTGACTCCCGTGTACAGGCCTACAACTTTCGGATGTGTCTGACGCAGTATGTCCCTAATCAGCGTAAAGCAGTAAAACCCGTTAGCTACAACAAAGCCAACTATGCCCTCGTCACACGGCTCCTGAAAACCAACTACAACGAATGGTTCGGCAAGTTCGACCCTATCGTGATGAATAAAGTCGATCATAACAACCATGGAGCGGTGTCGACTGACTTTATCGGTGGAAGTGATCGCTGGCCGGAGGCATCCTACGCAGAGCGCGAAGTCATCTTCCAGCAACATGTTGCGTGGCAGGCGGGATGGTATCACTACCTCTCAAGTGAAGGGGATGTTCCAGACAACATCAGCCTTAGGATGTCCGGTTACAAGATGTGTCTTGATGAGTTTCCACGCACCGGGGGATGGTCGCATCAGCTCTACGTTCGCGAGGCGCGCCGGATGGTCTCCGACGCAGTCCTGACAGAGCTTGAATGCCGGGGGACTAGGGTGTTCCGCGACAGTATCGGGATGGGCTCGTACAACATGGATTCCCACAACTGCAGGCGATTTGTGGATTCCAATGGCTTTGTGCGCAACGAAGGGGATGTTCAGGTCGGCGTCAAGCCGTACCCTGTGTCGTACCGTTGCATCGTCCCTCGCACTGGATATTGCACCAATATCTGGGTTCCTGTTGCCTTGTCGGCATCGCATATCGCCTTTGGCAGCGTCCGGATGGAACCTGTCTTCATGGTTCTCGCTGAAAGCGCCGCAATCGCAGTCGATATTGCTCTCGATAAGGGCACTCCCGCTCAAGCGGTTTCTTACTCGGCCCTCCGACCACGCCTTGCTGCTGCCGGACAGGTGTTACAAGCACCTTAGTTAGTCATCATCGGTGACCGGATGACCCGCAGCCCCAATCGGGAGCGGCTCGGTAATTCCGGCCACTGGTAACAGACAGCGGCGTGCGGATTCGAGTCGTATTGCATCCCCGTGCGCAACACCGCCCGGTGCAATCAGCTGCTTTAGAAAGCTGGTCATGCGCTTTGCTACATATTGCTCAGCCCACTTCTCCTTGGCATCCGTGACACCAGCCCGCCCTTTGGATGGCGCCATCCGCTTGTTGATGGTGAGCGTTACATGATGGCCGACTTCATGGAAGAGGGTATGGGCGATGTGAAGTTGGAAGACCCAGCGCTGGATTTCCGGATGTGCGAGCTGACTGTCTCTAAAATGCGGTATCAGATAGAGCTCAACCCTGTTTCCCGTGTGGTCACGTTGGTAAACACCGAGGTTGCGGCCGCGCGGGTCGTAGTCCAGCAAGACGACTCGGGAGAGGCCACGCTGGTGGTCCAGCGGGATGTGCGAGACGGCAGTCTTGACACACTCCTCAACGGTATCCATACCGCCAAGCGCTTCGTATGTTTCATCCACTAGCCACTCAATATGCATGCGCTGAGATAATACCGAAACCATCTAAGCACGGCTTGCTTCACAAATGTGCTGACATCACGTACATTAATCCCTACCCGCGGATGTCTGGTGCGTTTATTGCGTCGTGCGTATCAGGATGACATCGCACACAACCGTTACTTTGAGACCCGATACGCCAGGAACTATGACCGTGCACCATACTTCAGAACCATCACCCAACCTAGCCGCATGGAACAGCGGTGAAGTCCGCGGCTATCGCGCATTCCTTGATGGACGGACACATGTGACACTGGTCGTGGATCTTCCTGTCCAGCTGCGGGATGCCGCGAAGCGGTTTACCTTTTCCATTGATGGCAAAGTCCATATCCCTGTACGTTCCGTGTCCGAGCTGGATGGTGCAGCGGATGCCGATATGGTTACGCTTCCGGGCACAATACAGCGCGCTTTGGGCGAGGCTGAGTGGCAACCGGGCGGGCGTACGACGCGGATGAAGCTTGAATCTCCCGGTGTCTACACGCTTGCTGTTCGCCTTCCCGCAGGGAGCTATTCCTACAAAGTCGCTCGCGGAGGCACGTGGGCAGACAATGTTGGCAAAGACTTTCAGCCGGGTGGCGACGATATCGAGCTCATTGTGCGCCAAAGTGGCATCGTCCGGTTTGTCGTCGATTACAACAATCAGACCATCAAGAATTCTGTCACCAATCCAGAAAGCGTCCAGGCACCGACCAAGGAAGAACGCTGGCTGCCATCCACTGTTGCTGAAACCCGCTTTCTCTCAATCGTACTTGCGGCCCCGGTCCCTAAAAACATTGCGCACAAAGTCCTTACGCTAAGCGATTCCGGGACAAAACGCACTTACCCTGTCCATCCGCGTGGGATTCTGGATCAGCCGGAATACTGCCCGGCGATGATGGATCTAACCCCGAAGTGCACCCGGAACGGGATTGTAATCCGGACCTGGAGCCCGGTTGCACACGCCGTTGAAATCGAGTTCCGCAGCGGGATGGGATTTGGTCAGCGCCCTATGCGTAACATCGGCTACGGTGTCTGGGAATACCGCGCCAATGGTGACTTTCATCTCCGGCCATACCGCTTCATGTATCACCATGTTGACCGTATCGTCCATGCGGTGGATATCCATTGCCGCGCCGCGACACCGGATGCGCAGTGGTCTATTTCCATCGACATGTCGCGGACCAACCCAGCAGGCTGGGAAAATGACCGCCCTGTGCGCGTTGCGCAGCAAACGGATGCCATTCTCTACGAGGCGCATATCCGCGATCTGACAACCCACCCGGGGAGCGGCGTCCCCGAGGCCCTTCGCGGAACGTATGCCGGCCTCGCGATGAGTACATCGAACCCAGCAAGCGGTGAGCCAACGGGTATAAACCACCTCGTCCGCTTGGGCATCACCCATCTGCACCTCCTTCCATTTCAGAACTTCAACCCTGAGCACTCGCGCGATTACAACTGGGGCTATGAGACCACTCTCTTTGATGTTCCTGAGGAGCAGTACGCCACGCGTCCCGGAGACTCCGAGCGGACGATTCGGGAAGTCAAACAGCTTGTGCAGGCGCTCCACCGCTCCCGTATCGGGTTGGTGATGGATGTTGTCTACAATCACTCCATCCCGGCAAGCGGAGACTCCAGCGCATTCTGGGCGGCTGTTCCCTACTATTGGTTCCGGACCGATCATGAAGGCAATGTCATCAATGAAAGTGGGGTTGGAAATGCCCTGAATGATGAACGCACCATGGTCCGCAAGTTCATTTGTGACAGCATTGGGTTCTGGGCGCGTGAGTATCACATTGATGGTTTCCGCTTTGACCTTCTGGGGATTTTCACGCCCGCGACGGCAAAGGCTGTCCGCAAGCTCCTCGATGTCATCCGGCCAGGGATTGTGCTTTATGGTGAGCCTTGGAGCGGCGGGGGACCAATACGCCTCGGTAAAGGCGATCAGCGCGGAACCGGCGTTGCCGTCTTTAATGACACCTTCCGCGGGCTGTTCCGCGGCGACCTCGATGGCGATGGCAAAGGCGCACTCACCGGCGCGTGCTGGGACCCGGCTTCGATGCTACGTGTGCTGAGAGGCTCACCTGATTTCGCTGCGATGCCGGCTGAAAGCGTCAACTACATCAGCGCCCATGACAATATGACCTTGCGCGACAAGCTCGCGCGTGTCCTCGGGGCTGGCCCGGATTCCGATCGCGTGAATGCCGCCGTCAGGGCAGGCATCACGGTGACGATGCTCGCTCACGGCATCCCATTTATCGAAGGTGGCATCGAAATTGGACGGACCAAAGGCGGCAACCACAACTCCTACAATGCGGGCGATAAGGCTAACCAGTACGTCTGGCGCACACTGACACCAGCGGATGCACAGTGCATCAGCCATATCAGCGGGCTCGCCGCTCTGCGTAAAGCGCATCCGGCATTCCGCAGCAATGCCCGGCTTAGTGGACCATCCACTGTGAAACTGGTGCGCACGGGTATCCCGGAGCAGGTCCTCGTGTGGGAACTGGATGGCATCGCAGCAAGCGATCCTTGGAAGTCTATCCGGGTTGTCATTAACCTCTCGCAGAAACGGGTTGACATTTCCGGGATGGAGAGCTGGCAGCTGGGCTACTCCGATGATGCATTGGGTTTAAGAGCATCCGCAGGTGCCGGGATGACCTGGCAGCTTGAGCCCGGCGGAACGGTCGTGCTCTACAACGGTTGATTAACCCTTAGGAGTTTGCTTTTGGGGACCATCGAGCTGGATGGCAACCAGAATATCGCTCAGCACATTTACCCCTGAGCGCAGGCGGGCGATGATCCAGTCGACGGGGAGCAGGAGCGGAAGGGCGATAGCAACTGTTTCCGGGGTAAGGCCTGCAGCACCGAGCACAAGCGGAAGGACGATAAGACCGGCTTCCGGGATACCGGCGATGCCCGCGGCGGCGAAACAGGATGCAAGGACAACCGTGATCTGACCCGCCAGGCCAAGGGGCATCCCGAGAGCCTGGGTCAGGAATATCGCCGCCATCGCTTCGTAGAGCGTGATGCCATCGTTGTTCAGGTTGGTCGCAATACACGCCGAGAGGCGCGCATTTCCATGGGAGACGCCCAGTTTTTCAAGGCAGCGAAGCGTGATTGGGACGGTCGCCAGGCTTGAGTTAGTCGAGAGACCTGAGATGACTGCATCGGCACTCTTACCAAAGTATGTGGCAGGGTTCCGGCTGCCAAAGACCCAGGCTGCCAGCGGGTAGTAGATGATCGCATGGATTAGGAGCCCCGCGACGACGATTCCGAGGAAGCCACCAAGGAGTGTGAAGACGCTTGGCCCAGTGTTTCCAACGACTTTGCTCACGATCAGCAATACCGCAAGCGGGATTGCCTTGATGGTCCACTCCAGCATTTGCAGCAGCAGGTGGTAGCAGGCGTGGACGGCGCGTTCGAGCAGCTCTGCGCCATCGATGGCCTTTTGCCGGATGGCGCGCAGCGCCGACCCAAGGAAGACTGCAATGAGAACGACACTGAGCAGATTGTTGTAGACAAAAGGACGAACGAGGCTGCTGGGGACGATATAGGTGATGTTCGGGAGGAGCTCAAGGGTAGCACCGGGGGATGCCGGGTCATCCGACTTTTTGGCCTCCGGAGCTTTGGCACCTGTTGCGCTGATGAGCGAGTCGACTTTTCCCTGCCAAGCTTTTCCCGGTTGGAGGGTGTTCATCAGCGTGAGACCAATCAACATCGCAACACTGGTGTTCAGGGCACAGATGGCGAGGAGTTTTGGGATGGAACGCTTTGGGATACTGATGTGGACGATGCCATCGATGATCGCGAAGAAGACTAGCGGTACTGCGAGCGCACGGAGGACCTGAATCACCAGCATCCCGGTACCACCCGCTGTATCCAGCCACTTTAAGCGTCCGGGGTCGGCTCCAAGGGGACTGGTCTTTCCGAGGAGTATCCCGATAGAGGTGCCGATCAGCACACAAAGGATGACTTGCAGCCACAGCGGGATGGAGAGCTTGCTAGGTTTGGATGCGACGGTGGAGTCCATAGCGTGCATTATGCGCTACTTTTGCCCGAGCAAACATTTGCCACCAGGCGCCCAGCTGAGATGATACGGGCGCCTTGGGAGTTTGCTAACAAGGTTTAGCCGAGTGGTTTACGTTTGATCTCGTTGATGGCGCGCGGCAGGTTTACGGGTGTCTTGGCCGTTTTCCGGAAGCAGACGATATTGCGCTCAATCTCTTCGATTCCGTAGAGGGTCCCGGTGATGGTTTTTTCGTGCGTAAGGCCAAGCAGGCGTGCTGCGCTGCCGTATGGCTCGACTTCAGGGCCTTTCATGGCTACGAATAACCCGCCACGCTTCACCAGCGGACCACACCATTCAAGTAATGTTGGCATTGCGCTGACCGCCCGGGCGACAACCACATCCGCCTGTTCGCGCCACTTTTCATCACAGCCGATGACCTCTGCACGTGCGTGGACAGTCTTCGGTGCATCCCATCCGAGCGTGGCATAGGCGGCTTTGATCCAGTTGAGGCGCTTGCCCATGGTGTCAATGAAAATGGTTGTGATGTCGGGGCGCGCGAGGGCTATCGGGACGCCTGGGAAGCCGGCTCCAGTGCCAATATCCAAAAGCGTTGCGCCGGCAGGGATGTCCCGCAGAACTCCCATTACGCTCCAAGAATCGATGAAGTGTTTCAACGCCATTTCATCCGGATCGGTGATGCGGGTGAGGTTTAGAGTGTCATTTCCAGCGAGGACTGTTGCGCCCCACCAGGCTGCCTTTTCGATGATTTCATCGGTGACTTCGACCGGGAGTTGGTCTTCCAGCTTGTAAATGGCATCCCGGATCGCAAGGGCATCTTCGGTACGTGGCGTGACATCAATCGAACGTTGGGTCAATGGGAAACTCCTCTAAAACGCATCACTTTGTGCGGACCGACATCCGGGACGTGAAAGACATCCCCCTCCGTCTCCCAGCCATTGCGCTCATAGAACGGAATCGCATGGAGACGTGCATTGCACCAGAGCGGTGCGGACGTTGTTTCGGCGTGGCGGCAGACTTCTGAGAGGATTGCACGTCCGATGCCGGTTCTTTGATGGTGGGTGTTCACAGCCATCCCGCGAAGCTGCAGGGAACCATCCGGGACCTCAGCAAGCGTTGCGCAGCCGACGGGGTTACCTGCATCATCGGATGCCAATATATGCACGGTTCCGGGGGCGTTGTCGATATCGAACTGTGCGGCGCTGCGTGGCCGGTTAGGGCGGAGGACATGCCAGCGGACATCGATAAGGCGTTGCAGCATTTGGTCATTGGTGACGATGGCAACGCGGGCCGCCTCAGGCGCATGGTGGATGTGGACGAGGAGGTCACCTTCTGCAACACCGATGACAACCGGTGCGCTGGTGATGCGGTTGAGGGTGCCATCCCGCTTACCGGGGATGAGGGATTCATCCGAAAGTGGCCAGGCCACGCCGCTGGTGCGGACACCGTGGACGGGCCCGAGGGAAATCAGCGAGATGGTTCTGCCAACAAGGGATTCATCGCTTAGGATCAAGCCGCTCTGCGCGTGGAAGGTGGTGCCATGAGAATCGATGAGCTCAATGCGGTGTTTTCTGCCAAAGCTCGTGAGCGTAGAGAGGACGGAGTGTTGATGGTCAAGGCGTCCACCGGTTCCTCCAAAAATCGTGATTTCGGCTTTAGGGTGGCGTGTTGTGGCGATTGTCAGCGCCTTCTCGAGGTCTGTGTAGTCCTGGTCAGGCGTGTGGATGACATCGGTTCCCGATGCGACCAAGTGGGCACGTTCATCCGGGCTGAGGGAATCAAAGTCCCCGGTAACAATGGTCGGGATAACTTCGTGGCGGAGAAGGTGGCGTGTGCCACCATCAATTCCGTGGATGATATCTGCGTCTTGAATGGCTTTGATGAGCAGGTCTTCGGCGCGGCCGGTCAGCTCGCCGTTTGCTGCCATCACAATCCGTTTGACATTCGTGCTCATACGCATCAAGTGTATCCTGATGGACGGATGCAGGTGGGGTCAAGCCGGGAGAGTTGGGGTGGTTGGTGGTATGTCCTCTGCTTGGTGCCATGAGACAGTCCCGATGCACAAGTCGCGGTTGTAAACGCAATTCGGAAAGACTTTTTTTTGTTCTCAATACCAGTATTTGCGAATGCAAACGTTTTCGCATACAGCGGAATTTTGGATGCTGCAATACTCATTTTTGAGTATGGTTGCTGTCGAACATCGTTGGTATCAGGAGTTCATGGATGTGCAACTTAGTCAATCGAACCCCAAGCGTACTGAGGCGCGGCCGAGCTGTCCCTATTGTGGAGCTGAGGGCGTGCAGAGGTTTGGTCAGAATCGCGGTGGAACTGTGCGTTGGCGCTGTGCCAGCTGTTGGAAGACATTTACGCCAAAGCCAAACATTCGTACCATTACTCCGCTAAAAGTCGACATCATTAAGGTTGCATTGGCAAAGGGCTGCTCAAAGCATTTGATTGCACAGGCGGTGCGTGTCAGTCCGAAGACGGTTTATCGGATTGCGGAGGGCTGGGTCCCTCTTGGGTACAAGCCAGCGTATTCGAATGGGACTCCGCTGCATTTGCTACGTGATCTGGGGCTGATCGTTAAGGATTAGCAATCGAGATCAGCAGAATTTTTAAATTGAAACCGAGAGCCCATCTTAGGGGCAGGCCTCTGTGCCTGCCCTTTTTGCATTGCGGTGCTTTGTGACTTGCGGGCTTGCGTGAAACCAGCCCCTACAGAACTTCTTTCGAGATAAGGTTATGTTGCGGTTTTGAAAGCGGATGAAAGCAATCTACTGGTAGGGGTAGGCCTCTGTGCCTGCCCATTTTGCATTGCGGTGCTATGTGACCTTCGGGCTTGCGTGAAACCAGCCCCTACAGAACTTCTTTCGAGATAAGGTTGTGTTGCGGTTTTGACAGCGGATAAATGCAAACTACTGGTAGGGGTAGGCCTCTGTG